>JBJMNJ010000056.1:0-8465 GCA_045804325.1 Gemmatimonadaceae bacterium
GTGGTCTCGTCAGGGTTCTGCTGGCCGAGGGCGTCTACCGCGGAAACTGACTCGCGTCGATCCCCGGCACCACCCGCAGCGCGTTGCGGTAGTAGATCTTCCGCAGCACCTCGTCCGGCAGGTCGAGCCCGTAGAGCTTCCAGAACGCGTGGCGGCGGCGGTAGTAGTCGAAGTACTCGTCCGCCGTCTCGAACACGCGGAAGTACGTGCGGTACTCCTCGGCGTTGTACGTGTCCTTGCCCATCAGCACGCGGTCCTGGTACTTGACGAGGAACGCGCGCGCCGCGCGCGGCTGGCGTCCGAGCTCGTGCAGCACGGCGCCGAGCTCCGTGTACACGTTCGGCAGCGAGTCGAGGAGGGCGCCGAGGCGGGCGAGGTCGTTTCCCATCCAGTCGAGGTGCGCGGCGATGAATCGCGTCCCCTTGTGCTTCCGGAAGACGTTGTGCTGCTCGCGCATGAGCACCTCCCACTCCGGGTAGCGCGCCGCGTCGCGCCGCCGGTCGGGGAACTGCGTCAGCTCCAGCCACCGCTCGTTGTGCCGGTCCACCGGCTCGTCGAAGACCTTCGGCTCGGCGGTGTGGATGAGCACCGGGACGTTCAGCTCCCCCGCCTTGCGCCACACCGGGTCGAGGCGCGGGTCGTCGGTGGGGACGCGGCCCTCCGCGTCCGTGACGTCCATGCCGAGATTCTTGAAGATCTTGAGGCCGACGGCGCCTCCTTCCTTCACGTCGCGCTCGAGCTGCGCCGCCGCGCGCGCTCCCCACCCCGGCTCGCCGATGCCGCGGAAGTCGAGGTTGGCGAAGACGACGATGCGCCGCGGGTGCTTCGCGTCGTAGGCCCTCACGCCCTTCGCGAGCGCGTCACCCTGCCGGCCGCTCAGGTTCACCATGACGCGCATGTTCATGGCGTCCATCTCGCCGACGAGCCTGTCTATCTGATCGGAGGTCATGTCGATCCGCTGATGCCCGTGCACGTCGACGAACGGGTACTTCGCGCGCGTCGGCCTGTGCTCGGGCACCACCAGCGTCGAGCGCGGCTCGTAGTCCACGAACGGCAGTGCGCGGAGCGCTTCGCCGGTCGTGTCCGGACGCTGTGCGGCGGCGAGCGTCGGGGCGAGGAGAAGCAGAAGGGAGCGGCGCATGGGCGGAGTGCGGAGGGACGGATAGATTGACCTGGCAGCGCGCTCTTACTTACCACCGGAGTCCGTCCCTGGCCACCGCCCCATCGAAGCCTGACAAGTCGCCGGGACGCCTGCTCCCCGGCGTCGCGCTCGCCGCGGGCCTCGCGCTGCTCGCGTGGGGGCTCCAGCGGGCGGAGGAGCGGCTCGTCGGCCACGCGGTGGTCGAGGCCATCGTCCTCGCCATCCTGCTCGGGATGGCGGTCCGCACGGCGTGGAAGCCGGGCCCGCGCTGGGCGCCGGGCATCGCCTTCGCCGCCAAGCAGGTCCTCGAGGCGGCCATCGTCCTCCTCGGCGCCTCGATCGACCTCGCCGTCGTCGCGCGCGCCGGCGCGCCGCTGCTCGTCGGCATCGTCGTCACGGTCGTCGCCACCATCGCCGCGGGCACCGCGATCGGCCGCCTGCTGGGGCTCGAGCCGAAGCACGCGGTGCTCGTCGCCTGCGGCAACGCCATCTGCGGCAACTCCGCCATCGCGGCCGTCGCCCCCGCCATCGGCGCGCGGCAGGAGCACGTCGCCTCCGCCATCGCCTTCACCGCGGTGCTCGGCGTCGCGATGGTGCTCGGCCTCCCGGCGCTCGTCCCGCTGCTCGGACTGTCGTACTACCAGTACGGCGTGCTCGCGGGGATGACGGTCTACGCGGTGCCGCAGGTGCTCGCCGCGAGCTTCCCGGTGAGCGTGCTGAGCGGCGAGGTGGGCACCTTCGTGAAGCTCGTGCGCGTCCTCATGCTCGGCCCCGTGGTGCTCTACTACTCGCTGCGCTACCGCGGCGAGGGCGCGCGGTCGGCCGGGCTCGGGAAGTACGTCCCGTGGTTCATCGTCGGCTTCCTCGTCCTCGCGGCCGCGCGCTCCACCGGCCTCCTCCCCGCCGCGGTCGCCGGCCCACTCCGCGAGGTCTCGCGCGCCATGACGGTCGTCGCGATGGCCGCGCTGGGGCTCGGCGTGGACGTGCGCGCGCTGAAGGGCGTGGGGAGGCCGGTGGTGGGGACGGTGGTGGCGAGCCTCGTCGTGATTCTCGTCGCGAGTCTCGTCGTCGTGAAAGTGGTCGTCGCCGGATGAACCGCCCGCGGCCCTCGGCCGAGCGCTAGTCCTTCTTCACCAGCAGCTCCTCGAACAACGCCACCGCCCTCGGGTCCTCCGACTGCGCCAGCGCGTACACGGCGCGCTTGCGGAGCTGCGGCTCCGGGCTCTGGCGCGCGATGCGGATGAGCGCGGGGATCCCCTCGCCGCGCGGGCGCTGCGACAGCGCGTAGAGCGCGGCCTCGCGCACGCGGAGGTCCTCGTCGGCGCGGTCGGCGAGGGCGCCGAGCTCGCCGGAGATCGACTCGCCGGCGGCCTGGCCGAGCTGGTGCACGGCGATGCGGCGGAGCCGGGTGGGCGAGTTGGCGTCCTTCGCGATGCGGAGGAGCGCCGGCCAGATCGTCGCGCTGTCGGCGAGCGCCGCCGCGCCGAGCGCGCGGTCGGCCACCGGCGTGTCGTCGCGCTGCGCGAGGGCCACGAGCATCTCCGCGGCCGCCGGCGCGCCGACGGTGCCGAGGTCGGTCACCGCGCCCCCGTCGGGCGACGCGCCGTCGCGCCAGCGCCCGCCCACGTACGTGCGCAGCGACTGCACGCGCCCGCCGCGCACGGTGAGCGACAGGCGCACCGGGCCGGCGTCGCAATCATTCTCCCACTCGTCGGCACGAGGGCGCGTGACGATCCAGGTCCCGTTGCCGCACACGCCCGCGCGCGCCGCGTAGCTCATGCGCACGACGCCGTCGGGCGCGCGGCTGACGCGGTCGAGCAGCGGCGGCTGGGACGCGCCGCGCACGGTCACCATGGAGGCGAGGACGATCAGGTAGCGCATGGATGGCTCCTATTCAGAGGGTCAGGGAGCAGGGAGCAGGGAGCAGGGTGGCCGAGCAGTTCCCTGCTCCCTGTTCCCGGCCTCACTGGCCGATGATCTCTTCCAGTGCCTTGATCGCCCGCGGGTCCTTCGACTGGCCGAGGTAGTACACGGCCTTGCGGCGCATGTCGCGGTCCGGGTCCGTCTTCGCCACCTCGATCACGCGGTCGATCGCCGCGCCGTCCTCGCGCTGCGCGAGCTGGTAGAGCGCCTTCTCGCGCACGGAGCGCTCGGGGTCGTTCCGGAGGATGTCCACGAGCTTCGCCGTGGCCGCGGGCTCCTTGCGCTGCCCGAGGTAGTAGAGCGCGCGCTCGCGCATCTCGCGGCCGCGGAGGCGGTCGTAGAGCGAGATCAGCTCGGCCGTCGAGCCGCGCGCCTCGCTCACGCGATACAGCGCCGCCGCGCGCACCTTCACCGATTCCGTCGTGTCCATCGCGATGTTCGTCAGCCAGCGGAGGTTCTCCTCGCCGCCGATCTCGCCGAGCGAGTACATGACCTGCTCGCGGAGCTTCGTGCTGTTGAGCTTCGGGTACAGCTGCCGCAGGTAGGCGGAGTTGTCGCCGCCGCGCCGCTCGCGCAGGTAGTAGATCGCCTTCGAGCGCAGCGACTCGGTCGCCGACTCGTTCTCGGCCACCGCCCGCAGGATCTCCCCGGCGCGCGCGCCGCTGTTCTCGGCGAGCGAGTAGAGGGCACGCTCCTGCACCTCGCGGTCGTCCGACGTGCGCACGAGCTGCTCGAGCGCGGCGATCGCGCGGTCCGAGCGCGTCTGGCCGAGGTAGTAGACCGCCTGCCGCCGCACGCGCGAGCTCGGGTCGTTCTTCACGACGTCGAGCAGGATCTGGTCGGCGTCCGCCGGGTGGTGCTGCGAGACGACGTACACCGCCTTCTCGCGCAGCGGGGCCGAGCACTCGTCGCGCCTCGCGAGCACGCGGCGCACGATCGGCAGCGCGCGCTCGGCGTCCATCTGCGAGAGCGCATTGATGGCGGCGATGCGCACGTCGTCGTTCTCGCACGTCGCCTGCTGGGTCGCCTGGTCCCGGATCGCCTTGCCGGAGACGACGTCGCCGTTCTGCGCCAGCTGGCCGCGGATGCGCGTCGCGAGGGTCGCCGCGCTCTCGCGCGTCCCGGCCTTCGGGTAGTCCTTCGCCTGGCGGTCGAGGAGGCGGAGCGCCTCGCGGAGGCGCTCGTCGCCGCCGGCGCGGTACAGCGCGAACGCGTCCCAGTAGAGCGCGTCGGCCGCGTAGCCGGAGCGCGGCATCTTCGACCAGATGCGGCGGAACAGGTCGCTCGCGCGCTCGTACTGCTCGCGGTTCAGCGCATCGCGTGCCTCGCGGTACGTGGAGTCCGCCTGGTCCGTCGCGAGCCACGCCGCGCGCGGGAAGTCGGCGAAGCCGCCGCCCGAACCCCCGAACGTGCCGTGCGCGACGAGCTTCGTTCCCTCGAGCATCACGCGCGCGCCCTCGATCGCCTCGCGCGCCCCGTCGAGCCGCGTGAGCTCGCCCTTCGTGCCGAGCAGGATCGACTCGACCATCGACGGCTCGATGGTCACGTGGTCGAGCATCATGGGCTCCATCACCATGGGCTCGATCATCATCGGCTCGATCGTCGGACCGAGATCCGCGAGCATGGGCCCGAGGCCGTGCAGCATCGGACCGAGGTCGGCCAGCATGGGCCCGACGCCGGCCAGCGCCGGCTCGACGTCCATGCGCATCACTCCGAGGTCGAGCATCGGACCGATGTCCAACATGCCGTCGACGACCTTCCCCTCGAGGACGCCGGGCGGCAGCGGGCCCCGGGCCTTTCGCGGCGCCTCGACCGGCGCGGGCGGCACGCCCGGCTTCCCCTTCGGCTGTGCCCCCGCCGCTCCGATCGGCGCCACCACCAGAGCGACGCCGAGCGCCGCCACGATTCCCGTTCGCATGACTCCTCCAGACCCCGATGGGGCGACTTTTATTGATGGCCCTCGGCCCTCGGCAGCCGCTCGGCCGAGGCCGAGGGCCGAGAGCTGCCTCTAGTTTCCCGCGCCCGCCGCGGACACCGTCTCGTCCAGCGCCTCGCGCGGCACCACCGTGCGCAGGCGCGGGAGGATGTCGCGCTGCTTCATCGCCTCGGTCGCGATGCGCGCCTCCTCGACCCCGCGCCGCTGGTTGAGCTGCGCGATCTGCGCGAGCACGAGCTCGAGGTCCTCGAGCAGCGCGCGCATCCGCGGGTCCTGCGACGCGGGCGAGTCCATGAGGATCTGCGTCGCGGTGAGCAGGTCGCGCCCGCGTTCCCGCACGTCGTTCCCCACCTGCCCGCTCCGCGCGTCCTCGCGGAAGGAGGCGAGGAACACGACCGAGCGCGCGAGGTGGTCGACGACGGCCGGCGGGGCCGCCGACGTGTCGTGCACGATGCTGTCGCGTCCGGCGATCACCGTGCTGCCCCGAGGACCGCGCCCGTCGACGGCGCGCGGCGCCGTCCACCGCCCGATGCCGACGCCGAAGACGAGCGCGGCGGCGATGCCCACGCTCCACGCGGGCCACGTCCTCCCGACCGCTCTCGGCTGCCGCTCGGCCATCGGCCGGGGGCCGAGGGCCGAGGACTCGTACTCGGCCACCGTCCTCGCGACGGAGCCCTCGATCCTTCCCCACATCGCGTCCACCGCCTCGGCCGTCGGGTCCGGCAGGCGGTTGTAGCCCGCCGCCTCCCGGCGCGTCCACTCGGCGAACCTCTGCTCAGCGTCACTCATGCGATCCATTCCCCCGCGAAGTCGGCCAGCGCCTCGCGCAGCTTGGCCCTGGCCACCGAGAGCCGCGCCTTGGAGGTGCCGCTCGGGATCCCGAGCGCGGCGCCGACCTCCTCGTGCGTGTGCCCCTCGACGTCGTACATGATGAAGACCGACCGGTAGATCTCCGGCAATCCGTTGATGGCCCGCGCGAGCCTCACCTTCAGGTCCGGCTCCGCCTCGCGGCGCGCCGTCCCCACCTCCCCCGCCTCGTCCAGCTCCGCCTCCCGGCTCCGGAACCGCTTCACCTTCCGCAGCCCGTCCAGCGCGGCGCTCGCCGCGATGGTCGAGAGCCAGGTGCCGAGCGAGGACTCGAAGCGGAACTCGGGCAGCCGCCGGAAGGCGCGGATGAACGCCTCCTGCGCGAAGTCCTGCGCGAGGTCCGGGTCCCCCGTGAAGCGTCCGACGACCCGGTGCACGCGCGCGACGTGCGCGTCGTACAGCGCGCGCGCCGCGAGCATGTCCCCCGCGAGGACGCTGCTGACCAGCTGGCGTTCGTCCAAGGGCCCGGAAGTCCTGGTGATCGTCACGTGCCGTTCACCCCCTCAGACGCCCCCTCCCGGAAAAGGGTTGGGTGGCACGGGCCGAGGGCCGTAGGCACGCATCTGGTGTAGAGTTCAGCAGGAAGCCCACGCAACCCGCCACCCGCCCGATGTCCGCCACCGTCCCCCAGCCCGTCCTCGACAAGTCCCCGGCGCCCACGCGCCGGCTCGCCAACCTGCCGACCTACGTCTTCGCCTGGCTCGACGAGCTCAAGGCGGCCGCCCGCGCCCGCGGCGCGCGGCTCATCGACCTCGGCATGGGGAACCCCGACCTCCCGACGCCGCCCGGCGTGGTGGAGGCGATCGCCACCGCATACCACGACCCCGCGACGCACCGCTACCCGCCCTTCCCGGGCACGGATCGCTTCCGCGCGGCGGTCGCCGCGTTCATGCAGGACCGGTTCGGCGTGACGGTGGACCCCGCGCGCGAGGTGCTCTGCGTGAGCGGCGCCAAGGAGGCCATCGCCCAGGTCACCATGGGCTACGTGGACGAGCGCGGCGCCGCGCTCGTGCCGGACATCTATTACCCGGTGCACGCGCGGGCCACGGGGCTCGTCGGGGGCACCGTGCATCCGCTCCCGCTCCGCGAGGCGCGCGGCTTCCTCCCCGACCTCGACGCGGTGCCCGCGGAGCACCTCCGCGACGCGCGCATCCTCATCCTGAACTACCCGCACAACCCGACGGGCGCGGTGGCCACGATCGACTTCTGGGAGGAGGCCGTCGCCTTCTGCCGGCGCCACGGGATCGTGCTCGTCTCCGACCTCGCCTACAGCGAGATCACCTTCGACGGCTTCCGCGCGCCGAGCGTGCTCGAGGTGCCGGGCGCGAAGGACGTCGCCATCGAGCTGCACTCGTTCTCGAAGAGCTTCAACATGGCGGGGTCGCGCATCGGCTGGGCGGTGGGGAACGCCGAGGTGATCGACGTGCTCCACGCCGTGCGCACGAACACCGGCTACGGCACCCCGGCGGCGATCCAGGCGGGCGGGGCCTACGCGCTCGACCACCACCGCGAGCTCGTCGCCCCGACGGTCGCGCACTACCGCGAGCGGCGCGACGCGATCGTCGAGGGCTTCCGCTCGCTCGGCTGGCAGTGCTCCCCGCCGCGCGGGACGATGTTCGTGTGGCTCCCCGTGCCCGGCGGCTTCACCGCGCAGCGGTGGACCGAGCACCTCATCGACACGGCGCAGGTGGTGGTGACGCCGGGGAACGCGTTCGGGCCGGGGGGCGAGGGGTTCTTCCGGATCGGGCTCGTCGCCGAACCGCCGGTTCTTCGGGAAGCGGTGGAACGACTTCGGTCCGCCGGTCTGCGATACCGCTGAACGCGACGGGCGCTGGCGACGGGCCGGGTGCCCGCCGAAGGCGGGCGGGTGCGACTGCTGCTGACGAGCAGGCGGGTCGGATGGCGAGGACCCCCGGGATGCCAGTGGTGGCCTCCCGGGGGTTCTACATCACGACGACCCGCCAGCTAGCCAGGCGGCAGCGGTCGCCCGTCGCCTGTCGCCGGCGGATCGATGCCCGGTGGCTGGACCGGGCGCGACGACCTCGTACCGGTCGCGATCAGAAGACCTTCACGTTGATGTACCGCCCCGGATTCCGCTTGATGTCCTTCACCAGCGAGTCCATGCTCGTCGTCACCCGCACCAGGTTGTCGTAGAGCTCGCGGTCGTTGAGCAGCAGCGCGGCGTTGCCGTTCCCGGAATCCGCCTTCGCGACCAGCGCGTCGATGCGGCGCGACGTGCCCTGGAACTCGCGCGTGAGCGCCGCGACGTTCTCGCTCGCCGCCCGCAGGTTGCGGAGCGTGCTGTCCACCACCCGCGGGTCCACGGCGGCCAGCGTCTGGCGGAGCTGCACCTGCGTCTGCGTGAGCTGGCGCGACTGCTCGGCCGCCACGGCGCTGAGCCGCCCCGCCAGCACGTTGAGCTCGGCGACCGTGCGCCGCATGTCGGCGATGCCGCCCCCGCGCACCATCTGCGTCTGGAGCTCGCGGCTGAGCTGCACCGCCACCGTCGCCACGCTGTCCGCCTTCGCGGTGATCTGCGGGATGCCCGGCGCCGGCGTGCCGATCGGCACCGTGTCCTCGGGGCTGTACGACTGCGTG
>JBJMNJ010000057.1:0-2959 GCA_045804325.1 Gemmatimonadaceae bacterium
CTACGAGGACTGGACCCCATACCGCGTCTACCTCAAGTCGCTCAAGGTGCCGGAGCCGCCGGTAACCATGACTCCGGGATTCTGCGCGCACGGGCTGAGTCCGTAGTGTCTCGACACGCCCCTCCCATCGTGAGGTGCTCATGCGCCTAACGGCCTGCTGGCTCCTGGCGGCGCTCGCAGCGGCACCGCACGGTGCGTCGGCACAAGCGTGCGACGAGGAGCACGTCCGCTGGACGGAGAAGACGGACGCGAGCCTCGCCGAGCTCGAGGCCAAGCGCACGACAATCGGCACGATGCTCAAGTGGACCGTGCCCGCATGGACGAGCAGCTCGGCGTACCGATGCCAGGACCGCGAGGGGAAGGAGCTCAACGTCTACAGCGTCGCCGGCTGGGTGCGGCGCATCAAGAAGGGCGAAGGCGACGGCGACTGGCACATCGAGCTCACCGCCACGAAGTCAGGCGACGTGAAAAACTGCATCATCGTCGAGATCCCGCCGGCGGAGCTCGACCCCCTGTTCGAGCAAGCGCGACTCGACCTCGACTGGTACGTGCCCGACGACGAGCTCTTTGCGAGCGGCGACGTGGTCGAGCCGATCAAAGTGCGCTTCATCGGCCCCGCGTTCTTCGACAACGAGCACCGCGGCGGCGCGAGCCGTCGCGACAAGACCGACGGCTCGCACGGGCGCTGCAACGCCTCCGTGCGGGCGCTCTGGGAGATTCACCCCGTCTACTGGGTGACGGACCCGTAGCCTAACGCGCCGCGCGGCCGCGGGGGTGTCGGGCGCGATAGGTCGCGCCGGCGGATGCTGCCGCGTGCGCGCCGTGGTACGCTCTCGATCCGCCAACATCGAGACCGCGTGCAGTTCGAGACGTTTCACGAGTACCAATCCGCCGTGCTCGCGGGCCGCATTCGGCGCGGCGACCTCGTGTACATCGCGACCCGGCTCTACGACGCACTGACCGAGCATCAGCGCGCCTGGCTCTGGCGGTCGGCACTCGACGCGCGCGCGCAGCTCGTCACGGGGCTCGACCTCGAGCCGCCTATCATCGTGCGCGAAGGCTGGGCGCCCACCGAGAGCGGGGCCGCGGACGTTCCCGCGCCGACGTAGTGCCTTGCGCCACGCGGTCACGGTAGTCCCGCGCGCTCGACGCGCTTGAGCTCGCGCCGCTTGCGCGCGACCCACTCGCAGCGGTGTTGCTCGTCCGCGCGCTCGAGCCCGCGCCGCTGCCGCCACGCGCACCACCGCGCGCCGAGGCGGCGCCCGTGGCGGGCGATCCACGCGAGCGCGTCGTCGACGGTCAGCACCGCCACGACCAGGAGCAGCGCGATCGCCAGGCTGAACGTGCCCGACTCTTCGCCCCCGTCGGCGAGGCCGAGGAGGTCATCGAGCTCCGCGTCGTCCGTCATGTCCGGCCCTCCAGGGCGCCGAAGTCGTCGCGCATGTGGATCCCCTGTGCAAAGCGTGTGGAGATGTGCAGAAGTCGTTAGGTCGCGACCCCCTGGCGGATGCGCCGCCGGCGTCCCGAAAGTCCCGGTTAGCCGGTTGCGGCCGCGAGCGGCGGAGCCCGCTCGTGCGCGGCGTAGAGCGCGAGGACCGCCGCGCGGCGGAGCTGCTCGCGCGTGCCGGCTAGACCGGGCGTGTCGGGCACGCCTGCCAGTCGCCGCTCGAGCGCGCGCTGCGCGTCGGCGTCGCCGGCGAGCCACGCCTCGGCCGCGGCGAGGCGCTCGGCGCCCTCGCGCTCGTCGGCCTGGCGCTGCGCCGCCTCGCGGTCGATCAGCGTCTGCGGCCGCGTGTCGCGCACCCGGAGCAGGGCGACGAGCCCCGCGGCGTCGGGGCTCTCGAGCCGCGCGCCGGCGACGGCCGCGCAGACGGCGTCGAGGTGCTCCAGGTCCACCGCGCGCACCTTCGGGTCGCCGCGCTTCGCCGTGGCGCCGCCCTTCGTGAGCGTCTTGCGCAGCTCGGCGACGACGTGCCACTGCCGGTCGGTGAGCAGGCCGCGCGGGTTGCCGTCCCAGCCGTAGTGCGCGCGCAGGAGCGCCGCGATCCCGGGCGGCAGCGGCTTCTCGAGCTGCACGCGCTTCGGGCCCTTCGCGGCCTCGTGCGCAGCCGGAGCGCCCTCCCCGCCGGTCGAGATCTCTCCGGATGCGCTGGAGATATCTCCCTCGGACTGGACTGGACTGGATCCCGGGGTAGGGGTAGGACTGGACTGGTTCAGGTTAAGGACTGGGCTTCGATGCCCCTCGCCAGGGCCTTCGATGGCCCTTCGATGGCCCTTCGGCTGGTCCTTCCCAGATCCCTCCGAGGCCCCCGGATGCCCCTCGAAGTAGGGAGCGTAGGCCGTGCGGAACTCGGCCACGATCGGCCGCTCGCCGAGCGGCTTCACGAGCTTCTGCACGAAGGTCCGGTGCTTCCGGTCTTTCGGCGACAGCGTCGGCTCGAAGCGCAGTCCCTTCACGATCCACACGACATTCCCCTCGCGCACGATCCAGCCGCGCTCGCGGCCCGGCTTCGGCGTCTCGAGCTCCCGGTAGGCCGCCTCGAGCTGCGCCGCCGTGCACCCGCGCATCTTCTCGCGGAGCTGCGCGTCGTACACGACCCCAATGCCCGATGCGGGCAGCGTCAGCTTCAGCTGCGTGAGCAGCCGGTAGGCCCGGTCGGAGAGCCGGTGCGCGTCGGCGTCGTCGCCGAACGCGACGTAGAACGGGCGGTACTCGCCGCGGTCGTTCATGCAGCACGCTCCCTGTCGGTGCGGCGGCCGCGGCCCTGGCGCTGCGCGAGCAGCTGCGCGGCGATCGCGGCCTCCTTGGCCTTGCAGGCGTGGCACTTCTTCGCGCGGCCGGTTAGTACGGCCGCGCAGTCGGCGCCGACGCACAGGCGCTCGCCGCGCTCGTTGAGCTTCCGCGCGGCGGGCCGGCGGATCTTCTTCGGCTTGAGGCCGACCTGGGCGTCGAGCTCGC
>JBJMNJ010000058.1:0-4275 GCA_045804325.1 Gemmatimonadaceae bacterium
CGCGCTGTCGGCTCAGATCCCGCTCGAGCGTCTCGGGACGCCGCGTGACATCGCGGGTGTCGTGGCCTTTCTGGCGTCGGAACACGCCAGCTACATCACCGGTCAGGTTTTCGTCGTCGACGGCGGCATGGTCATGTGACGTTGCCGCATGGATTTACTAGATTTCCAGATTCTTCACTTTCACAGTCAACGAGGCACGTTCCCATGGCCGACTCAGCCAACGCCCAGAAGGTTCGCGACATCATCGAGAAGGAGCTCGGCGTCGAGCGCGAGAAGCTCACGGACAACGCGTCCTTCATCGAGGATCTCGGGGCCGACAGTCTGGACATCGTCGAGCTGGTGATGGAGTTCGAGAAGGAGTTCAACATCGACATCCCCGACGAGGACGCGGAGAAGCTCCGCACCGTCGGCGACGCGATCGGCTACCTGCAGCAGAAGGTGTCCGCCTGATGAAGCGTCGGGTCGTCGTCACCGGTATGGGCGCAGTCACGCCCGTCGGCAACGACGTGGCGACGACCTGGCGCTCCATGCTCGAGGGGCGCTCCGGGGCGGCGCCGATCACGAAGTTCGACCCGGCCAAGTTCCCGGTGCGCTTCGCGTGCGAGCTGAAGGGGTTCGACCCCCTGAGCACGATGGACCGGAAGGAGGCGAAGCGCGCCGACCCGTACGCGCAGTACGCCGTCGCCGGCGCCGTGGAGGCCATGCGCGACTCCGGGCTCGCCGAGTACACGGAGCTCGACAAGGACCGCCTCGGCGTGATCTTCGGCAGCGGCATCGGCGGGCTCAAGACGTTCGAGGAGCAGCACGACGTCTACCGCGAGCTCGGCCCGTCGAAGATCTCGCCCTTCTTCATCCCGATGTTCATCGCGGACATCGCGGCGGGCATCGTCTCGATGCGGTTCGCCGCGCGCGGCCCGAACTACGCCACGGTCTCCGCCTGCTCCACCAGCGCGCACGCCATCGGCGAGGCGTTCCGCACGATCCAGTACGGCGACGCCGACGCGATCATCACCGGCGGGTCCGAGGCCACGGTGACGCAGATGGCCATCGGCGGCTTCGCGAACATGAAGGCGCTCTCCGAGCGCAATGATTCGCCGGAGACGGCCTCGCGTCCCTTCGACAAGGACCGCGACGGCTTCGTGATGGGCGAGGGGTCGGGCGTCCTCATCCTCGAGGAGCTCGAGCACGCGCGGCGCCGCGGCGCGCGGATCTACGCCGAGGTGGTCGGGTACCGTGCGACGGGCGACGCGTACCACCTCACCGGTCAGCTCCCCGAGCACGAGGGGATCCAGCGGTCGATGCGCGGGGCGCTCAAGGACGCCGGGCTCACGCCCGACCAGATCGACTACGTGAACGCGCACGGGACGTCGACGCCGCTCAACGACTCGAACGAGGCCAAGGCCATCATGCGGGTCTTCGACGAGGCGGCCGGCAACCTCAGCGTCTCGTCCACGAAGTCGATGACCGGCCACATGCTCGGCGCCACGGGCGCGGTGGAGCTCATCGCGTCGGTGCTCGCCATCCGGGACGGCGCCGTCCCGCCGACGATCAACCACTTCAATCCCGACCCGGAGTGCGGCACGCTCGACTTCACGCCGAACGAGGCGCGGAAGCGCGAGGTGCGCGCGGCGCTGAGCAACAGCGCCGGCTTCGGGGGGCACAACGTCAGCCTCGTCGTCAAGCGATTCGCGGAGTAGCCGAATGACCACCGCCACCGTGTCCGCGGCCGAGGGTGCGCAGCAGAGCGTCGGCCGGGCGCGTCCGGCCGTGGACCTCGCGCGCGTCTCCGACCCCGCGCTCCGCCCCGTCGCCGAGAAGGTCGCGGCGGGCGAGCGCCTCGCCGCCGCCGACGCGCTCGCGCTCTACCAGAGCAGCGACCTGCTCGCGATCGGCCACCTCGCCGACGCGGTGAACCGCGCGAAGAACGGCGACCTCGTCACGTTCGCGGCGAACCAGCACATCAACCCGACGAACGTCTGCGTGCTCCGCACGACGTGCGTGTTCTGCGGCTACGCCCGCCTCCCGAAGGAGGAGGGCGCCTACCGCTACACGATCGACCAGGTGCTCGCGGAAGCCGAGCAGGCCGACAACGGGCTGACGCGCGAGTTCCACATCGTCGGCGGCCTCGACATGAAGGCCGGGCTCGAGTACTACACGACGATGTTCCGCGCGCTCAAGCAGCGGCTGCCGCACGTGCACATCAAGGCGCTCACCGCGGTCGAGATCGCCCACATCGCGCGCATCGAGAAGAAGTCGTGGGAGGAGGTGCTCCTCGCCCTCAAGGAGGCGGGGCTCGACACGCTCCCCGGCGGCGGCGCGGAGACCTTCAGCGCCGCGGTGCGCGAGCAGATCGCCGGCAAGAAGCTCGGCGGCGCCGACTACATCGGCGTCCACCGCGCGGCGCACCGCCTCGGCATCCGCTCGAACTGCACCATGCTCTACGGGCACGTGGAGACGATGGCGGACCGCGTCGAGCACCTCGCGATGCTCCGCGACCTCCAGGACGAGACGGGCGGCTTCCTGGCGTACATCCCGCTCGCCTACCATCCGGACGACAACGCGCTCGGCGAGAAGCTCGGGCGGCGGGGCACCTCGACCACCGGCTTCGACGACCTCAAGATGGTCGCCGTCGGGCGGCTCTTCCTGGACAACTTCCGCCACGTGAAGAGCCACTGGATCATGGTCACGCCGTTCCTCTCGCAGACCGCGCTGCACTTCGGCGTCAACGACCTCGAAGGCACGGTGGTGCGCGAGAAGATCTACCACGCCGTCGGCGCGCAGACGCCGCAGGGGATGTCGCTCGAGGAGCTCGTGCGCATCATCCGGCGCGCGGGCAAGACGCCGGCCGAGCGCGACTCGTTCTACCACGTGCTCCGGACCTTCGACGGACCGGGGGCCGCGACGGCCCCCGCGGCCGCGTAGGGCGACGCCGTGCGCGTCGGCCGCATCCCGTACATCAACTGCTACCCGGTCTACGGAGCGATCGACCGCGGCGTCGTGACGCTCGACGCCGAGCTCGCCGACGGCGTGCCGAGCGCGCTGAACCGGCGCATGGCCGAAGGCACGCTCGACGTGAGCGTCGTGTCGGCCGTGGAGTACGCGCGCGAGTCGCACCGCTACCTCCTCCTGCCGGACCTCGCGATCTCCTGCGACGGTCCGGTGCGGAGCGTCATGCTCTTCTCCAAGCGCCCGGCCGGGGAGCTCGGCGGGCGGCGCGTGCTGCTCACGCGGAGCTCCATGACCAGCGTCGCCCTGCTCGAGCTGCTCTTCGAGCACGTCTGGCGCGCCCGCCCCGAGTTCGCGCCCGGCGACGCCGAGCTGGCCGACCTCGGGGCCTTCGCGGCCGAGGAGCACGACGCGCGGCTCGTGATCGGCGACGCCGCCCTCGTGCTCGGCGCCGACCCCGCCGCGCTCGGCTACCGCTACGCGTACGACCTCGGGGCGGAATGGAAGCGTTGGACGGGGCTGCCCTTCGTCTTCGCCGTGTGGGTGGCCCAGCGGCGGGTCGCGGCCGCGGATGCCCTCCGCGTGCACGCCTCGCTCATCGCCTCGCGCGACTGGGGGCTCGCCCACCTGCCGGAGCTCGCGCGGCAGGCGCACGAGACGACGGGGGTCGACACGGCGCTCTGCGAGGAGTACCTCTCGGGTCTCGACTACGGCCTCAGCTACCCGCACCTCGCGGGTCTCTGCGAGTTCTTCAGACGTCTCGTGGACGCGGGTCGGGTGCCGAATGGCACGTTGGCCTTTCTTCAGACTGCCGCTTAGTGCAACCGCTCTCCTCCGGCCGAGGGCCGAGAGCCGAGGGCCGAGGGCTCAAGTGATGAACGACTACCTCGACTTCTACGCCAACGCGCCGCTGCTCGAGCTCGGCGCCGAGGCGGACCGCGTCCGGCGGGAGAAGCACCCGCACGACGTGGTCACCTTCATCGTCGACCGGAACATCAACTACACGAACGTCTGCGTCGCGGACTGCGGCTTCTGCGCGTTCGCGCGGCGCCCGAAGCACGGCGAGGGGTACACGCTCTCGTTCGAGCAGATCGGGCAGAAGATCGACGAGACGAAGGCCCTCGGCGGCGTGCAGATCCTCATCCAGGGCGGGCACAACCCGTACATCCCGTTCGAGTGGTACCTGGACCTGCTGCGCTACATCAAGCGGTACCACCCGATCCACATCCACGGCTTCAGCCCGAGCGAGGTGGACTTCTTCTCGCAGGTCTTCCGCATGGAGGCGCGCGACGTCGTGCGCGAGCTCCAGAAGGCCGGGCTGGACTCGAT
>JBJMNJ010000059.1:0-4909 GCA_045804325.1 Gemmatimonadaceae bacterium
CACGCGCGCGTCCTTCGAGCTCGGCTCCACGCGGCTGATCCACTGCCCCTTCACCGCGGCGGGGAGGCTCGCGGTGAGGTCGGTCCAGTTGGCGCCGTCGTCCTCCGTGACCCACAGCTTCCCGTCGTCGGTCCCCGCCCAGAGCATCCCCGCCTTCGCCGGCGACTCGGCGAGCGCGTACACGACGCCGTACGTCTCGGCGCCGCTCCCCGTCGCGAGGATGCGCTGCACGTTCTGCGTCGTGAGGTCGGGGCTGATCGTGCGCCAGTGCTCGCCGCGGTCGGTGAGCTTGAAGACGCGGTTGCCGCCGAGGTACAGCGCGCCGCGCGTGTGGCGGCTGCCGATGAGCGGGGAGTTCCAGTGGAAGCGGAACGCCGCCTGCCCCTCGGTGGGCTCCGGGCGGAGGTTGCGCACCTCGCCGGTCGCGAGGTTCATCCGGTGCACGTAGCCGGACTGCGACTCCGCGTACACGATGTTCGACGAGTCGGGGTCGAACACGCAGTAGAAGCCGTCGCCCCCCTCGATGTTGATCCAGTCCGAGTTGACGATGCCGTCCTTCGTGCGGGTGCGGCTCGGGCCCACCCAGTTGAGATTGTCCTGGAGCCCGCCGCAGACGCGATACGGGGTCCCCATGTCCACGTTGATGCGGTAGAACTCGCCGCCCGCGAACGTGCTGAGGTGGGCCCACGACTCGCCGGCGTTGAAGCTCTGGTACGCGCCGCCGTCGTTGCCGAGGAGCAGGCGCTCGGGCTGGCGCGGGTCGATGGCGAGGGCGTGGTTGTCCGGGTGGACGTTCTTGAAGCGGTCCTCGCGCCACGACTTCCCGCCGTCCTCGGACACGTGGAGGGCGTAGCCGAGGACGTAGACCTTCTGGTCGTTGGCCGGGTCGACGCGGATCTGGCTGAAGTAGAACGGGCGCGGGTCGAGCGCGCTCTGGCGCGTCCACGTCTCGCCGCCGTCGTCGGAGCGGAAGACGCCGCCGCGGCGGCTGCGCACCATGTCGATGTTCTGCGTGCCGCCCTCGTCGCTCTGGACGACGGCGTAGACGACGCGCGGGTTCTTCGCGTACACCGCGAGGCCGATGCGGCCCGTCTGCACCGGGAGTCCGCCGGCGAGCTTCTTCCACGTCGCGCCGCCGTCGGTGCTCTTGTAGATGCCGCCGGCGTCGCGGCCCTCGGTGGCGCCCGGGCCGTACTCGAAGGCCCACGGCAGCCGCCGGCGCGCGTACAGCGCCGCGTAGACGACGCTCGGGTTCGACGGGTCGATGGCGATGTCGCCGCAGCCCACGCGGTCGGAGAGCGGGGCGGGGGCCGAGAGCACGCGCGCCCAGGTCGCGCCGGCGTCCGTGGTCCGATAGCAGCCGCGCTCCGCGCTCCACCCCCACAGGTCGCCCATGGCGGCGACGTACGCCGTCTTGGGGTCCGTCGGGTGGACGACGATGCGCGCGATGGTCCTGCTCGCCTTGAGGCCCACGTTCGTCCACGTGCCGCCGCCATCGGTCGAGCGGTAGACTCCGTTTCCCCAGCTCGAGCTGTTGCGGTCGTTCGGCTCGCCGCTGCCTACCCACACGACGCTCGGGTCGGACGGCGCGACGGCCACCGCGCCGACGGAGGCGACGGGTTGCCGCTCGAAGACCGCCGAGAAGGACGCGCCGCCGTCGGTCGTCTTCATGACGCCGCCGGTGCCGAGCCCCACGTAGAACGTGGAGGGCGTGCGCGGGTCGAGCGCGATGTCGGAGACGCGCCCGCCCATGACGGCGGGGCCGATGCCGCGCGCGCGCAGCCCGCGGGCGAGGACGACGGCGGAGCTGTCGCCGGCGCCGCGCGGCTGGTCGGCGGCCGCGCGGCGCATCGCGGGTTCGCCCTGGGCGCGGAGCGGCGCGGGGAGCAGCGCGGGGAGCAGCAGAGCGATGATCGGGAATCGGGGCATGGGCACGAGGTCGGTGAGGGGCGGTGCGGGCGCCGCCGAAGCTAACCGCCGCCGCGATTCCCGCCATGACGAGGCGCGTCGCCCGGCCCGGGTTGTATATTCGTGCCTGCCGCCGTGGACGGTCCGCGGCGCGCACGATCCTCCGTTCGGACGGCCCCGATGCCCGCACCCGTCGCTCCCGCCGCGTCCGCCGCCGCCCGCGAGGGGCTGGCTGACGCGGTCGCCCACCCGCCGGAGACCATCGAGGGGTGGTACGCCCTTCACCAGGTGCTCCGGGTGGACCGCGCCGCCCTGCGTGCGCTGGGCGCGGACGCGCGAGCGCGCCTCGCCGCGTCCGCTGCCGCCACGCTCGAGGCCCTCGCCGCGCCCGAGGAGGGCGGCTGGACGGCCGCCGCGCAGCTCGCCGGCTCCGGGGCCGACGTCCTGCTCGTCCACCTGCGACCGACGCTCGACGGGATCACCGAGGTGCGGCGGCTGCTCGCCCGCGAGCCGCTGTTCGACTACCTGTCCCCCGCGTACACGTTCCTCAGCGTCACCGAGGCGGGCCTGTACCACATCACCGCGTCCCTCACCCGCGCGGCGCGCGCCCGCGGCGGCAAGGTGGGCGACGCCGAGTACGTGGCCGAGCTCGAGCGGCGGGTGGCGGCGGAGCGGGACAGCGACCACCTGCGCCGGCGTCTGTATCCGTCGCTGCCGCCCGAGATGCCGTACCTGTGCTTCTACCCCATGTCCAAGCGGCGCGAGGAGGGGCAGAACTGGTACACGCTTCCGGTGGACGAGCGAAGCCGCCTCATGTACGAGCACGGCGTGACCGGGCGGGAGTTCGCCGGCCGCGTCATGCAGATCGTCACGGGCGCGATCGGGCTGGACGCCTGGGAGTGGGGCGTCACGCTCTTCGCGCGCGACCCGCTCGACTTCAAGAAGCTGGTCACCAACATGCGCTTCGACGAGGGGAGCGCGAAGTACGCCTCCTTCGGCGACTTCTACGTCGGCCGCGTGGCCGCGCCGCGGGCGGTCGTCGAGGCGATCGTCGACGTGCCCGCCTCTTGGCCCGCCTCTTGACGCGATCCCGTCCGCTGCTATCGTAGGCCCGATCGCGACTACCTCTTCGGGCGCGCCCGCCTCCGGTGCCGCCGCCCCGTCGTCCGGCTTCCGACCCGCAGGGGAGGGCACGCCATGGACAGCATCGCGACGCAAAACGTCGTTCCGCGCCGAGCCATGCCGGCGACCCGACTGCTCGGGTACGCGCTCGGCGCGTTCTTCATCGCCACGGGCCTGCTGAAGCTCTTCGCCAGCTCGCGCGAGATCGTGCCCGGCGCGGCGATGCTCTCCCACCCGGCGTGGTTCCGCATCGTCGTCGGCATCGCCGAGACGATCTGCGGCGGCCTGCTCTTCCTGCCGGCGGCCGCGGCGTTCGGCGCGGTGGGCCTCGCGCTCCTGATGTTCGGCGCCGCGGGCACGCGCCTCGTCACCGGGGAGGGTGGGATCATCTACCCGGTGATCCTCCTGGTGCTGCTCGCGGTCGTGGCGTGGGACGCGCGCCCCGATGACGTGCAGGCCGAGATCGACCAGGAGCTCGGCCGCTCGCACCCGCTGCTCAAGGAGGCGGTCGTGGCGGGCGCGCTCGGCGCGGTCGCCATCGCCATCTGGTTCCTCGTCGTCGACAGCATCGCCGGGCACCCGCTCCAGACGCCGCTGACGCTGGGGCGCGCCCTCCTCAGCCTGCTGGGCCCGGCGCCCTCGCCGGACGCCGACTTCGTCGTGGTCGGGCTCTACACGGTCTTCCACTTCGTGGCGTTCATCGCGGTCGCGATCGTCGCCGAGTGGCTGGTGTACCGTGCGCAGACGCAGCCGGCCGTGCTCGCGGGCGCACTGATGCTGTTCGTCGCCGTGGAGCTGCTGTTCTACGGCTTCGTCGCGCTCCTGCGGGAGACCACCGGGCTCGGTACGCTCGTGTGGTGGCAGGTGATGGTCGGCAACCTGATCGCCGCGGCGATCATGGGCACCTACATCTGGAAGAAGCACCCCGAGCTGGCCGACGAGCTCCGCCACACGCTCGAGGGGACGGTCTAGGGCCGCCCTCGTCGATGGCTACGGGCCCCCGGCGCTCCGTCGCGGAGCGCCGGGGGCCCGTTCGTCGTTGCCCGCTTCGCGCGCCCGGCGGCGCGCCTCCGAGCGGCGCTGGTGCCTCACGACGGCCACGACCACGGCCGCGATGATCAGCGGCCCGAGCGCCATGAGCGCGCCCGCCCAGAACATCGCGACCGACACGGCGTCATCGTGCTCCACCGGATCACCTCCCGTGCAGGAAGCGGTCGAGGTTCCAGAGATAGATGACGAGTGCGACGGCCGCCACGCCGAACGCCGCGCCGAGCGCGAGCAGGCCCGTGGAGCCCGACGATCGGGCGGCGTTCAGCGACCAGGCGGCGAACCCCGCGCAGAAGAGGATGGCGGTGCCGATGAGGAAGCGGTGGAAGAGGATCATGTCACGCCATCCAGCACGAGGAGGGCCAGCAGGGTGGGCAGGTGGACGAGAGAGACGATGAACAGGAGGCGCGCACCCGCGGCGCTGCGCGTGCGCGCGGCGTGGATGCCGGCCCACGCGAAGAGCAGCGACGCCGCGAGCGCCCCGGCGAAGTAGATCTTCCCGGTCATCCCGAGGAGAGACGGCGCGAGGGCGACGGGCAGCACCGCGATGGCGTGCAGCGCCATCTGCCTGAAGGTCATGGCGCCGTCCGGGTCGTCCACGCTGAGCACGCGGAAGCCGGCGCGCGCGTAGTCCGCGCGATACATCCAGCTCAGCGCGAGGAAGTGCGGCATCTGCCACAGGAAGAGGATCGCGAACAGCACCGCGGCCTCGGGGCCCAGCGTGCCCCCCGCGGCCGTCCAGCCGCCGACGATGGGCAGGGCGCCGGGCACCGCGCCCACGACCGTCGACAGCGGTGTCCGACGCTTGAGCGGCGTGTACACGAGCACGTAC
>JBJMNJ010000060.1:0-3309 GCA_045804325.1 Gemmatimonadaceae bacterium
GCACCGGGCTCGCGCCGCAGCTCGTCCAGCACGAGGTCGCGCAGCACCGCGGGCATCGCGCGCTCCACCTCCACCCGCACCACCGCGTTCTGCGGGCGCTTTCGCGTCGCCTCGTCGACGGCCTCGAGCAGATCGTCCGCCAGCTCCTCGTCGAGCTGCAGGTCGCCCGCGCGCGTGACGCGGAAGAAGTACGCCTGGTCGACGCGCGCCGTGGGGTAGAGTGCGTCGAGGTTGGCGCGGATCACGTCCTCGAGCAGCACGAGATCCCCCGGTGCGCCCTCGTCGCGGCCGTCGGCGCGCAGGAAGCGCGGCAGGCTGTCGGGAATCTCGACCTGCGCCAGGTGCGGCGGTCCGCCACGCCGATCGAGCAGCACGATCGCGAGCGACAGCGTGAGGTGCGTCAGGTGCGGGAAGGGATGACCGGGACTCAGCGTCATCGCGAGCGGCGTGAGCGCCGGCTGGATCTCGTCGACGAAGCGCTCGGTGAGCGCGGACCGCTGCGCCTCGTCGAGCTCCGCCCACGTGCGCAGCCGGACGCCGCGGCGCGCCAGCTCGGCGGCGCAGTCGCGGAAGCCGCGATGCTGCCGCGCCGCGAGTGCCGCCGCACGCGACGCGACGGCGTGGAGCTGTCGGTCGGGGGTGAGGCCGTGGCCCTCGAGCTCCTCCATCGATTCGCGCGCCGCGACCTTGAGCCCGGCCACGCGCACGGTGAAGAACTCATCGAGGTTCGCCGCCACGATCGCGAGAAAGCGAAGGCGCTCGGCGAGCGGGGTCGCCGGATCCTCGGCGAGCGCGAGCACGCGCTCCTGGAAGGCGAGGAGGCTCAGGTCCGGATTGAGGAAGTCGGCGTCTCCATCGCGCAGCTCCTCGCCGACGGTATCGACCGGGATCGTCGTCGCCGTCGCGGCGGTGGCACCGTTCGTCGATTCTGCTTCGGGATGCATCCACTTGAGCAGCAGCTCGGCGCGCTCGCGCCGGTCCGCGGCGAGCGGCCGGAGGCCGTGCTCGACCTGCAGCGCCTGCGCGAGCCGCATCGCCTCGTCGGCCTTGCCGCGCAGCCGGTGCACGCAGAGCTGCTGAAAGGCGCGCGTCGCGTTGTCCCGCCGCACCGTGACCTGATCGTAGTGCAGCTCGACGCGCGGACGGCGGAGCCAGTCGGGGAGTGCCGTGCGCACGTAGCGCTCGACCTCGAGCACGACGCGCACCTCGAGCAGCGCCGGATCGACGACCCCTCGCAGCCGGCGCGTGACGGGGTTGTCCTCGCGCAGCGCCGACGCCATGTCCGCCGCGTGCACCGGCGCGTCGACCCGCACGGCGGGGGCGGCCCGGGTGGCGTCACCGCCGCCGATGCGCAGCGACAGCGTGTGCCGGTCGTCCGCGCCGACGCGCAGGCGGCAGACGACGCCGCGGCGCCGCAGCACGGCGTCGGCGGTGTCGAGGTACAGGTCGCGGTGCAGGGTGCGCCGCGGCTCGCTCGCGCGCACGCCCAGCGGCAGCGGCGCGGAGGCCAGCTCGACGAGCTGCGTGGCCGAGACGATGTCGCAGCGCAGCACCGCCGGGTCGCCCCCGTTGGCCACGTGCGTCATCCGAGCTTGAGACACGCGTCCATGATCTCACGCTTCACGGCGCGCGGGTCGTCGAGCTTCTTGAAGAAGTCGTCGTAGTAGTCGAGCGTGCGGCGCACGACGCGGGGCTCGAGCAGCTTCCCCACCGGGTCGGTCGGCGCGTAGAGCGCGTAGATCGCGTCCTTCTTCTCCCGGAAGAGCGCGACGGCGCGGTCATACTCCGCCGGCGTCGCGCAGTAGCCGCGGTAGAGGCGCTGCCGCACGCTGCGGATCGGCAGCTTCGGATTGGGGGCCGCGTAGTGGGCGTCGACCGCGCCCGCATAGTCGAAGTCGTACATCACCGGGTGCGTCGTCGAATCGGCGAACACCAGCTCCGTGTTGTGCAGCCCGCCGATCGACCAGTCGGTGTTGCCGATCAGGAACTGGAAGAGGCCCGTCAGCGCGCTCGAGTAACCGTTCAGGTCCTCCGAGCTGGCACCCGCCTCCTCGATCAGCCTCCCGCCCAGGCGCTGGGCGAGCGCGGGGCCGTCCTCCATGATGAAGCCCCAGCGCGTGGCGATCGTCTTGCCGCTCGCGCTGTCGGCGTAGGTGAGGCGGATCAGCCGCATGCGGTGGCTGATCGGCGTGACGAGCCGCAGGATGCGGTAGAGCTGTGCCTCCTGCAGGATGTACGTGTCGCTGCGGTCGGAGTCGTCGCAGAAGCTCACGAGCTTCGGCCGGTCGAGCCCCGCGAACACGCTCGAGTCGGCGGTGCGCGCGAAGTTCAGTCGGAGGGGCGGGAAGCGGCAGTTGGCGCGCCGCCAGATGCCGCGTGCGCGCGCGCGCAGCGGCACGGTGACCGGCGCGCCGCTTTCACTCGCGTAGGAGATCGTCGCGGCGCGCCAGGGCGGAGCCTCCCCCTTGTCGCCGCGCAGGCGGTTCAGGTTCGTGCGGATCGTCACCGGCACCGGCGTCTCGTCGTCGTAGAAGCGGACCGCCGGCCGCGGGGGCAGCGTCGCCTTCGTCGAGTCCTTCGCCGCCTTCGGCTTCTTCCCTTTGGTGCTGTCGGTGCCCGCCTTGAAGTTGGGCACCTGCGCGCGTGCGGGCGCGCCGAGGGCGAGGGCGGCCGCGAGGGCGGCCCAGGCGCCGAGCATGGCGGGGCGCATCAGCCGAACTCCGCGCCGACCACGTCCGGCGCGCCGGCGGCGTAGAGCGCGTCGAGCACCGCGTCGGGCGACGCGCCCTTCTTCAGCACGACGATGTACTCCAGCACCTCCGTCCCCTCCCCCTCGCGCACGATGCCGCCGTAGCGCCAGCGCTTGAGGTGCTCGTCGAGCATCGGTTCGAGCGTGTCGCGCAACGAGCGTGCATCGCGGCTGCGGACGCGGAGCAACGCCTCGCGCCGCCCCTCCTCGTCGGGACCCTCGGGGTTGTTGCGGCGCGCGCGGCGCCACGCGCGGTCGGCGACCGCGTGCAGCTGCTCGGGAGACATGTCCTGGAACACCTCCTTGTCGATGCGAGCGACGAAGGTGCCGGTGCGGCCCATCTGCTCCATCGCGCTCTTGAGACGGCGATCCGCACGCTCGCCGTCGAGCGGGGCGGGGGAGCGGCCGAAGTCGGTGCGCCACATCAGCAGCATCACCGCGTTGAAGACGATCGAGACCGCGGCCGCCACCTGCAGGTCCACCGCGGCGGCGAGGCCGACCCCGGTGGCGAGGAAGACGTAGACCGCATCCTTGCTGTCGTCGAGCGCCGTGCGGAAGCG
>JBJMNJ010000061.1:0-6015 GCA_045804325.1 Gemmatimonadaceae bacterium
GGACTGGCGGCCGTGGCGAGACCCGTGCTGCTGGCCGACTTCAGCCCGGCCGTCCTGCAGGAGCGCCTGCGGAGCGCGGCCGAGCTGGAGGCGATGGTGCGGGGCCACAACCGGGTGATCGACGCGATCCATGCGCGGCAGGCGATCCTGCCGGCGCGGCTGGGCATGGTGTACGCCGACTCCCGAGACATCCTGTCGGCGCTGCGGTCCGCGTGCGGGACGCTCCTGACACAGCTGCATCGCCTGGAAGGCTGCGACGAGTGGGCCCTTCATCTGTACGCCGACCGCGCGGTCGTCCAGGATCGCGTCGCGACGCGCATCGCGTCGATCGGGCGCCTGCGCGAGGAGTGCGCCGCGGCGCGGCCGGGCCGGGCCTACTTCCTCGAGCGGCAGGTCCGCGATGAGCTGGAGGCCGCGACCCGGCAGTCGATGGCGGCCCTCGCGCAGAGCGCCTTCGATCGGCTGGCGGGATGCGCCGTCGCCGGGCAGGTGAGCGCGGCCGGTCCCGCGGTGGATGCCGCCGGCGAGGTGGAGATCCTGCGGGCGGCCTTCCTGGTGGCACGCGACGGCGCCGAGGACTTCCATGCGGCGGTGCGCGCCGCCGCCGACGCCGGCGAGGGGCTGCGCTGCGAGCATAGCGGCCCCTGGCCGCCGTACAGCTTCGCCTCCTGGGTCGACGAGGAGGCGCGATGAGCGACTTCTCGCTGCCTTCGGGGCAGGCGGCCGCGCTCCGCGCCCAGGAGGTGACGCTCCTGGATCTCCTCGATCGCGTGATCGACAACGGGGTGGTCCTCGCGGGCGACGTCACCATCTCGGTGGCGGACGTGGACCTGATCTACCTGGGCCTGCGCGTCCTGCTGGCGCCGGTGGAGCGACTGCCGGAGCTGCTGACCCGGGCGGGGCGGGAGGAGCGGCGCGAGGTGGCCTGTGAGTAGCGCGTGCTACGTCTACGCGATCGTGGACCGGGGGACTCCGCTGCCGCCGGCCGCCGCGGGCGACGGCGTCGCCGAGCTGGCGATGGTGCCGTGCCGGGAGCTGGCCGCGGTGACCGGACGCGTGGAGGACGGCGGCGCGCGCCTCAGCATGGCGAACGTGCTGCGCCACGAGGCGGTGGTGGAGGCCGCCCGCCGGCAGGGGCCGGCGCTCCCGGTCCGCTTCGGGACCGTGTTCCCGGACGCCGGATCGGTCGCGTCCGCGCTCGCGGAACGCTACGAGCCGCTCGCGGCCGACCTCGTGCGCCTCGGCGACAAGGTGGAGATGAGCCTCACCGCGCTCTGGGCCACGACCCCATCCGACGACGGGCCGGCCCTCACGCCCCGCGAAGCACGGGCGCCCGCCGAGCGGGGCGAGGGGGCGCGCTACCTGTACGCGCGGGCCGTCGAGACGCGGCGCGACGACGCGCTGCGGGAGAGGGCCCGGGCGGTGGCGCGTGACGTGGACCGGGAGCTTGGCGAGCTGGCGCTCGAGCGGCGCGTCTCGCTCCTCCCCACCCCGCGCGTCGCGGTGCGCACGGCGTACCTGCTGGACCCTGGAGAAGTGAGCGCGTTTCGTGCGGCGATCGAGTCGATTCGCACGAGGCGCGATGACCTGCGCATTCTGCTGACCGGTCCCTGGCCGCCGTACGGATTCGTTAGGCGGGCGGGGGCGGACGGCGGCGCCGACTCGGACGGTCGCCTCGCGGCGCTCGTCGAACTGCTGGCCGAGGTGAGCCGCCCCGGCTGAGCAGCCGCGGCGCGAGAGGACAACCGAGCAACCGGGAGCAGGGCCATGTCGATCTTCAAGGGGCGCGAAAAGAGCGACGTTCAGCTGGCGAGCGGGGCACCCGCCGGCACGGCCGTGGCGGAGGGCCAGGCCGCGGCGCGGACGAAGGTGACGCCCCCGTTCGTGCCACCGGTCGCGACGCCGCGGGCCGCGTCGGCCCCCGGCGTGGTGCCACCGCCCGCCGCCCCCATCTATTCGATGCTTCCGCCCGAGCCGGTCGCGCGCGCCGAGAGCAGCGCGGAGAGCACCGTCGCCGCGAGGATGAGAGTCGCGAGGGAGGCGCAGCGGAGCGCGCGCGAGAGCGTCCACGAGAGCGTGGAGTTCGCCGTGCAGCGGAGGAGGGCGGACGCCGTTCGCGCGCCCGTCGCCCGCCACCGGCCCGCGCGGTCGCCGGGCCACACGTCGTTCGACGCGACGCGCGCCGCCCAGACCGGGCTGCTGAACCTCGCCTGGAGCTGGCAGAAGGCCGGCGCGCCCATCCGCGCGATCCACGCCTACATGCAGGTGCTCGAGCGCTACCCCGACACGCCCGCCGCCGACGCCGCGGTGGCGGATCTGGTGGAGCTCTCCGACAAGCTCGCCGAGCAGGGGCAGTTCCATACCGCTCTCGCCATCTACGAGGAGCTGGAGCACCTGACGTGAGTCCCGTGGTCGTCACGGACCCGGCTCCCGGCGCGGCGGGATCGGCGGGCGAGCCGCTCGACCTCGCCGGCCGCCTGTCCGGCGACCTCGGCGCGCTCGACGACTTCGCCCGCGAGCTCCGCGGGCGAACGAAGGCCGGGCAGCCGGAAGGGGACGCGGCGGCCTTCCTGCCGCGACGCGTCAACGCCGATCCGAAGAACGTCGAGAAGGATCTGGCGAAGCTGGTGCTCGCGCTGGTCGACCTGGTGCGCCAGCTCATGGAACGGCAGGCGGTCCGACGGGTCAACGCCGGCTCGTTGAGCGAGGACGAGGTGGAGCGAATGGGCGAGACGTTTCTCAAGCTCGACCGGCGGATGGCGGAGCTCAAGGCAGCCTTCGGCCTGCAGGGCGAAGACTTGAGCCTGAGCCTCGGGCGGATCCGGGACCTGCTGTAGAAGCGCCGCGCCGGCACCGACGGCTGCCCCGCCGGGGCGCCCGACCGACGTGCGACAGCGAAGGAGCTGAGTGCCATGACCGACAGCCGCGATCGAGGAGTCACGACCATCCTGAACGGCGCCCGCCCGGAGAGCCGGCGATTGGCCGGCGCGTCGCAGGGCCCGTCGAACAATCTGGCCGATCTGCTCGAGCGCGTGCTGGACAAGGGCATCATCATTGCCGGGGACATCACGCTGTGTCTCGGCGAGATCGAGCTCCTGCAGATCAAGATCCGCCTGCTGATCGCCTCGGTGGACAAGGCGCGCGACATGGGGATCGACTGGTGGCAGCACGACCCGGCGCTCTCCTCCCGCGCGCGGAAGGCGGTGGAGGAGCGCGACCAGCTGACGCAGCGCCTCGACCGGCTGGAGACGATGCTCGCCTCGCTCGTCAAGGAGCGCGAGAAGCAGCTCCCGCCGATCGAGGCGCAGCACGAGGCGGGCAACGGATCGCACGCCTGAGCGGCACGAGCACGCCTGCTCTGCCACTGCCCGCTCTTCGCAGGAGCCTAACGATGCGGCGTCGCCTGCTCTGCTCGGCCCTGTGCGGCGGCCTCCTGCTGCCGGCCTGCGCGAAGGTCCCGTCCCTGGAGCCCCTCGCGCAGGCGGGGGCGGGCATCCTCGCCGCGGGCGCGGGCATCCAGCGGGCGGGCGTGAGCGCGGAGAGCGCTGCCGTGAACCTGCGGCGGGGGCTGGAGGGGTTGGACCCGGCGGGCATCAAGGATCTGCTGGCGACCAACACGAAGCTCCGCGCCGAGCTGGAGCGAGTGCAGAAGCTCTACCTCCAGGGCATGGGCCAGGGCGTGGTGGACATCACGGGCCGGAACGTGCAGGTGCGCGTCTCGCGTACCGCGGGAGACCTCATCATCAACGCCTGGATCGACACGCCCGCGAACCAGTTCTGGAGCGGGAGGATCACGAACCGGGACGTCCGCCTGCCGGTGGACATCGAGACGTTCCTGCGCGAGTACCCGACGCGGCGGTGCCGGGGCGAGAAGGGCGCCGCGGCGACCGCGTGCATCGGGGGAGCGCAGCGCGTGGCGCCGGCCGCCGCGGAGGTGCTGGTCCAGGAAGAGTTCCAGCGCTTCCTGCGGACGGCGCCCGCGGCGCCCGCGGCCGACCTGCCCCCCAGCATCGCCAATCCGCGGTTCGGCGGATCGGGGGAGCACAAGGTCTACTTCGAGGTCGTGCCGATGAAGCCGGACGCGAACGGCAACTGGGCCGCCCGGCTCGAGATCTGGCTCGTCGACGCGCAGGGGAGCGGGTCGAACGTCTTCCTCTACGACGTCGACAACCGTCGCTACCCGAAGCAGCGCATGGAGAACGCGCTGACGCCGATCGTCGCCACGCTGGTGGTCAGGACGGCGTCGGAGAAGTAGTGGCTCCGGCGTAGCGCGCGCGTCGGCGACGGCGGCCGCGCGGCGCTCACGGACCGCGCGCACGGTCACTTGGAGGAGCGGGTGTGATCACGCTACTGGAGCTCAGGCCATACACCGGCGACGTCGTGACGCCGAGCCCGAACCACGATGCCCGCGACGCGCAGGCGATCGCGGGCATCGTGCTGCACGCGACGGCGGACGGGGGTGACGAGAGCCGCGCGTTGGCCTGGCTGTGCTCGCCGAAGAGCCGCGTGAGCTGCCACCTGCTCGTCAGCCGCACCGGCCGGGTGACGCGGCTGGTGGGCGACCAGCAGCGCGCCTGGCACGCGGGCCGCGCGTGGTGGCGGGGGAAGAGCGACGTGAACTCGATCACGCTCGGGATCGAGATCGCGAACCGCAACGACGGCGAGCCGTACACCGACGCGCAGTACGGCCGGGTCGCCGCGATCGTCGCGCACTACTGCCGACAGGGCCTCGATCTCGACGACGTGGTCGGCCACGGGGCGATCGCCGAAACCCGCCGCTCGGACCCGCTCGCCTGGGACTGGGACCGCTTCCGCACCATGGTGCAGCACCAGCTGCGCGCGGTGGACGACGAGGGGCGGCGCGGGGCCGTCTACGACCGCCGCAGCGGCGATCGCCTCGCCGCCGACGAGGCGGCGGACTACGGCTCCACAGACCTGCCCCCTCCCGCGGACCCGTCGGCCAGGGCGCCCGACGAGGAGGGGCGACGCGTTCCCACCGCGCCGACGCGGTCGCGGCGGGGCGGGGCGATCGTCATGCGCAAGCCCGTCCTGCGCAGCCGCACCCTCTGGGTGAACGGGCTGACGGTGCTCGCCGCGGGCAGCGTGATCATCGGCGACACGCTCGACCTGGCGTTCCGCGTGGGGCTCACGCTGCCGGAGGAGGTCACGATGTGGGTGCTGTTCGGCGTCGGCGTGCTGAACATCGTCCTCCGGTTCCAGACCACCTGCCCGATCGGCGGCAGTCAGGACGTCGACCGCACCGTTCCCGAGGCGATGGTGCGGGTGCCCGCACGGACCCCCGCACGGACCCCCGCTGGGGCCCCCGATCGTGACCGAGCGGGGGCGGCGGCAGGCCGACGGTGAGGCTGCCTGACGCGCCGCACGCAGTTCGTCGTCATCGGTTGTAGGGAGGCATGGCATGGCCGGCTGGTTTGCGAAGTTGATGCAGAAGCGCCCCGCTCGTCCGCCGCACGCGATCGCAGGGGCAGGAGCCCCGCAGCAGGCGGAGGTCGCGAGAGACCCGGAGGCACGGGACGCTCGTCATAACGCCATCGTCCAGATGCTGCGGTACCGCGACGCCGAGGATCGCGGCGCGCGAGAGAGGCGCCTGCGGCGGTACACGCAGTTTCTGGAGAGCGAGCCGGGCACCGGCGGCGCGTCCGACCCCTCGGCGCCCGTCCGGCTCCACAGGTTCCGCACGAAGGTGCCGTGCCGGGTGGCGCCGGAGGCCCGCGCGCTGCTCGACGAGATCACGAGGCAGCACTCCGGCAGCACCGTCACCTTTCCGGAGGTCACCAGCCGGCAGCAGGCCGTGATGCTCACCGGAGCCGCCGGCACGGAGCCGACGCACATCGGCTGGGTCGAGCACTGCGTCCAGACGGACCCGAGGCTCTGCAACGTGCGCCATCAGGGCCTGTCGGTGGAGACCGACGGCGGGACGATGCTGGTGCTGCGATTCCGCTACCCGTCGACGGCGGTGCGGATGTCCTCCCGGCCCGATCCGGAGACGAGCGA
>JBJMNJ010000062.1:0-3538 GCA_045804325.1 Gemmatimonadaceae bacterium
CACGGTGGTCGCCTTCGCGTTCGCGCTCGGCGCGGTGACCTACGTAAGCGTGGTCCTCGGCGAGCTCGTGCCCAAGGCGCTGACGCTCGACCGCTCCGAGTCCGTGGCGGTGCTCGTGTCCCGGCCGGTCGAGCTCATCGCGCGCGTCCTGCGGCCGGCCGTCGCCGTGCTGCAGCGCTCCGCCGCACTCGTCCTACGGCCGTTCGGCGTCACGGACGTCGTGGCGGGCGACGCGGTGACCACGCCCGAGGAGCTGCGGGCGATCGTCGACGAGGCCGAGAAGGGGGGCGTCATCCCGCAGGCGCAGGAGGAGCTGCTGCACAACGTCTTCGACTTCGCCACCCGCGAGGCGCGCGACGTGATGATCCCCGCGCCCGACGTCGAGTGGCTCGACGCCGACCTTCAAGTCAGAACCGCGCTGGACCGCGTGCTCGAGGGCACGCACACCCGCTTCCCGGTCGGCCGCGGCGGGCTGGACCGCGTCGCCGGCCTCGTGCACCTGCGCGACCTCGCAGCCACGAGCGACGCGGCGACCGTCGGCGACGCCGCCCGCGACGTGCTGATCGTCCCGCCCACCAAGGACCTCGGCGCCCTGCTGCGCGAGATGCGCGAGCAGCACCAGCAACTCGTCGTCGTCGCCGACGAGTACGGCGGCACCGACGGCATCGTGACGATCGAGGACATCCTCGAGGAGATCGTCGGCGACATCCACGACGAGCACGACGTGGAGGAGCCGGAGCTCGAGCGCGAGGGGGATCGCTGCTTCTGGGTGGCGGGGCGCGTCTCGCTCGACGCGCTCTCGGACGCCGTGGGCCACCGCTTCGAGGCGGACGAGGTGGCCACCGTGGGCGGGCTCGTGTACACCCAGCTCGGCCGCGTGCCGCGCCCGGGCGAGCAGTTCGTCCTCGACGGCTTCCGGGTGGTGGTCGAGCGCGTGAAGCGGCGGCGCATCGAGCGCGTGTACTTCGAGCGTGTCGCGCCGGAGACCGACACGGAGGCCGAGGAGTGAACGCGCTCCTCTGGCTGCTGCTCGCCCTCGTCGCCTGCCTCACGGCGGCCGGCACGGCCGTGCGCTCGGTGAGCCGCATCTGGCTGAGGCACTGGGTCGAGCACCGCCTCGGCGGCTCGCCGGTCGCGACGGCCTACCTGGAGCGTCCGCAGCGCCTCCTCCTCGCCTCCGGCACGGGGGTCGCGCTCACGGTCTTCTGCGGCGGCGCGATTCTCGGGGCCGAGCACCTCGGGGCACGGGGACGGCCGTGGTGGGCGCTGGCGCTCCGTGTGGCGTTCGGTGCGCTCCTCGTCCTGCTCGTCGGGCAGACGCTGCCGCGCGCCCTCGCGAGGCGCTGGTCCGCGCGCCTCATCCCGGTGCTGATCCCCACGCTGCGCCTGGTCGACTTCCTCCTCGCGCCCGTCCGCTGGCTCACGCAGGCCCTCGTGCACCCGATCGAGCGCCGTGTGGTGGACCCGGAGCTCGAGGCGCGCGACAACATCGAGGAGCTGCTGCGCGAGGGGGAGCTCGAGGGGGTCGGCGGGCGCGACGAGATCGCCATCATCACCGGAGTCGTCCAGTTCGGCGAGAAGACGGCGGCCGACGTCATGACGCCGCGCGACCAGGTGTTCGCGATCGACGTGGACACGCCGGCCGACGAGCTCGCGCGCCGAGTCGCGCAGGCGGAGTACAGTCGCATCCCACTCTACCGCGGCACGCTCGACCACGTCGTGGGGATGGTGCACGCCTTCGACGTGCTGAAGGCCGAGGGCGGCCCGGTCGCGCCGCGGCCGATGGCGGAGACGCCGGCCGCGCGCCCGTGCAACGACCTGCTGTTCTACATGCTGCGCTCGCGCCTGCACCTGGCCGTCGTGCGCGACGAGCAGGGCGGCACGGCGGGCATCGTGTCGCTCGAGGACCTGCTCGAGGAGCTCGTCGGCGACATCCGCGACGAGCACGACGAGCCGTCCGGCGACCCGCACGGCTCGGCGCACGTCGGGTCGCTGCGCGCCGGCGACCACCCGGCGGACCTGCCGGCCGCCGCGGCGACGCCGCGCCTCGGCCCCGACCGCACTCCGCGCGCCGACGGCTCCGCCTCGGCCTAACGACCCCGAGAGAGCTCGTGACCACGCTCCCGCCGGCCGCGCCCGCCGCCTCCGGCGCCCTCCCCGCACCGATCGCGCGCGTCCTCGCCGACTTCGACGCGCGGAAGCCCGCCGCGCTCGCGCGCGCGGTCAGCATCGTCGAGAACCACCGCGCGGGGTTCGACGCGCTGCTGGGCGCCCTGCACCCGCGCGTGGGGCGCGCCCGGCGCATCGGCGTCACCGGGCCGCCGGGGGCGGGGAAGAGCACGCTGGCGACCGCGCTGACCGCCGCGTACCGCGCGGCCGGCCTCACGGTCGGCGTCGTCGCGGTGGATCCGACGTCGCCGTTCACCGGCGGCGCGCTCCTCGGCGACCGCATCCGCATGGAGTCCGTCGCGCTCGACCCCGGGGTGTTCATCCGCTCGCTGGCCACGCGCGGGTCGCTCGGCGGCCTGTCCGCCGCCACGCGCGAGGTCTGCGACGTGCTCGACGCCTTCGGCTTCGACCGCATCCTGGTCGAGACGGTCGGCGTGGGGCAGAGTGAGCTCGACGTCGCGCGCACCGCCGACACGAGCCTCGTTGTCCTGGTGCCCGAGTCGGGCGACTCGATCCAGACGCTCAAGGCCGGGCTCATGGAGATCGCCGACGTGTTCGCCGTGAACAAGGCCGACCGTCCCGGCGCCGACCGGCTCCGGCACGAGATCGAGCTGATGCTCGGCCTGCGGATGGGGAGCACCCTCAAGAACGTTCCGGCGCACCACGGCGTGGACCTCGGGCGGGTGATGACGCGCGAGGAGAAGATGGCGATGAACCCCGCGCGCGCGGCGCGCGAGGCGGCGCAGGACGCGCAGGAGGGCTGGACGCCGCCCGTCCTGCGCACCGTCGCGGCGAAGGGGGAGGGGGTCGACGAGCTGATCGCGGCCCTCGACCGTCACTTCGCCCATCTCGAGGCGAGCGGGCGACTCCGCGAGCGGCGGCGGCGGCGGCTGCGCGAGCGCGTCGCCGAGGTCGTCGAGCAGCGCGTGCGCCAGCGCCTCTGGCGCGACGACGAGACCGCGCGCTGGCTCGACGGGCGCATCCCGGACCTCGAGTCCGGCGCGGCGACGCCGTTCGGCGTGGCCGACGAGCTGCTCGCGCGCAGCGCGCGGCTGCTCACCGGCGGCTGACCGGCCCCTTACAGATCTCTGGCTTGACGGCGGGGGCGGCCCGTCGGCACTCTTGTCGGCACCCGACATGTAGACTCACGACAACAGGAGCGGCCAGTGCCCGCGCTGACCTCCACCGGCGACCTGCTGCACGGCGCCCTCGACATGCTCGTGCTGAAATCGCTGGCGCCGGGCGCGCTGCACGGGTGGGCCATCTCGCAGCGGCTCCGCGACGTCACGCGCGACGTGCTGCGCGTCAACCAGGGCTCGCTCTATCCCGCGCTCCATCGCCTCGAGGACGCCGGGCTCGTGGACGCGGA
>JBJMNJ010000063.1:0-4130 GCA_045804325.1 Gemmatimonadaceae bacterium
AAGCCCTTCTTGTAGTCGGCGATGGGCATGTCGGTATTGGGCACCGGGACGCTGAATCGCGTTGCCGACACGATGTACTTGCTGTCGGGCGTCGAGAACGGCGACGCATGACCGCCCGCGGCATTCGGGATCTGGATGATCTCGTCCGTCTCGAAGCGCGTGAGGTCGATGCGCGCGATGCGCGGCGTGTTGTTGCCGTTGATGAAGAGCCAGCGGCCGTCGGGGACGCCGTCGGTCTGCGAGAGCTCGGGGTGGTGGGAGTCGTCCCAGGGAACGAAGCCGTGGCTCGTCTCGAGCATCGGCTTGGTCTCCTCGTTGTAGCCCCAGCCGTTCTCGGGGTTCTGCGAGAAGACGGGGACGACCTTGAGGAGGCGGCCGGACGGGATGCCGTAGACGGCGACCTGTCCGCTGAAGCCGCCGGAGAGGAACGCGTAGAACTCGTCGTGCTGGCCGGGCGCGACGTAGACCTTCTGCGCCGCGTCCGCCGCGCCGAGCGCGCCGGGCCGCTCGCGCGCGCTGGAGAGGGAGCACGCGTACGCGCCCGCCGCGATCGCGACCGCGGCGGCGCCGAACGCGAGCCGTTTGGTGGGTGTCTTCATGGAGTCCCCCGCCGAGAGGGGTGGGAGGGGAGGGTGGCGATCGCCAGCCGTGGTAGACGGCGCGGCTGACCACCTTCACAGTCCTCAATCGGGCGGCGGGAGACATCGGTGAAACTGCCGCGAGCTTTGTAGGGATATCGGATATCGGGATGGGAAATGCAGGGAGCAGGAACGGACCCTTCCGGGTCGCCCCTGCTCCCTGTCCCCTGCTCCCTGCTCCCTCTACCGACTCGCCTACGGTCGCTTGGTCGTCGCCGGCCGCGTCGTATCGGGCTTCGGCGCCGGCGGCCTCGGTGCCGGCCGCCGCGCGCCCGCGGGCCCCGTCTGCGCCGGCGGCGGCGGCTGCGGCGGCTGGCTCACCGGCGTCTTCGGCGTGATCGGCGCCGCGTCCTGCGGGCGCACGCCCTTCGGTGGCGGCGTCGTGGCAGGCGCGCCGGCGGTCTTCGGCCGGGTGGACGTCGTGTCCGTGACGCGCGACTTCTCCACGTTGCCCTGCACGCTCTCCACCCGCTGCTGGCTCGTGTCCGGCGGCGGCGGCGGGGCCGTGTCGGTCGCCGTGCCGCCCAGCGCGGTCTGCAGCGCGCGCGCCTGCTCGAGGTGCACCTTCACGCGGCCGATGCCGCCCTGCAGCGCGTCCTTGAGCGACCCGTCGCGCGCCGCCTGGCTCCACAGCGTGAGGCTGTCCAGTGCCATCGCGTGCGCGGACACCTGCATTGCGACGAACGCGCGGTCGTAGGCCGGCCCGGCGGGCATCGTCGCCAGCGTCGCGCCGAGCGCCCCGCTCGCCGCGCGCAGCGTGGCGAACTGCGGCGGCGGCTGCGCGGCCTGCTCCTTCTTCACCGGCAGCCCCACCGTGAGCGCCGAGTCCATCGCGGCGTGCTCGGCGATCATCCGCTGCGCGAACGCGCGCACGGTCGCGTCGCCGAGCTTCGGCATCGCCGTCTGCGCCGAGCCGATCTCGGACGAGTTGATCGTGGACGCGAGCACGAGGAGCTGCGGGTCGCCGAGCGAGCCCGTCGCGCGCGCGCTGTCGCGTGCCGGCTCGGTGGTGTCCCCGCGCCGGGTGTCGTTGGGGCCCCTGCAGCCGACGAGCGACAGCGCGGCGACGATCATCGAGATGCGGTACATACGTCCTCTCCAGTCAATGACACCCTTCCGTCGCGGTTCGGGCGGGGCTGACGCCGCGCGGTTCTCGGCGCTTCGCGCCGGTTCTCGGCCGGCCGGGTGCCCACCGAAGGTGGGCGGGTGCCAGCGGTCGCTCCTAGCAACCGGCGCCGCAGGCGCCGAGAACCGGCGAGCGCAGCGAGCCGAGAACCGACGAGCGCCGCGCAGCGGCGCGAAGTAGAGAACCGACGAGCCGCGCGCAGCGCGGCGACGTAGAGAACCGAGTGAAGCGGAGCGATGTGCCGCGAGGAGTGGAGAACCGCGGCGCGCAGCGCCGCTCACCCCGCCTTCACCTGCTGATGGTTCAGCGCCGTCACCAGCGCCACGCCGCCGACCACGTTGCCGATCAGCGTCGGGAGCATCCAGCTCACGAGGTAGTGGCCGTACGAGATCTCCCCCACCGCTGCGAGGTAGAGGACCTCCACCGACCCCGCGATGATGTGCGCGAGCTTGAGCGCGCCGATCAGCCACGTCATCAGGAAGATCACCAGCACCTGCTGCGAGCTCGCCGCCGGGAGCATCCACACCATCAGCGCGATGATCCATCCCGCCACCACGGCGCGCGCCAGGAGCGCGAGCCACCCCGGCTCCGCCGCGCTGCGCCCGATCTCCGTGAAGGCGTGGCGCACCTCCGGCGGGAACGCCTGGGTGTACGCGGCCGCCCACGCGAAGAGCAGCGTGCCGACGAGATTCGCCACGAGCACCACCGCCCACAGCGTGCCGAGCTTTCGGAGCATGCCCTCGGTCCGCTTCACGAGCAGCGGCACGACGGGCGTCAGGGTGTTCTCGGTGAAGAGCTGCTGGCTGCCCAGGATCACGATGATGAACCCGAACGGGTAGCCCATCTTGGCGACGAGCGGCCGCCACTCGGCCGGCGGCAGGTGCGCGTGGAGCGCACCCTCCGCCGCCATCGACAGCCCCATCGACAGCCCCGCCGCGAGGCCCGACCACGCGAGCGCCGCCGGCTTGCGGTGGATCTCGCGCACCCCCTCGCGCCGTATGACCTCGTGCGTGACGGACGCGTTGAGCGACTCCTCCTCCTCGGCCTTGAGCTGCTCGTCGAGGTCCAGCTCCGCCGCGTCGCGGTGGTCGCGCAGCTCGCGCGATTCGGCGCGCTTCTCGGGAGTGGGGGGGTCGTGGCGCTCAGACATGCTCGCTGCGCTCGTGGTCGTGGCGGCCCGTCGGGCCGCGGTTCTCTGCTCCTCGCGGGGCGTAGCTCCTCTCCACCCGGTCTTCTACGTCGCCGCGCTGCGCGCGGCTCGTCGGTTCTCTACGTCGCGGCACTTCGTGCCGCTCGTCGGTTCTCGGCGCCTGCGGCGCCGGTTGCGGACGAGCGAGCGCCGGCACCCGCCCACCTTCGGTGGGCACCCGGCCGGCCGAGAGCCGGCGCGAAGCGCCGAGAACCGCGGGGCGCAACCCCGCCTGAACCGCGGCCGCAGGCCGCTCCTCGAGCCATCCCGCCATCAGCCACAGGCCCGCCACCAGATACGGCAGCCCACCCGGCATCCACATGATCATCCCGCCGAGCGCCTGGTCCTCCATCGGCGTGAGGCCCCACGCGCCGGTGCTCGCGGCGTAGGCGGGGTAGAGCAGGTGGCGCGTCACGGCGAAGAGGGCGCCGAGCGCGCCCGTCTGCACCGTGGCGCCCCAGAGGTAGGCGACGGCGGCGCCGCGCGAGAGGCGCGGGCCGCGGAGCAGCGCCCACCAGAGCAGGAGCGCGGTGCCGAGGAAGCTCGCGTGCTGCGCGGCGTGCGCGAGGTCCGAGCGCAGCGTCGCCTGGTAGGGGCCGGGCAGGTGCCAGAGCCAGAGCGCCGCGGCGTGCAGCCACCAGGCCGCGAGGGGGCGGGTGAGCGCGTGCAGCGCGTCGCCGAGGGCGCCGGTGCCTAACGCTGCCGCGGGCTGGCGCCACCGCGCCGGGAGCGCCCACGCGAGCGCCGCCTCCGGGCGCGCCAGCACGAGCAGCGGCGCGGCCACGGCGGCGAGGAGCTCGTGCTGCGCCATGTGCGCGGAGAAGAGCGCGCCGCCCAGCGCGTGCAGGGGGCTCACGAGCGCGACGGCGAGAGCGAGCCAGCCGGCCGCGAAGAGCGCGGCATCGCGCCGCCGCACGCCGTGCCAGCGCCCCGCGCGCGCCCACACCCGCCGCGCGCCGATGCCCCAGGCGGCCGCCAGCGCGAGGAGGGGGAGCGTCACCGCGGGGGCCGTCTCCCAGGCGCGCAGGAGGTCGTGCGGCTCGGGCGGCCGCCCGGGGTGCAGCATCATGGGGTCGGGCCCCGCCCGCAGTGCTCGCGGCTCCCGGCCCTCGGCTCTCGGGTGCTCGACGGCCGAGAGCCGGGGGCCCGAGGCCGGCGGCCGGAGTGTCGGCGCGCG
>JBJMNJ010000064.1:0-5455 GCA_045804325.1 Gemmatimonadaceae bacterium
CTCGCTGCGCTCGCGGTTGCTCATCAGCAACCACCGGCCGCAGGCCGGTCCGAACCGACGAGCGCCGCGCAGCGGCGCGAAGTAGAGAACCGACGAGGCGCGCGCAGCGCGCCGACGTAGAGAACCGGATGAGCAGGAGCACTGCGCCGCGCGGAGTAGAGAACTGGATCTTGTACGGAGCCTGCCCTACGAGGGCCCGAGACCCGGGTTTCGTCCGCGCGTCACGTACAGCACGATCCCCAGCCCCGTCACGATCGCCACGAACCACTTCCACTCGCTCGGCCAGGGGAGCGGCGAGATGTTGCCCTCGATCGCGCCCGCGACCAGGAGGAACAGCGTGCTGGCCGTCACGAGGCGGATCGCGCGGCGGCCGCGGATCACGAGCGCCTCGCGGCGCGGGAGGGCGCCGGGGAGGAGGACCGCCGAGCCGATGAGGAGGCCGGCGCCGCCGGCGAGGCAGATGGCCGAGAGCTCGAGGACGCCGTGCGCGGCGACGAAGTCGAAGATGAGGTGCCCCACGCCGCGGCTGATGAAGAGCCCGACCGGCGCGCCCATCGCGAAGATCCCGTTGAACACGAGCGCGAGCACGGTCCCCACCCCGCCCGTGATGCCGAGCGCGAACGCCGCGAACGTCACGCGGATGTTGTTCGTCGTGATGAGGCTCGCGAGCAGCGAGCCGCGCAGCCCCGCGTCGTCCGCCGGGAGGTAGCCCTCGCCCCGCCGCTCGCGCACGCGCGCCGTCTCGGCGCGGTCGATCATCGCGGGGGACATGAAGCGCGGCGCGAGCTCCGGGCGCGCGACGATGAGCGACCCGGCGCCGACGGCGGGGCCGAACAGCAGCGCCGCCGCGAGCAGCACCGGGCGCCAGGAGCGGCGGATCTCGCGCGGCACGTCGTACGCGACGTAGCGGACCGCCGTGGCGAAGGCGACGTCGCCGCGGCGGTAGAGGAGGTTGTGCCCGCCCGCCACGAGGCGGCTGACGTGAAACACCGCGTCGAGGTCGCGGCCGCGCGAAGCGGTGCGCAGCCGCGCGAGGTCGGCGGTGAGCTCGCGGTAGCGCGCGACGAAGTCGCTCACCTGCGCCTCGCTCATCGCGGCGAGCCCCACGCGCTGCGCGTGCGCGAGCACCGCCGCGAACTCCGTCCACCGCGGCGAGCCCTGCGCGACGATCGCGTGCTGCTCGCGCCGCGCACCCGTGTCGCTCCGCGCGGCGACGCCGCGGGCGCGCGCGGCACGCTCTTCTTCATGCAGCGTCGCGAGGAACGCGGGGTCGGCGCCCGCCGCGGCGGGCGAGTCGGCCGCGCGCGGGCGCAGCCGCGCGGCGAGCTGCGCCGCGAGCTCCGCGCGCCGCTCCGGGGCGAGCGCCTGCCGGCGCTCCATGTACCGGTCGAGCAGCGCGAACTCGTCGTCGGTGAGGCGCGCGTGCAGCGGCGCGGCGCGCTCGGGCCCCGCCGGCCGCGCCGGCGCCGCCGGGCGCGGGCGCGAGGCCACGCGCTCCTGCACGACCATCGTCCCGGCGGCGAGGTCGCCGAGGCGCTTGCCGGTGCGCGAGACGGCGGCGCTGACGATCGCGACGAAGTACGCGATGCCCGGCTGCATGTCCACGACGCGCACGAGATTGCGCACGGCGCTCGCGGCGAACGTCACGGAGTAGCCGCCGTCCTGCACCACCCGCAGGCCGAGGTGCCGCTTCCCGGGCGTCTGGCCATCCCAGAGCGCTTCGAAGAGCACGTAGTAGCCCCACAGCAGGGCGAACTGCACGACGACGAGCGCCGCGAGCGCCTCGCGCGACCGCCCTATGCCCGGCCCCGGGATCGCAACGGCGACGAGCGCGTAGAACGCCGTCCAGACGATCGCCATGATGCCGAGGTCCACGAGCGCGGCGGCCGCGCGCGAGCCCACGCCCGCGATCGTGTACGAGAAGACGACCTGCTCGGGCGTCTCGACCTCGACGAGCTGGTCGAGGGAGTGGGAGGGGGACGGGGAGGTCATGCGGACAACATAACTTCGCCCTCGGCCCTCGGCCCTCGGCCGCCGAGGGCCGAGGGCCGCTGTATTGTGCAAGATTCCCTTTCCCACACGTCTCCCAGGCACGGGCCTCGACTTCCGGGCCCCGAACCGACAACCTCACGGAGCCTCCCATGCGCACCACTGCTCTCTTCGCGTCCCTGCTGCTCGCCGCCCCGGCCGCCGCGCAGACCGTCGCCCCCCAGCCGCCGCCGGCCATCGTCGCGGTGGGCCAGGGCGAGGTGAAGGTCACGCCCGACCGGGCCACCATCTTCGCCAGCGTCGAGACGCGCGACCGGACGGCCGCCCTCGCCGGCGCGGGCAACGCGACGACCCAGACGCGCGTCATCGCCGCCCTCCGCGCGCTCGGCCTCGAGGCCGACCAGATCAGCACCGTCGGGTACAGCGTCCAGCCCGAGTACAAGTACGACCCGAACGGCGGCGGCCGGCCGCAGGTCATCGGCTACGTCGCGCGCAACACCGTCCGCGCCGAGCTGCGCCGCGTGGACCAAGTGGGTCGCGCCATCGACGCCGCGCTCGGCGCCGGGGCCAACCGAATCGCCGGCGTGAGCTTCTTCGCCTCCAACCAGGAGCAGGCGCGGCGTGCCGCGCTCGCGACCGCCGTCACCAACGCGTGCCGCGACGCCGAGGTGATGGCGCGCGCGGCCGGCGGGTCGCTGGGCGGCCCGCTCGAGATCATGGCGCAGGACTTCGGCTTCCCGCAGCCGCGCCCGATGGACATGTCCGAGCAGCGCATGGCGGCGGGCGCCCCGGCGCCCGAGACGCCCATCGAGGCGGCGGACATCACCGTGCGCGTCGGCGTCATGACGCGCTGGGCGTTCGCCGGGGGCCAGCCGGCCTCGGGCGTGCGCTGCAGCGGCGGCGAGCGGTAGACCGGCGCCGCCCCCGGCATGCTCCCTGCCCGCTCCTGGCCCGCCAGAGACGTCACCCCGGACCAGGAGCGCCCATGTCCCACAAGCCGAGCCCCGAGCAGCACGACAACGAGAACACCCGCGCCACGCCGGACGAGTTCGACGAGACGCTGCAGCGCGACAACGAGCGCCGCGTGCGCGGCGCCGCGGACGAGGACTACCAGCTCACGCGCGAGTCGGGCGCGGGGCTCTCGCAGCCGCACGTGGAGTTCGGCGACACGAACCGGCAGAAGGACCGCACCGGCCAGGCGCAGAGCCCGCGCGAGCTGAACCTCGACCAGCCCGAGGAGAAGAAGGAGGGGCACCGGCTCGGCGCCGGGCACCACGGCAAGCGCGCGAGCGAGTAGCCGGCCGTCCCTCGCCCGGGGCGCCCCGGCGGCGCCCCGGGTAGATTGCGGGGTACCACTCCCGATTCGCTCGGAGAACCCGCGTGCCCAGTCGCCTCGCCGCGGCCGCCCTCGTGGCGGCCCTCCCCGCCGCCGGCTTCACCGCCGGGCGCGCCCGTACGCACGAGGCGCCCGCGCGCCTCGAGGCGCGCCGCGCGGCGCCCCCAGACGTGCCGCAGGCCGAGTACGCGGCGCGCCGCGCGCGGCTCGCCGAGCGGCTCGACGAGGGGCAGGTGCTGCTCGCGCAGGGAGCGCCCGAGCCGCAGCAGGACTACAACGCGTTCTTCCAGTCGTCGCCTTTTCTCTACCTCACGGGCTACCGCGAGGCGGACGCCGCGCTGGTGATGGCGAAGCGCGGGGGGCGCGTGACGTCGTGGCTGTTCGTCGAGCGGCGCGACCCCGCGCAGGAGGTCTGGTCCGGCCGTCGGCTCGGCGCCGAGGGCGCGGCCGCGCTCACGGGCGTCCAGGCGCGCGACGCGCGCGAGCTCCGCCCCGTGCTCGACTCGCTCCTCGCGCTCGGCGGCGCGGAGCCGATGCTCGCCCTGGTGGCGACGACGTCCGAGAGCGGCGCGGTCGCGGAGCACGACCGCGTGATCGTGGCGTCGCTGCGCGAGCGCTTCCCGAAGCTCGCGGTGGAGGACCTCGGCGCCGCCGTCGCGTCGATGCGCGGGCGGAAGAGCGAGGCGGAGCTGGCGATGATCCGCAAGGCGGTGGACATCACCGTGGATGCGCAGCGCGCCGCGGCCCGGCTCGTCGAGCCGGGTCTGAACGAGTTCGAGGCGCAGGCGCTCATCGAGTACACCTTCCGCCGCAACGGCGCCGAGCGGCCGGGGTTCGCGAGCATCGTCGGCTCGGGGCCGAACTCGACGACGCTGCACTACAACGCGAACGACCGCTTCATGGCGGCGGGCGACGTCCTCGTCATGGACATCGGCGCGAGCTACCGCGGCTACTCGGCCGACGTGACCCGCACGATTCCCGTGAGCGGCACCTTCACCCCCGACCAGCGCGCGGTCTACCAGATCGTCCGCGACGCGCAGGCGGCGGCCGAGCGCCAGGCCAAGCCCGGCGCGGCGTCGCAGCGCATGAGCGACTCGGCCACCGTCGTCATCGCCGCGGGGCTCGCGCGGCTGGGGCTCATCGAGTCGCCGACGGCGACGTATGACTGCGACGCGCAGGCGACGCGGACCTGCCCGCAGTACCGGCTGTACTTCATGCACGGCCTCGGGCACGGCATCGGCCTCGACGTGCACGACCCCGACCAGTACTACGAGACGGGCAAGCTCGCGGCCGGCAGCGCGTTCACGATCGAGCCGGGCATCTACGTGCGGGCGAACCTGCTCGACGTGGTCCCGGACACGCCGCGCAACCGCACCCTGAAGGAGCGCATCGGCCCGGCCGTGCGCCGCCTCGCCGACGTCGGCGTGCGCATCGAGGACGACTACGTGGTGACCGCGCAGGGCGTCGAGTGGATCAGCCGCGCGCCGCGCGAGGCGGACGAGATCGAGGCGCTGATGCGGGAGCCGAATACCGGACCGGGGCCGCGGGACGCGCGGAAGGTGGAGTGGTACAAGGGCGCGAAGTGAGTAGTGATCTCGACGAAGCCAACCCGTTCACCGACACATGAGACTTCACACGTACGCCCGCGCCGCGACGATGCTCGCCTTCGTCGCGAGCCCCCTGGTCGCCCAGAAGCGCGCCATCACGTTCGAGGACTTCGCCGCCGTGCGGGCCGTCTCCGACCCGCAGGTCTCGCCCGACGGCCGGTGGGTGCTCTACTCCGAGCGTACCACGGACGTCGAGGCCAACCGGCGCACCGGGTTCACCTACCTCGTCTCCGCGGACGGCGGCGCGGCGCGGCGCTTCCCGGACGACAGCACGCGCGCGTCCGAGGCGCGGTGGTCGCCGGACGGGCGGTCCGTCGCGTACGTCGCCAACGACCAGCTCTGGGTCGCCGCGACGGACGGCTCGAGCCGCCGTCAGGTCACGGCGCTCTCGGGCGGCGCGACGGGCCCCGTGTGGGCGCCCACCGGCGACCGGATCGCGTTCGTCTCCGGCGTCTACCCCGACTGCTCGACCGACGACTGCAACGCGCAGCGCGACAAGCAGAAGGAGGAGAACAAGGTCAAG
>JBJMNJ010000065.1:0-4339 GCA_045804325.1 Gemmatimonadaceae bacterium
CGCTTGAAGGGGAAGGGCGCGAAGGCGTGGGCGCCGTCGACGACGACCTCGATCCCCTTCGGCCGCGCCATCTGCACGATCTCCTTCCCCGGCATGCTCTGGCCGGTGAGGTTCGTGATGTGCGTGACCTCGATGACGCGCGTGCGCGGCGTGACGGCCGCGGCGTAGCGGTCCACGATCTCCTGCGCGGACTTCGGCGGGAGCGGGAACGTGATCCGCTTCACGACGACGCCGTCGCGGCGCGCGCGCTGGTCCCACGCCGTGAGCATGCGCGGGTAGTTCTGCGTCGTGACGATCACCTCGTCGCCGCGCCGCAGGTCGAGGCCGAAGATCATCGTCTCGTTGGCCTCGGACGCGTTGCGGGTGATCGCCATCTCCTCGGGGTCGCACCCGAAGTCGCGCGCGAGCTCGCGGCGCACGCTCTCGACGCGGGGCTCGAGGACGCGCCACATGTGCTCCACCGGCAGCTCGTTGCTGAACCGCAGGTCGCGGATCATCTGCTCGAGCACGTGGGTGGGGGTGGGGCAGACGCCGCCGTTGTTGAGGTTGATCATCGTGCGGTCGGCGTCGAAGGCGCGCTGGATCTCGCCCCAGTACGCCTCGTCCTCGGCGACGGCCCCGGGAACGCGGTCCCCCGCGATCGCCTCCGCGCGGAAGGCGTGCGCCACGGCGCGGGCGCGGAACGCGGGGGCGGCGGCGAGGCCGGCGCCGGCGAGGCCGGAGAGGAAGGAGCGGCGGCTGGTCATGAGAGCCTCGGGAGGGACTGGTGCGGCCCGGGAGCGATGGGCCAATGTGCGGGAGCCCACCGGGCCCGTCCAGCCCTCGCGGCGCGCATGAGGCTTGCTTCACCGCGGCGCAGCGGCGCGCGGACGCTGGCGCCCGCGACCGCACCACGCCCCCGGAGACCGGATGCCGCAACGGCCGCAGCCCGAGCATCAGCGCGAGGAGAAGTCGGGCCCGCGCATCGCGCTCATCGACGCGTCGAACGTCGCCCACTCGAGCGAGGGCGACGCCGCCCGCCTCGCGAACATCATCGCCGTGCGCGACAAGCTCGTGGAGGAGGGCTTCCAGCCCATCATCGTCGCCGACGCCGCGCTCCGGCACCAGATCGACGACCGCGCGGCGTACGAGCGCCTCGTCGACGAGGGGACGGTGCGCCAGGCCCCGGCGGGCACCGACGCGGACTACTTCCTCCTCTCGTTCGCGCGCGAGCTCGGCGCCCAGGTCGTGTCCAACGACCGCTTCCGCGACCGCGTGCAGCAGTTCCCGGAAGGGCGCGACGCCGTGATCCGCTACATGATCATCGGCAGCGAGGTCGTCTTCGAGTACCGCACGAAGCGGCGCGACTGAGCGCGCGGCCGCGCGGCGCGGCACGGCGTGCAGCCGCGCCCCGCCGCTAGATCCGCCGGGAGACGGGCAGCTCGAGCTCGAATTGGAAGCGCGTCCCCTTCTCGAGCTCCGTCTCGACCTTGAGCTCGCCCCCCATGCGCCGGACGAGCGTCTGGCAGATGCCGAGGCCGAGCCCCGCGCTCGAGAAGTAGTAGTCGCCCGGCTTCTGCCGGCGGCGGAACGCGTCGAAGAGCGTCGCGAGGACGGGCTCGGGGATCCCGCGCCCCGTGTCCTGCACCGTGAACCGCAGGCGGGAGCGCGAGGCGCTCGTCGCCGTCACCTCCACGCCGCCGGTCGCGGTGAACTTCAGCGCGTTGGTCGTGAGGTTGAGGAGCACGCGGTTGAGCGCCGCCGGGTGCCCCACCCGGACGTCCGGCGTCGGCGGCGTCATGCGGATGCCGAGCCCCTTCTCCTCGGCGATGGGGAGCACGACGTCGTAGACCGAGCGCAGGATGTCCGTCACCGAGAACGGGATCGGCTGCGCGTCCATGAGGCGCTCGCCGCCGCGCGCGAGCTCCATCACGTCGCCGGCGAGGGAGCTGAGGCCGAACGCGGCGCCGTACACCAGCCCGAGCTGCCGCTCCTGGATCGGCGTCACCGCGCCGCTCTGGCCCTTCCGCAGCCGCTCGGCCAGGAAGAGGATGGAGCCGAGCGGCGAGCGCATGTCGTGCGCGACCTCGACGAGGAGCTGGAGCGCGTCGGGGGCGGAGATGCGCGTCATGAAGCGCTGCGACGCATCGCGGTGGAACGCCGCGCGCACGCGCTCGATGGCGCGCAGCACGCCGAGCAGGTCGGCGACGGCGAGCGCGCCCTCGGCCTCGGCCTCCCACTCGGCCGCCACCTCGAGCGCGGCGGTCTGCAGCGCCTCGAGAAGGCGGCGTGCCGGGAGCGACGGCGGGAAGGCGTCGATGGGCGTCTCGCCCCCGGCGCGCGCCTCGCGCACGAGGTCGCGGAGCAGCCGCATCGGCTCGCGGACCTGGTCCCCGGGCAGGTCGCTCGCTCCGAGCTGGTCCCACCGCTCCAGCGCGCGCTCGGTGGCGGCGAACAAAAGCCTCGCGACCGGTCCGGCGGTCGGCGAGTCTTCGGCGTCGCGGCCAGCGTGCGTCGGAGCGATGTCGGTCACGCGCAGTCCTGCCGGGGGCATCGCCCCCGGCGGTTCGGGCCCGCGCGCCGGAGGGCCCGCGGGAGGTGGTTCACGCCGAGTCCGCCGCGCCGGACAGGTCGTCGCGCCGGAAGCCGTGCTTCTCCATCAGCCGGTACAGCGTCGTCCGGTCGATGCTCGCGAGCCGCGCCGCCTTGGACATGTTGCCGCCGGCGCGGACCACGAGGCGGGTAAGATACTCTTTCTCGAAGTGCGCGACGAGCTTGTCCTTCGCGATGTGGTACGCGTCGTTCATGATCGCAGCGGGGAGGCCCGTCTCGGCCTGGGCGACCGAGGGCTCGTCGTAGACCGGGATGTCGTCCGGCCCGATCGCCTGGCCGGGCTCCGCGAGGACGGCCACGTGCTCGATGACATTCTGTAGCTCGCGCACGTTGCCGCGCCAGGGGCGCGACTGGAGGAACTCGACGCACTGCTCGGTGAGGCGCGGCGAGGGGGTGCCCGCCTGCCGGTGCCGCGCCCAGTAGTGCATGAGGAAGTGGTTCGCGAGGAGCGGGATGTCCTCGAGGCGCTTCCGGAGCGGCGGCAGCTTGATGGGCACGACGCGCAGGCGGTAGAAGAGGTCCTCGCGGAGGAGCCCCTGCTGCACCGCCTCCTGCGGCTCGCGGTTCGTCGCCGAGATGAAGCGCACGTCCACGGCGGTCCCCTGCTCCTCGCTGCCGACGCGGCGGACGATGCCGTCCTGCAGCACGCGCAGGAGCTTGGCCTGCAGCGGCATCGTCATCTCGGTGAGCTCGTCGAGGAAGAACGAGCCCCCGTTGGCCGTCTCGAGGAGGCCGGGCTTGTCGCGGTCGGCGCCGGTGAAGGCGCCCTTCCGGTGGCCGAACAGCTCGCTCTCGAGCAGCGGCTCGGGGAGCGCGGCGCAGTTGATGGGCACGAGCTTGCGGCTCGCGCGGCGGCTGTGCCGGTGGATGAACTGCGCGATGAGCTCCTTCCCGGTGCCGCTCTCGCCCGTGATCATCACGGAGGCGTCCGTGGTCGCCACCTTGCGCGCGAGCTCCACCGCCTTGCGGAACGCGGGCGAGATCCCGAGGAGGGTGATCTCGTCCGAGTTGCCGGTCTGCTGCAGGAGCTGCATGCGCAGGTCGCGCGTCTCCCGCGCGACCATGACGGCGTGGCTCGCGCGGCCGATGAGCACCTGGAGGTGCGTGGCGCTGAACGGCTTCGGGAGGTAGTCCCACGCCCCGGCGCGCAGCGCCTCGATGCTCGTCGTCACGCTCGGGTTGCCCGTCATGACGACGACGATCGTGTCCTTGTGCGTCTCGAGCGTCGCCTTGAGGACGTCCATGCCCGACACCGGCTGCATGTAGAGGTCGCAGAGCACGATGTCGAACTTGCGGCGCTTGACCATCTCCACCGCCTCCTCGCCCCGGCCCGTGAACGTCACGTTGTAGCCGTCGAGCTGGAGGACGCTCGCGCAGCCCTCGCGGAGCGTGCGGTCGTCGTCCACGATGAGGACGCGAAGGCTCGCCTTGACTTCCGGGGCCACCGAGAGGGGATCTCGGGCGGCGGCGGCGGGGGGCACGTACTCGATGGTCTGACCCGGAAAGGTGGAGCTCATGCGATGGCGTCTCGCGGCGATTCTGGGAAAACTGACGGGCGCGCGCCGACGACGATGCACTCGCCGGGCCGGACGTGGTGCAAACGGCACGAAATTGTGGTGCCGATCCAGCACGTGCGGCTGGGGAGCAACACCCTGCTGTGAGGACGCTGCGACGCCCCCGGCGGTAACTCCAGGCGCCACCGAGGGCGCAACCGCTGCCGAGGGAAGGACTTGCTTGGCAGTGCGCC
>JBJMNJ010000066.1:0-32630 GCA_045804325.1 Gemmatimonadaceae bacterium
ACCGTGCGCGGCGAGAGCGACGCGTGTTACCCGAAGGGGTGGTTCCCCTCGCTGCCGGTGGCGGGCTCGACCCCCCGCGCGAGGGGGGCGCGCGCCGCGGGCAGCGCGACGGCGAGCCCGACGCCCGACAGCACGAGCGCCTCGCTGACGAGCTGCATGACGACCCGCGCGCGGCTCGCGCCGAGCGCCGTGCGCACGACGATCTCGCCCTCGCGCGCCGCGGCGCGCGCGAACGTCAGCAGCGCGACGTTCGAGCAGACGAGCACGAGGAGCATCACGAGGAACACGTTCACCGACCAGAGGCCGACCGAGGCCACGCGCGGGAGGTCGAACACCGACCGGGTGTACGGAATCGCGCGCGGCCGGAGGCGGGCGTGCGTGGCCGGCGCGTCCGCGGCGGCGCGGCGCGCGTCCGCGTCGAGCTCCGCCTGCGCGTCGCGCAGCGTCGCGCCGGGCGCGAGGCGGCCGAAGACGATCCGGAGCGCCGGCCCCTCACCGGCGGCGTGCTGGAGCGGGTCGAGGCGGAGCGGCATCCACAGGTCGTGGAACACGGGGAAGCGGTAGCCCTTCGGCATGACGCCCACGACCGTGGCCGGCGTGCGCCCGAGCCGCACGGTCGCGCCGAGCACCCCGGAGTCGCCCGCGAAGCGCGACTGCCACACGTCCCATCCGATGACGACGACGTTCGGCGCGCCGGGGCGCTCGTCGCCGTCCACGAGCGGGCGGCCGAGCGCGGGCGGCACGCGCGTGAGGCGGAAGGCGGAGGGGGTGACCTCCGCCACCTCCACCGGCTCGCCCGGCCCATCGGCCACGATGAGGTTGTGCGCCGTGGCGCGGTACGCGCCGAGGTCCGTGACGCTGCGGAGCCCCGCGCGCCAGCGGGCGAAGTCGTGGAGCACCCGATCCTCGCGGCGGCCCGCATGCGCGTCCCACTGCTGGAGGGCGACGATGCGGTCGCCCTCGTCGAGCGGCAGCCGCGGGCTGACGATCTGCGCGACGACCTCGAACCCCGCGGCGCCGACGCCGATGGCGAACGCCATCGTCAGCCCGCCGACCAGCGTGAGCCCCGGGTACTTCACGAGCATGCGGAAGCCGAGCTTGAAGTCGAGCCACGAGAGGCGCAGCCCGTCGAACGGGCCGAGGCCGCGCTGCACGCGTCCCTCGTCCTTGTACCGCTCGACGCTCCCGAACTCGATGCGCGCCTGCCGCACCGCCGCGGCCGGCGGCAGTCCCTGGGCGACGAGGTCCGCCGCGCGGCGCTCCATGTGGAAGCGGAACTCCGCCTCCATCTCCGCGTCGAGCGACGCGCCCCGGCGCACGCCGCTCCACAGCGAGCGCACGCGCGCGATGAGTCCCGCGATCATCAGACCTCCTGTGGGGTCGCGGCCAGCGACCGCGCCATCGCCTCGGCCAGCCGCTTCCAGCTCGCCGTCTCCTCGCCGAGCCGCCGCCGGCCCGCGGCGGTGAGCCGGTAGTACTTCGCCTTGCGGTTGTTGTCCGAGACGCCCCACTCGGCGTCGATCAGCCCCTGGTGCTCGAGGCGGTAGAGCGCGGGGTAGAGCGCGCCCTGTTGGATCTGGAGCGCGCCGCCCGAGATCTGCTCGATGCGCAGCAGCACGCCGTAGCCGTGCAGCTTGCCGAGCGAGACGGCCTTGAGGATGAGGAGGTCGAGCGTGCCGGGGAGGAGCCCGGCGGAAGGGGCGGTGTCGGTCATAGTCTCTCCTATACGACTTAGGAGAACGTAGGGTCACTCTCCTAAGCCGACAAGGAGAAGCGTCCCCCGCGGCGCGAGTTCAGATTGATTCCTTACACCCGCCCCCACCGGAGCCGCTCCCATGCCCGCGCCCATTCGCACGCTCCCGACGCCCGAGGCCGTCGGCGACCTGCTCGCCGCCCGCATCCTCGGGGCCGTCGCGGCCGTCGGCGGCCGCCCCTTTCTCCTCGGCTGCCCCACCGGACGCACGCCGCGCCCGATCTTCGCCGCGATGGGGCGGCGGCTCGCCGAGCGGCCGGTGGACCTCTCGCGGCTCGTGCTCGTGATGATGGACGAGTACCTGGTGCCGGGGCCGCGCGGGCTCGCGTGGGCGCCGGCGGAGCGGCCGTGGTCGTGCCACCACTTCGCGCGCCACGAGATCCTCGCGCCGCTCAACGCGCGGCTCCCCGCGGAGTGGCAGGCGAGCGAGGCGAACGCGTGGTTCCCCGACCCGGCGCGCCCCGAGGCGTACGACGCGCGCATCGACGACGCGGGGGGCGTGGACCTCTTCCTGCTCGCCTCGGGCGCGAGCGACGGCCACGTGGCGTTCAACCCGCCGGGGAGCCCGCGCGAGAGCCGCTCGCGCGTCATCCCGCTCTCGGACGAGACGCGCCGCGACAACCTCCAGACCTTCCCGGCGTTCGGGACGCTGGACGCGGTGCCACATCATGGAGTGAGCGTCGGCGTCGACACGATCTGCCGCTCGAAGGCCGCGGTGATGGTGGCGACCGGCGCGGGGAAGCGGCAGACGGTGCAGCGCATGCGCGCGGCGACGCGCTACGAGGCGGACTGGCCGGCGACGCTGATCCACGAGTGCCGAGGCGCGGAGATCGTGGTGGATGGGGCGGCGGCGGGGTAGGGCGGCCCTTCGGGCCGCGGTTCTCGGCGCCTCTCTCCGTACGGCTCCTCTTCATCCGGTTCTCTACGTCGGCGCGCTGCGCGCGCCTCGTCGGTTCTCTACGTCGGGGCACTGCGTGCCCCTCGTCGGTTCAGACCGGCCTGCGGCCGGTGGTTGCCGGCTGGCCGTCAGCTGGTGGGCAACCGCGAGCGCAGCGAGCCGAGAACCGACGAGCGCCGCGCAGCGGCGCGAAGTAGAAAACCGACGAGCGGGGCGAAGCCCCGCGAAGTAGAAGACCGGGTGAGGAGGGGCTGCGCGCCGCGCGGCGTAGAGAACCGCGCGGCGCCAGCCGCGCCGAGAGCCAGTTGTAGAGGACTCGTAAAGTCAGCGGAGCCGAGAATCTCCATCCATTGACGGCCGAGGTATTCACCCCTAGCCTGGGGATACCTCGACAGATGATGGGTGCATGCCACAGCCCGCCGACCGCCTGCAGGGCACGCTCGACCTCCTCGTCCTCAAGACCCTCTCCTGGGGCCCCGCCCACGGTTACGCCATCGCCCGGTGGATCGAGCAGATCACCGGGGAGGTGCTGACCGTCGGCGAGGGGTCGCTCTACCCCGCGCTGCACCGACTGGAGGAGCGCGAGTGGGTGGGGGCCGAGTGGCAGCTCTCGGCCACGAAGCGCCGCACGAAGGTCTACCGGCTCACCACCGCCGGCCGGCGGCAGCTCCGCGCCGAGGCGAGCTCGTGGGAGCAGTTCGTGGATGCCGTCACCAAGGTGCTGAAGACACAGGAGCGTCCCGCATGAGAGCCTTCATGGTTCGTCGCGACCCGCCGCGCGACGTGGACGACGAGATCCGCGCCCACATCGAGATGCGCGTGGAGGACCTCGTCGGGCGCGGCCACTCCCCGGAGGAGGCGCGCCGCCGCGCGGAGGCCGAGTTCGGCGACGCGGCGGCGGTGCGCGCCGAGACGCTGCGCATCGACCAGCGCATGGCGAAGCGCGCACGGCGCAGCGAGTGGCTCGGCGACCTCGGGCGCGACGTGAAGGTCGGCCTGCGGTCGCTGCGCGGGAGTCCCGCCTTCGCCGTCACCGCCGTGAGCTGCGCGGCGCTCGGCATCGGCGCGACGGCGGCCGTCGTGTCGGCCGCGTACGCCATCCTCGTGCGCCCGCTCCCCTACCCCGACGCCGATCAGATCGTGGCCGTCTATGCGGAGAACACGGTGCGCGGCGAGACGGGCGTCAACATCTCGTATCCCGACTACCTCTCGTGGCGCGACGGCACGCAGGCGCTCGCCGCGCTCGGCATGTGGACGTGGGGCGACGTCACCATCAGCGGCGACGGGGAGGCGGAGCGGGTGTCCGGCTCGCAGGTCACCGCCAACCTGTTCCCGCTGCTCGGCATGCGCCCGCGCATCGGCCGCGGCTTCCTGCCCGAGGAGGAGACGGCGGGGCGCAACGACGTCGCGCTCCTGAGCGACCGGCTGTGGCGCCGCCGCTTCGGCGCCGACCCGAGCATCGTGGGGAAGGCGATCCGCCTCGAGGGGAAGCCGCGCACCGTGATCGGCGTGATGCCGCCGGGGTTCAACTTCCCCGATCGCGGGGACGTCTGGATGCCGCTCGTCGTGGACGTCTCGCAGGAGACGCACGGGAACCGCTACTTCGCCGGCGCCATCGGGCGCATGAAGCCGGGCGTCACCCTCGAGCGCGCCGCGGCGGACCTGCACGCCATCGACGCGCGCCTCGTCCGCGACTTCCCGAACGACAACGAGGGGTGGCGGGCGGACGTGATGCCGCTGCGCGAGGACCTCGTGGGCAACCTGCGGCAGCCGCTGCGGGTGTTCCTCTGGGCCGTCGCGCTCGTGCTGCTCATGGTCTGCGCGAACGTCGCCAACCTCATGCTGGCGCGCGGCGCCGCCCGCGGGCGCGAGATCGCCGTGCGCACGGCGCTCGGCGCGTCGCGCGCCCGCCTCGCCCGCCAGCTCCTCACCGAGAGCCTGCTCGTCGCGGGGCTCGGTGGCGCATTCGGCGTGGCGGTCGCGTGGCTCGGCGTGCGGCTGCTGCGCTACGGCTTCCCCGACCAGACGCCGCCGTTCTTCGTGACGCTGCGACTCGACGGCGCCGCGCTCGCCTTCGTCGCCGCCACCACGCTCGTGACGGCCGTGCTCTTCGGCGTGGTGCCCGCGCTGCGCGTCACGAGCGTGGACCCGAGCGGCGCGCTTCGCGAGGGGGCGCGGGGGGCGAGCGGCGGGCTGCACCGCTCGCGGCTGCGGCGCGCGCTCGTCGTGGGCGAGATCACGCTCTCGGTGGTGCTCATGGTGGGCGCGATGCTGCTCGTGCGCAGCTACCGCAACCTCGCGGGCACGGAGCTGGGCTTCGACGAGCGGGGCGTGCTCACCGCGCGGGTGACGCTGGCGCGGGCCGACTACCCGGAGCCGAGCCGCGCCGCCGCGTTCTACGCGAGCCTGATGGAGCGGATGCGCGGCGCGCCCGGCGTCACCGCGGCGGGCGTCGCGCAGGGGATTCCGTTCAGCGGGTGGAACACCGCCTACCGGGCGATCGTGGAGGGCGCGCCGCCGCAGAAGCCCGGCGAGGAGCTCATCGCCCACTTCCAGTTCGCCTCGCCCGACTTCTTCAAGGCGTTGGGCGTGGGCCTCGTGCGCGGCCGCTGGCTCGCGGACGCGGACCGCGACACGGCCAACCCCACGGCGCTCGTGAACGAGTCGATGGTGAAGAAGGCGTTCGGCGGGCGCGACCCGATCGGGCACCGCCTGACGATCCCGCTGGGCGAGGGGCGCTACGCCACCGTCGTGGGCGTCGTGCGGGACTACCGCCACTACCGGCTCCCGCAGCCCATGGGGCCGGCGATCTACCTCCCGCCTCTCCTCGCGTCGCCGTTCTTCGCGCTCCAGCAGACGGTCGTCGTGCGCACTTCGGGCGATCCGCTCTCGCTCGCCCCGGCCCTGCGCGCCGCGGTGAAGGAGCTCGACCCGCGGGTGGCGATCTCGCAGGTCCAGACGCTCGAGGGGGCGGTGTCGCGCTCGCTCTGGCGCCAGCGCCTCCAGGGGAACGTGCTCGCCATCTTCGCGGCGCTCTCCCTCGTGCTCGCGTGCGTCGGCCTCTACGGCGTGGTGTCGTACGCCGTGGCGCAGCGGACGCGCGAGCTCGGCGTGCGCATGGCGCTCGGCGCCACGCGCGGCAGCGTCGTCCGCCTGGTGCTCGGTCAGAGCGGGCGCCTCGTGGCCGCGGGCACGGCGCTGGGCCTCGTGGCCGCGTGGCTCTCCGCCCGCGTGATCGCCTCGCTCCTCTACGGCGTGGAGAGGACCGACCCGGCGACCTTCGCGCTGGTGCCGCTCTGCCTGGCGCTGGTGGCGCTGGCGGCGGCCGCGCTCCCGGCGCGGCGAGCGGCGCGGGTGGACCCGATCGTGGCGATGCGGGCGGAATAGCAGGGAGCAGGGAGTAGGGGTTCGTGGCTCCCTGCTCCCTGCTCCCTGCTCCTTAGTCCTTCAGACCGAGCTCCGGCTGGTACGTCGACCGCAGCGCCGCCAGATACTGGTCGAACAGCTGCGTCATCGACCGGTGCTCCGTGCGCACCGCCTCGCGGAACGCGGCGTCCGTGAGGAAGTGGTAGAGCACCGCGGCCATGATCTTCGCGTCCATCAGGAACGCCGTGTGGCCCAGGTCGTTGAAGTTGTCGGCCGTCATCTCGTAGGTGTGGTTGGCGCTGTTCGAGCTCGCCACCGACACGCCCACGCCCGGCACGTCGCGCGAGAGGTAGCCCGTCTCCTCGTAGCCCGCCGGGCGCTCGGGCTCCTCGCGCAGCTTCGGCGCGCCGAGCTTGCGGGCGTACGCGTACGTCAGCTCCTCGAGGGTGCCGAGGGTGATGCCGTCGCGGTACTCGCCGTAGCGCACGAGCTCGAGCTGCGTTCCCGTGGCCATCGCCGCGCCGTGCGCCGCGTGCGTCACCATCGAGTCCACGTGCGCGAGGTAGACCTCGTCCGGGTAGCGGAGGTAGTAGTCCACCACCGCGCGGTCCGGCACGACGTTCGGCGCGATGCCGCCTTCCGGGATCACGCCCTGCAATGACGCCTCGGGGCGCAGGCTCGAGCGCAGCCGGTCCACCGCCGTGTAGAACATCACCGCCGCCTCCAGCGCGTTGCGGCCGTTCCACGACTGCATCTGGTGCGCGGGCCGCCCGCGGAAGACGTACTTCACCTCGTTGATGTTGAGGCAGCAGACGCCGAACCCGGCGCGGGCGCGCGCCGTGCCGCCCCCGGTGCCGTGGCTGCGGACGAGGATGTCGGTGCCCCGGAACAGGCCGGCCTTCTGCATCGCCGTCTTCGTCGGCGGCCCCACCTCCTCGGCCGGCGTGCCGAAGATCTTCACGCGCCCGGGCACGCGGCGCTCCGTCATGTAGTCCATGAGCGCGCGCGCCGCGGCGATGGCGACGGGGGTCTGCGCGTTGTGCTGGTCGCCGTGGAAGGCCCCCTGCGTGCCGCGCAGCGCGTCGTACTCTCCGATGAGCCCGAGCGTCGGCCCGCCCGCGCCGGCCGGGGAGGTCCACGTGGCGACGAACGCCGTGGGCAGCTCGGCGACGCCGGTCTCCACCGAGAAGCCCGCGGCGCGCAGCACCTTCGTGAGCGTGTCGACGGCCTTGAGCTCCTTGAACCCGACCTCGGGGTTGTGCCCGATCCAGTCGCTCAGCGCCTCCATGCCGCCGGACTTCCAGCCCTGCTCGACGCGCTGCAGCACCCGGTCGCGGTCGGCGTCGCTCTTCGCCGCGAGCCGCTCGGCGGTACGCGTGGGAGCGAGCCGCGTCTGCAGGCTGTCGATGGCGCGGAGCACCGCGGCACCGGCCTGGCGCTCGGTGGCGGTGGATTGCGCCGCGGCCGTGAAGGGCAGAGCAAGGATCGCGAGAAGGTGGGCGAGTCGAGGCCGAGTCATGCGTGCTCCGTCGATGGGAATCTCCCAGAACGCCGAACGTGGTCGGAGCCGTTCTTGCGAGGGCCCGGAATGCGCGACAGGATAACGCCGCCGCGCGAGGTCCGTGAGAGGCGCGCCGTCCCCGGGGGAGCGATGACGCTTTCGAGAGCCATGCCATCTGCCGTGCTCATCCCCGCGGGCACGACGATGTTCGGCTACGTGCCCGAGGGGATGATCGTGCAGGTCCACGGTACGGGCCCATTCCACATCCACTGGAGGGACAGCGTGCGCGTGCTCGACGAGCCCGGCGGGCAGGCGTACTTCCGGTACCGGCTGGGGGACGCCGTGGACACGCCGCGCGGTCCCGGGCGCATCCGCCAGGGCTACCGGTCGGGCGCCCTCGTCCAGTACGAGGTGGACCTCGCGGGCGGGACGCGCTTCATGGCGCACGAGGGGGCCGTACGTCGGCGTTAGGCGACTTCGGCCGCGCGCGCCAGGCGGCGATCTACGTCCGCGGCCTTGCCGGCCGCCGCCCGCGCGTCCCCGTGGATCCCGCGCGACTCGAGGCCGCCGCGCGGAAGAAGATGACGCGGCAGGCGTGGGCGTACATGGCCGGCGGCGCGGGCGCGGAGAGCACCATCGCCGCCAACCGCGCCGCCTTCGAGCGCTGGCGCATCGTGCCGCGCGTTCTCCGAGACGTCTCCGCGCGCGACACCACCGCCGCGCTCTTCGGCCGCGTGCTCCCCTCGCCGTTCCTGCTCGCGCCCATCGGCGTGCTCGAGATGGCGCACAAGCGCGCCGACCTCGCCGTCGCGCGCGCGGCGGCGGCGGAGGGGGTGCCGATGATCTTCTCGAACCAGGCGTCGGTGCCGATGGAGCGGTGCGCCATCGCGATGGGCGACGGGCCGCGCTGGTTCCAGCTCTACTGGAGCCGCTCGAACGAGCTGGTGCGGAGCTTCGTGCGCCGCGCCGAGCGCTGCGGCTGCGACGCCATCGTGCTCACGCTCGACACGACGATGCTCGGCTGGCGCCCGCGCGACCTCGACCTCGCGTACCTCCCGTTCCTCCGCGGGCGCGGCATGGCGCAGTACACGAGCGATCCGGCCTTCCTCGCGAGCCTCGGCGAGCCGCTCGACCTGCCGCCGGCGGAGAAGCCCGGCCGCACGAACGTGCGGCTGCTCCGCTCGGCCTGGGAGATGGTGCGGCGCCACCCCGGCTCGCTCCCCGGCAAGCTGCGCTCGGGCGCGCCGCGCGCGGCGGTGCAGCGCTTCATCGCGACGTACTCGCGTCCGTCGCTCACGTGGGCGGACCTCGGCTTCCTGCGCGACCTCACGCGGCTGCCCATCCTCCTCAAGGGGGTCCTGCACGAGGAAGATGCGCACATGGCCGTCGAGCGCTGGATGGACGGCATCATCGTCTCCAACCACGGCGGGCGGCAGGTGGACGGGGCCGTCGCCGCGCTCGACGCGCTGCCGGGCGTGGTGGACGCCGTCGGCGGACGCATCCCCGTGCTCTTCGACAGCGGCGTGCGCGGCGGCGCGGACGCGTTCAAGGCGCTCGCCCTCGGCGCCGCGGCAGTGTGCGTCGGGCGCCCGTACGCGTACGGGCTCGCGCTGGCGGGGGAGCGCGGCGTGCGCGAGGTGCTCCAGAACCTCCGCGCGGACTTCGACCTCACGATGGGGCTCGCGGGGTGCGCGTCGCTGGCGGAGATCGACCGGAGCAGGCTCGTGGGGCGGGACGTGTCGACCATGGCGCAGGGCGCGACGCCGCCCTAGACTGGCGGAGTCCCGAGTCGCGAGGGTCCGATGCGCCGCGTCGTCCTGCCGCTCCTGCTCGCCGCCGTCCTCGCCGGACGCGCCAGCGCCCAGTCGCCCGACTCGCTCGGTCGGCACCTCGACTCCCTCGCGCACGAGTCGCTTCGCCGGGCGGACTCGCTCTCGCGCGTCTCCGCGGGGGAGGCCGAAGCCGCATCGCGTGCGGCCGATTCGGTGCTCCGCGCGAGCGCTGGCGACGCACGCTTCGGCTGGCTCGCCCGGTGGGAGGACTCCCTGGGCTTCGGACGGCGCATCCGCGTGGAAGCGCCGCCGCGCAACCGGACGGACACGGCGGCCGTCCGCCGCGAGGGGATCTTCGTCTCGATCGTGCGGGACAGCGTGGTCTACCGACCGGACGACGCCGCGTCGATGCTCGCGGTCTCGCTGCAGGACGTGCGCGGCCTCTGGGTGAGCGGCGGGCACCTGAGCCGCGGGCAGAGCGCCGCCGCGGGCGCGCTGCTCGGCGTCGGCCTGTCCGGCCTGGTCGTCACGATGACGAGCAACCGCGACGTCCGCGACCCGTCGTTCGGTCCGCCGAGCAGGGGGCACTACGCGCGGGCGATGGTGCTGGGAGCGAGCCTCGGCTTCGTCGTCGGACTCATGAGCGGAGAGCGGGAGCTCTGGCACCGGGTGTGGCCGCCGGGAAGCAGGGAGTAGGGAGCAGGGAGCAGGGAGCAGGGGCGGGCGGTATCCTGCTCCCTGCTCCCTGGAGTTCGCGAAACCCGCTCGCCAGGGGCGGCGTAGGCCCAGAGGTCATCCAACCCGGGCCCCGCCTCCCATGCTCTCCACGCTCGTCCGCCCCGCGTGGCGCTCCCTGCGCCGCACGCCCGCCTTCACCGTGACGGCCACGCTGACGCTCGTCATCGGCATCGCCGCGTCGGTCGCGATCTTCGCGCTGGTGAACGGCGTCCTCCTGCGCCCGCTCCCGTACGGGGACCCGGACCGCCTCGTCGGCGTGTGGAACTCCATGCCGGCCGTGGGCATCAACAAGGCGAACCAGCCCGTCGGCTTCTATCGGACGTACGAGAAGCTCGCGCGCTCCATCGAGTCGATCGGCCTCTACCAGACCGACGCGGTCAACGTCTCCGACCCGCGCGGCGGCGCCGAGCCGCAGCGCCTCCGCGGGGCGAGCGTCACGCGGAGCGTCCTCCCGACGCTGAAGGTGTCGCCCCTCCTCGGCCGCAACTTCACGGAGGAGGAGGACCGCCCGAACGGGCCGAAGGTCATGATCATCAGCGAGGGGCTCTGGCGCTCGCGGTTCGGCGGCGACCGCGGGGCGATCGGCAAGACGCTGCTGATCAACGGGTCGGAGTGGCAGGTGATCGGCATCATGCCGAAGAGCTTCCGCTTCCCGGACGCCCGGTCGCAGTTCTGGCTCCCCATGCGCCTCGACCCGGCCGAGAAGTTCCCGGGCGGCTTCAACAACGAGGCCGTCGCGCGTCTCAAGCCCGGCGTGACCATCGAGGCGGCCAGCCGCGACTTCAAGGCCGTGCTGCCGCGCGTGCTCGAGATCTCGCCGAACTTCGCCCCCGGCGTCAGCACGAAGATGGTGCTCGACCAGGCGAAGCCGGTGCCCTTCGTGTCGCCGCTGAAGGAGGACGTCGTCGGCGGGATCGCGAAGACGCTCTGGGTCGTGGCGGCCGCCGCGGGCCTCGTGCTCCTCGTCGCCTGCGCGAACGTCACGAACCTCATGCTCGTGCGCGCCGACGGCCGCCAGCGCGAGCTCGCCGTGCGAGAGGCGCTGGGGGCAGGCCGCGGGAGAGTGCTCGCGCACTTCTTCGCCGAGTCGGTGCTGCTCTCGACGGTGGCGACGGCGCTCTCGGTCGGAGTCGCCGCGCTCGCCATCCGCGCGCTGGTGGCGTTCGGGCCGCAGGAGACGCCGCGGCTCGGCGAGCTGCGCGTGGACGGCACGACCGTCGGCTTCGCGGTGGCGCTCGCGGTGCTCGTCGCGCTCGTGTGCAGCGTCGCGCCGGCGCTCCGCATCGGGCGCGTGCAGCTCTCGCACGCGCTGCGCGAGGGCGGGCGCAGCGGCACGGCGGGCAAGGCGCGGCAGCGCGTCCGCGGCGCGCTCGTCGCCGCGCAGATCGCGCTCGCGCTCGTGGCGCTCGCGGGCTCGGGGCTGCTCGTGCGGACGTTCCTGCGCATCAACGCGGTGAAGCCCGGGTTCGACCCGAGCAACGTCGCGACGTTCTGGCTCTCGCTCGGCGGCAACCGCTACAAGAACGACACGACGGTGGTGCGCTTCTACGCCGGGCTCCTCGACCGCGTGCGCGCGCTTCCCGGCGTGCGCGACGCGAGCGTCGGCTCGCACCTGCCGCTGCTGGGCAACGGGATGAACCAGGACCCGGTCTACCCCGAGGGGGACGCCTCCTACGCGAACAAGATCCCGCCGCTCGCCGTCTACAGCACGGTGGACGGGGCGTACTTCAGGACGATGGGCATCCCGCTCGTCGCCGGCCGCGCGTTCGAGCCGCTCGAGCGCCAGCGCGCGGGCGAGGCGATCATCAGCACCTCGGCCGCGTGGGACTACTGGAAGGACTCCACGGGCAGGAGCGTGATCGGAAAGCGGTTCCGGGAGCTGCCCGGCGCGCAGACGTTCACGGTGGTCGGCGTGGTGGGCTCGGTGCGCGACACGGCGCTCGCCGGGGACGCGGCGCGCACGATCTACGTGCCGCAGGCGCCGGCCGCGGACGAGATGCTGAACAAGACGCGCTGGACGATGGGGCTCGTCGTGCGCACGGCGGGCGACCCAGCGTCCATCACGCGTACCGTGGAGCGCGCCGTGCACGACCTGGATCCGTCGCTCCCGGTCTTCCAGGTGAGCACGATGACGGCCGTGGTCGAGGCCTCCATGGCGCAGCTCACGTTCACCATCATCGTGCTCGGCGTCGCCGCGTTCGCGACGCTCGCGCTCGGCGCCATCGGCCTGTACGGCGTGATGGCCTACGCCGTGGCGCTCCGGACCCGCGAGCTCGGCGTGCGCATCGCGCTCGGCGCCACGCCGGGCCGGGTGGTCGGCATGCTGACGCGGCAGGGCGTGGCGCTCACGGGCGTGGGCGTCGCCGCCGGGCTGGGGCTCTTCGCGCTCGTGGCCCGCTTCCTCCGCACGATGCTCTTCGGCGTCGCGCCGACCGACCCGGTGACGCTCGCGGGCTCGTCGCTCCTGCTCGTCGCCATCGCGGCGCTCGCGAGCTGGATCCCGGCGCGCCGGACGACGCGGCTGGATCCGTCGGAGGTGCTGCGGTCGGAGTAGCGTCAGGATTGGCTCGTCGGGACGAACTGTCCGGCGACATCCCGCTGCGGCGCCCGGGCGCGGCGTCCGAGCCGGCGCCGATCGCCGGGCAGTGGGCGACGACGCCGGTGCCGTGAGGGCTACCGCCGCTGCGGCTCCTGGTCGTTCGCTTGCTTCTGCTGCTCGTGCTGTCGCTTCGCCTCGGCGCGCGCCTGCTCCGCCTGCTCCCGCTCGCGGTCCTGGTCCTCCTCCAGCTCCTCCCTCCGCACCGTCAGCGTCGGGCGCTTCGGGTCGCTCAGGTCCATCGCGTCCCACGGCACGCGGTAGGTCTTGTACCCGACGAGGCGCCCGACGCGCGCGAGGAGGTGACGCAGCAGCTCGCCGCCGCCCACCGTCTCGAGCGCGCCGAAGCTGCCGACGTGGAACTCGGTGACGACGTAGTCGTTGCCGTCCTCGTGCTGCTCGAGCTCCGCGAACAGCTCCTCGATGCGGCCGACCTTGCGGCCGTCCACGTCGCGGACCACGCGGCCCGTCAGGTCGCTGAGGCGCAGCTCGGTGGCGCTCATGGGACCCCCACCTTCTTGTCCTGCTTCGTCTCCGCGCCCGGGATGCGGCAGATCACCTTCTCCCGGAGCCAGCGCTCGGTGCGCATCGCCTCGAGCTCGTCGGCCTTCACCTCGACCTGCACCACTTCGGCGATCATCTGCACCTTGTCGAAGGGGATGCGACTGACGCCGCCGTCGGGCACGCGCCCGATCTTCCGCAGCACCCGCCCGAGCCACGCCAGCCAGCGCCCGACGCGCTCGGCGCGCGCGGGGCCGCCGGCGAGGATGGCCGCGACGCGGGGCGGCTCGCCGTCGCGCACCTCGAGCAGCACCTCGTCCGCGCGGCCGCACTTGTCCTCGCGCTCGTCGATGAGCTGCGCGTCGAGCACCTCGTAGGCGAGTCGCACGGCGTGCACGTCACTGCCCTCCGAGCACCTGGAGTGGGACCGCGGCGAAGAACAGCACCAGCGAGAGCACCGAGATCGCGACCAGCGCGCCGTTCAGCACCCTCCCGTTGGCGAACTTCACCATCACGTCGTCGTCGTTCATGAGGGCGAGCAGGGGGACGACGGTGAACGGGAGGCTCGCGGCCGTGGCCACCATCGAGATGTTCGTGAGCTTGAGCGGGTCGGCGAACACGATCATGAGCGCCGCCGCGGCGATCAGCAGCACCGTGTAGGTCGTGGTGAAGCGCGCGTCCTTGCTCGGCTTCATGTCCTCGCTCCACTCCCAGCCGAAGCCCTGCGCGAGCAGGTACGACACGGCGAGCACCACCTCGAGCGTCGAGCCGAAGCAGGTGATGCACAGCGTCGCGAGGAAGAGCGCGAAGCCGGCGCGTCCGAGCGGGTGCGCGAGCAGCATGGCGATCTGCTCGTAGCGCTCCACCGTGATCTCGCGCGGCAGGAACACGAGCGCCGCGACGACGAGCGCCGCGACGGCGAGCACCCCGCCGAACGCGTTGCCGAGCCCCGCGGTGATCCGGTTGACGTTGAGGTAGTCCTCCGTCCACCCCTCCTCGAGCGCGCCCGCCGAGTAGAAGAGGTAGAGGTACGGGCTGATGGAGGCGCCCAGCATGCTCACCGCGAGGTACCAGTAGCGCGCGCGGTCGTGGTCGGGGCGCGTGGGGACGAAGCTCCACCCCACCGCGCTCCAGTCGGGGTGCAGCTTCGCCGCGCCGACGGCGAACACGACGGCGACGAGGCCGAGCATCGCCGTCCCCTTCTCGACGATGCCGAAGGTGCCGCGCCAGAGCAGGAGCCAGCCGACGACGGCGACCGGGAGCACCCACCAGCGCAGCCCCACCCCCGTCATCATCTGGACCGCGACGGCGACGCCGCCGAGCTCCGACGCGAGCACGAGGAAGCTCACCACGAACACCGCGACGAGCGGCAGCAGGAAGAAGCGGATGCCGAAGCGCTCACGCAGCAGGTCCACGTACGAGCGCTTGCTCACCGCCGCGAGGCGCCCCGTCATCTCCATCAGCAGCGCGAGGCTCAGGACGCCGAGCGCGATCACCCAGACGAGCTGGAAGCCGAACTCGGAGCCGGCCTGCGCGGAGGTGGCGATGGAGCCGACCTCGAGGAACCCGCCGATGGCGGTGATGATGCCGAGGGCGACCTCGAGCCACTTCTTCATGCTCCCCCCTCGAGCGCACGCACGGCCGCGTCGAGCGAGTCGGCGGCGGCGCTCGCGCGGGCGCTGTCGGCGGCCGACTTCGCCGCCTTCCCGATCGAGGCGCGCGCGTCCTTCAGCGCCTGCTCGGCCGCATCGTGGATCTGCTCGGCGTAGCGGTCGGAGACGGCGCCGCGCCGGCGCTGCTCGGCGGCGAGGCGCACGGTCGCGGACCACGAGTGCACCGTGTCCAGCACCTGGTCCATGGTCGGCGGCGCGCAGGCGCCGGCGAGCAGGGCGGCGAGCATGCCGGGCAGGACCCTCGAGCGTCGCGTCCGTGGTGGAGACGTCGGCATGGCGGTCGGGCCTCGGGATCGGACCGCGCGACCTGAGGCATGAAGCGTACCGGACCGTGAGTCCACATCTTGTCCACAGGGCCGGCGTGGAGAGGCGCCGAAGTACACGCCGCTTTACGTAATGCGCCTAACGCCCCGCGCCGCGTGGAGATAGGCCGAGCCGGTCCTTGCGCGCTCCCGGCGGGGGGCGACCGCCGGAGCCCTTCCGCGTTTCGAGGCGATGAACGAGTTCGGTGGGTGGAGCTTTGCGCGGGGTGAGCGGGTACACTGACCGGGTGGGGGCGACGAGGTCCCGCCACTGGACGAGACCCGCTCGCGAACCTTCGGGAGGACCCATGCCGCGCCGGTCGCACGCCATCACGCTGCTCGTACTGCTCGCTCTCGCCCCCGCCGCGCTCGCGGCGCAGCTCGCGCCTCCGACGGCGGACGGCCCGCCCGAGGTGGAGACCATCGGCTCCGGGGAGCGTCGCGTCGCGCCCGACCGCGCGACGGTCATGCTCTTCGTCGAGAGCCGTGCCGCGTCCGCCGTCGCGGCGGCGAACGCGAACGCGCGCGTCGTGGCCGCCGTGCGCGACACGCTGCGACGGCTCGGCCTCGACTCGGCGGCGACCACCGCCGCGTACAACGTGGGACCCGACTACGAGCAGCCGCGCCCGGACGTGCGGGGCGGGGAGCCGCAGCGCCGGGGCTATCTGGCGCGCACCTCGCTGCGCGTGCGCCTCTCGCGCCTCGACGAGATCGGCCGCGCGATCGACGCGGGGCTCGCGCGCGGCGCCTCGGGCGTGGAGGGCGTGTTCTTCGAGTCGTCCACGGCGGAGGAGACGCGCCGCGCCGCGCTCGCGGAGGCCGCCGCCGCCGCGCGGCGCGACGCCGAGGCCCTCGCCCGTGCGCTGGGCGGCACGCTCGGGCCGCTCGTCAGCGTGACGACGGCCGGGGGAGGCATGGACCCCCGCCGCATGGTGGCCGTGCGCGGCTCCGTGGGGTACGCCACCGGCAGCACCGTCGTCGCCCCGAACGAGATCGTGATCGGCGCGGCGGTCGTGACGCGGTGGCGGTTCGTGCCCGGTGGCCGCTAGGGCTCGTTAGGCGCGGCCGGGGTCGCCGTCGCCGTCCACGCGCGGCGTCGGGACGTCGTGCACCTGCCGCGCCGCCTCCGCGGTCTCGTCGCGGAGGTCCGCGGCGCCCTCGGCCACGTCGCGCGCGAGCTCGCTCGTGCGCTCGAGCTCCCGCTCGCGGGCGCTGAGCGCGCCGCGCGACTCGCGCAGCCCCTCGCGGTTGTCCTCCAGCGAGTCGGCGGCGGCGCGGAGGCCCTCTTCGGTCCGGTCCTGCCGGCGCCGCGTGTCGTCGTCGTCCTCCGCCCGGATGCGCGTGGCCTCGGTGGGCTCGCGCGTGTCGGCGGCGGCCTTCTCGAGGCTCCGCGTGCCGCGCCGGTCGTCGTCGTCTCGGTTCGCCATTCGTTCCTCGCTCCGCGTCATGTGCGGCAAGGGGTTGCAAGGCGGGAGCCACCGGGGCCGCCGGGGCCCGGCGCGGGTAATGCGGGGCCTCGCGGGCGCCCTCTCACCGCGGAGCGTCCGATGGCGAAGTGCGAAGTCTGCGGCAACGAGTACTACCTCGCGTTCCAGGTGGTCACCGCCGGCGTCACCCACACGTTCGATTCGTTCGAGTGCGCGATCCACCGGCTCGCGCCGGTGTGCGCGCACTGCGGCTGCAAGGTGATCGGCCACGGCATCGAGGCGAACGGCACCTTCTACTGCTGCGCCCACTGCGCGCACGCCGAGGGCGCGACGGAGATCCGGGACAACGCGGGGCACAAGCGGCCGGACTAGCGATCGCTCATTCCCTGAGGTTCCGGAACGTGATCGAGTAGCGCAGCGCGTCCACCTCCGGGATGCTGTGCTCCCACTCCGTGCGCGACGGGCCGCGGAGGAGGTAGGCGGAGCGCGGCTCGGCGGTGAGGCTCACGCGCTCCCAGCGCTCGCCCGCCTTGCGGCGCAGTCGGAAGACGCACGGGGAGAGGAGGGAGATCCCCACCACGTCGCCGAAGACGGCCTTGTCGCGGTGCCAGCCGATGCCCGCCCCCTCCCCGTACTCGGTCACGAGCACGTGCTGGAGCTGCGCGGGCTCGAGGTCGGCGAACGCGGCCGCCGTCTCGCGCAGCGCGAGCAGGAACGGCGGGATGTCGTCCGCCTTGTGCAGCACGCGGTCGCTGAAGTCGTAGCGCCACCCGTAGGACACGACGCGGCGCTTGCCCGTGTAGCCGTGGAACTCGAACTCGCGAAACGGGAGCTCGCGAACCTGGAGCAGGAGGTCGCGCTCGGCGTCGGCGGTGACGACCTCGGGGCGGTAGCGGAACCCCTCGGGAAACCGCGGCGTCGGGGGCGAGGGCTCCGATCCCGCGCCGAAGATGTCGAGCTGGTCGGGCATGCCGGACGGGGGTGCGAGAGCCGTGCCTCGCGGATGCGCGGAGCGTGCCCTACATTGACGTCGCCCCGCCGCTCTCCCAGCCGCCATCATGCCGCCGCGATCCGTCGCCTCGCGCGCCCTCACGACCGTCATGCTCTTGGGCGTCGTCGCCTGCCACTCCCGCGCGGCCGCCCCGTCCGCGCCCCGCATCGTCTCGCGCGCCGAGTGGGGCGCGCGTGACCCGGTGCTTCCCACGCGCGAGCACGTGCCGGTGCGGATCACGATCCACCACACCGCCACCAACCAGGACCCGTCGCGCCCGGTGGGGGAGAAGCTCCGCGCGCTCCAGGCGTGGTCGCAGCGCGACGACTCGCTGGCCGGCGGGCGGCGGAAGCCGGCGTGGCCGGACGTGCCCTACCACTACTACGTCGCCGTCGACGGCGCGATAGCCGAAGGGCGCGAGTGGCGGTGGGTGGGGGACTCGAACACGCCGTACGACCCGACCGGGCACCTGCTCGTGGTCGTCGAGGGGAACTTCGAGCGCGACACGCTCGCGGCGGCGCAGCGCGCGGCGCTGAACGCCCTCGTGCCCGCGCTCGCCCGGCGCTTCCGCATCCCGGCGGACTCGCTCCGAGCGCACCGCGACTACGCGCGGACGGCCTGCCCCGGGGAGCACCTGTATGCGGAGCTCGGCGCGCTTCGGGCGGTCGTGCGGGGCGCGCGCACGCGTTAGGCCGTCCTGTGGCCGCGGTCACAGCGCCGCGGCTCCACCGTCAATATCTTCCCGCCCATGTCCGCACTCAGCCTGCACGACCACCTGTCCGACGCCGGCCTCGACAAGTGGCTGGCGCAGGTCGGCGTGACGCCGGCGCCCGTGCCGCGCGGCAACGTGCGCACGGCGCTGCGCTTCTTCGCCACGCACATGCCGACCCTCCCCCCGGCCATGGCGCTGAACTTCCTGCGCGCGATGGACCTCAGCCGCCCGGTGAGCGCGCCGCTGCTGCCGGTGGGGGAGCGGCTCATCGCGTTCCGGACGGGGAGCGAGAGCCCCTTCAAGCTGTTCTACACGCGCTCCGGCGCGTCGAAGTACAGCTCCGGGATCAACCCGGCCGGGCGGAGCGCGGTGCACTTCACCGTGCGCGCGCCCGCGCCGGCGCTCGAGTCCTACACGAGCGGCGTCATCGACGTCTGGACCGTGCGCGCGGACGACCAGACGCTGACCGTCGCGCCGCGCGCGAACTCCGCCGGCGTCATGGTCGCCGGAGGCGGCACGCAGCTCATCGTGCCCCGCGCGCCGCAGGTGCTCGTGGTCTCGTGAGCGGCCGGCGGGCCGCGCCGCGTCAGGCGGCGGGGCCCGCCAGGTCCGGGCGCAGCACGCGCGCGCCGCGCAGGTAGACCGGCCGGAGCGCGCGGCCGGCCGGCACGGCGAGGTGCAGCAGCACGCGCACGCAGCGCGCGGGCGCGCCCTCGACGTCCATCTCCGACACGCAGAGCATCGGCACCTCGTGCCACCCCATCGCGCGCGCCACCGCGGCGGGGTAGAGGCTGCGCACGTCGGGCGTCGCGCTCCAGATCGCGCTGAGGACGTCCTCGGGCGTGAGACCGTTCGCCCGCACGAGGGCCGAGAGCAGCTCGCGGACGGCGGCTTCGACCTCCGCGCGCGAGTCGGCGCGCACGGTGGTCGCGCCGCGGAGGGCGCGAAGGCGCACGGCGCCCTCCGCGGCGCTCGTCGGCGCCGCGCGCGCCCTCAGCGTCGCCATGATGCCTCCCGCGATCGCACGACCGCGAACGTCGTCTCGTTGCGCGGGTCGTCGCCCACGTCGTCCGCGAGCACCGCCAGGCCGTGCTGCTCCGCGGCCGCGGCGCTCGCGATCGCGGCGAGGGTCTCGGGCGCCGCGTCGGGCACCGCCGCGTACCAGGGCTCGCGCGCCGCGTCGTCGGCCGGGCCGCCGGCGCCGAGCGCCGCGAGCTCGTGCGCCGCGCCGGCGGTGTCCCACGCGACGACGGGCGCGACGTGCGGGTGCCGGGCGAGGAAGCGCCCGCACTGCGCGAGCGCGGCACTGTGGCTGCCGACGGCACGGAGCCGCGACAGGGACGCGCCCGGAAGCGCCACGAGCGCATGCCGCACCGGCACCGACAGCTCGGCCACGCGCTCCACGCGCCCGGCGGCCGCGACGAGCGCGTCGCACGCCTCGCGCACGGCGCCCATCGTCGAGTTCCACACGGGCACCACGCCGAACTCCACCTCGCCCCACGCCACTGCGTGGAGCAGGTCCCCGAAGGAGCGCGCCGGGACGGGCACGGCGGCGCCGTCCCAGTGGCGCAGCACCGCCGACTCGCCGTAGGCGCCGGGACGCCCCTGGTAGGCCACGCGCGGCGCCGTCATGCGCAGAGCTCCTCGCGGCGGCGCGGTACGCCGGGGAGCGCGATCACGCGGTCGCACGCGGCCGCGATGGGCGCGAGGCGCCTGACGAGGGCGGCGAAGGCCGCCGTCGTGAGGGACTGCTCGCCGTCGGACAGTGCGTCCGCAGGGGACGGGTGCACCTCGATGATGAGCCCGTCCGCCCCCGCCGCGACGGCTGCCGCCGCGAGGGGCGCGACCAGGTGCGCGCGGCCGCCGGCGTGGCTCGGGTCCACGATCACGGGCAGGTGCGTCTCGCGCTTCAGCACCGGAATCGCCGCGACGTCGAGCGTGTTGCGCGTCGCCGTCTCGAACGTGCGGATGCCGCGCTCGCAGAGCACCACGCGCGCGTTGCCGGCGGCCATGACGTGCTCGGCGGCGTGCAGCAGCTCGCTCACCGTGGCCGCGATGCCGCGCTTGAGCAGCACCGGCACGCCCGCGCGCCCGACCTCGGCCAGGAGCGCGAAGTTCTGCATGTTGCGCGCGCCGACCTGGAGCATGTCGGCGTGCCGGGCGACGAGATCCACCTGGCGCGTGTCCATGACCTCGGTGACGACCGGCAGCCCCGTGGCCGCGCGCGCCTCCGCGAGGATCTCGAGCGCCGCCTCGCCGAGCCCCGTGAACGCGTAGGGCGAGGTGCGCGGCTTGTACGCGCCGCCGCGCAGCATGCCGGCGCCGGCGGCGCGCACGGCGCGGGCGGTCTCGAGCAGCATGTCGCGCGACTCGACCGAGCAGGGGCCCGCGACGAGCGCGAGCTCGCGCCCGCCGAACGTGACCGCGGCGCCGGCGGCGCCGACGACGATCTCGGAGGCGGTGTGGGGCGCGCGGCCCGTACGCGAGGCGAGGGGGAGCTGGAGGGAGGACATCGGCGGAAGGGAGGGGGGCGGGAAAAACGAAAAGGCCCCCGGAGTTCTCCGGGGGCCCTGGACGTCGCGGTGACTCTGTTCGTCAGTCACCCATGTGCGCGCGCCGTCGGCTCCCGGAGTGGCTCCGGTAGCTAAAGTAGAAGTACGCGAAGGCGGCGCGGCGGGCGGCGGACGTCATGAGGCCCATGGTTACACCGCGCGCCGCGCCGCGCAAGAGCGCGCGCGAATGCAGTTTCGCGCTACAAAACGCGTGACGTGCGGGCGCGACCGTCGTCAGCCGCCGCGCGACTTCTGCAGCGCGGCGCGGAGCTCCGCCTCGCGCGCGCCCGAGAACTCGCCGAGGCACTGCGCGCGCACCGGGGCCCACAGCGCGCCCTCGCGGCCGCGGTTGCGGCTGCGGCACTCCCGGTCGCGGTAGACGAGCCACGCGCGCTGCGCCTCGCGCAGCCGCTGCACCTCGTCGGGCTCGCGAGCGCCCGGCGCCGTGCCCGCCTTGCGCCTCAGCTCGCCCACGAGCTCCTGATACGTGCGGTTGAGCGCGACGTCGCTCACCGCGAGATAGCCCATGAGGCAGCGCCGCTGGTCCTCGCGCGCGGGCGACTCGCACGCACGGGTGGGCGTACGCGCGGGCGCGGCGGGCGTCGTGCTCGGCGCTCCCGAGCTCGGCGCGGGTGCCGGCGCCGGAGCCGGCGCCGACGGGGCGGGCACGGTGGCGGGCGCCGGCACCGTCGCGGGCGGCGTTCTGCCCGGCGTGTCCCCGAGCACGGACGTCACCGAGCCCGGCTCCTCGGCGACCGCGACGTCCGCCGCGTCCGTGAGCCCCGTGGTGTCGACGCCGGCGAGGCCGGTGTCGGCGGGCGTGATGGCGCCGATCGTGTCGCCGCCCGCCACGTCCTTCTTCGGGGCCCGCTCGCGGCAGGCTGAGGTGGCGAGCGCGAGCGTCGCGGCGGTGAGGAGAAGCTGGCGTGAGGTCATGAGCTGGGCGGTTGGGAAGCCATTCGGATCGCGATTCCCACGCCAGCCGCGCCGAGTCCGCCGGGCCGCTCCCGGCGCGCGGCATTGACCGGGCGGGAGGCGGGCGAGAGCTTCGTCGGTGTCCAGCCCGGAGCCGCCGATGCCGTGCCTGCCGCATGGCCGTCTTCCCCCGCCGCGCCCGCCCGTCCGGCGCGGCGCCGCGCGTTAGGCGGCCCGCATGCGCATCGGCGTCGACCTGGGCGGGACCAAGATCGAGGCGCTCGCCCTGGCCGACACCGGTGAGGAGCTCGCGCGGGTGCGGGCGGCGACGCCGCGCGACGACTACGACGCGACGGTCGAGGGCGTCGCGCGCCTCGTGCGCGAGGTCGAGGCACGCGCGGGCGCCGCCGGCAGCGTGGGGATCGGCATCCCGGGCACCGTCGTCCCCGCGACCGGGCTCGTCAAGAACGCGAACTCCACCTGGCTCAACGGCCGCCCGCTCGCCCGCGACCTCGAGGCGCGCCTCGGCCGCGCCGTCCGCGTCATGAACGACGCGAACTGCTTCGCGCTCTCCGAGGCCAGCGACGGCGCGGCCGCCGGCGCGCGCGTGGTGTTCGGCGTCATCCTCGGCACCGGCGTCGGCGGCGGGGTCGTGATCGACGGGCGCTGCCACGTCGGGCTCAACCTCGTGGGCGGCGAGTGGGGCCACAACCCGCTGCCGTGGATGGGCGCGGACGAGCACCCCGGCCCGCCGTGCTACTGCGGAAAGCGCGGGTGCGTCGAGACCTTTCTTTCCGGCCCGGGGCTCGAGCGCGACCACCACGAGCACACCGGGCGCGCGCTCTCGAGCCGCGACGTGGTGCGCCTCGCCGCCGAGGGCGACGGCGACGCCGAGGCGGCCATGGTGCGCTACCGCGACCGCCTCGCGCGCGCGCTCGCCACCGTCGTGAACGTCCTGGACCCCGACGTCATCGTGCTCGGCGGCGGCATGTCGAACGTCCCGGGCATCGCCGCTGCGGCGGCCGCAGGGCTGTCGCGGTGGGTGTTCTCGGACTCGGTCGCGACGCCGGTGGTGCGGCACCTCCACGGCGACTCGAGCGGCGTGCGCGGCGCGGCGTGGCTGTGGCCATAGCGCTCGACATCTCCATCCGGTGGCATCATGAGCCATGACATCATCGTCCGCCCCGCACGCGCCGACGAGCGCGCGACGGTGCGGGAGCTCACGCTCCGTGCCTACGCGGAATTCGCGGACGTCATGGAGCCCGCGGCGTGGGACGGGCTCGCGGCGGCGGTGCGCGCGGCGCTCGACGCGGAGGATGCCGACCCGCGCGCCGAGTGCATCGTGGCCGACCGGGCGGGGCGGCTCGTCGGGAGCGTGATGCTCTACCCGGCGACGGCGGACGCGTACGGCGGCGCGACGGCGCGGACCGCCGCGCCCGAGCTGCGGCTGCTCGCCGTGCCGCCCGAGGCGCGCGGGCTCGGCGTCGGGCGGCTGCTCATCGAGGCGTGCGCCCGCCGCGCGCGCGAGCTGGGCGCGCAGGAGCTCGGCCTGCACACGTCGCGGAGCATGGCGGTGGCACGCCGGCTCTACGCGGCCGCGGGCTTCGAGCGCGCGCCCGAGCGCGACTTCCGGCCGGAGGGGGCGGAGCTGGTCGAGGGGTACAGGCTGCGGCTCGAATAGCTGTCGACCATTCTTGCGCCCCGCCGCCCGTCGCGACACCGTAGGGCTCCTTCCACCCCACCCACCATGACCACGTCGATGCCGCAGGCCGCGAGCGCCATCTCCGCGCAGCCCGACGCCCGCTCGCGCTTCCTCGAGACATTCCGCCGCGAGTGCGCGACGACGAAGAAGGTGCTGCGCGCCTTTCCCGCCGAGCGGGCGGACCTCAAGCCGCACGAGCGCTCGAACAGCGCGCAGCAGCTCGCGTTCACGTTCGTGATCGAGTGCGCGATGGCGATGAAGGTCCTGCGCGGCGAGCCGCTCGGGCCCGCCGGCTTCCCGACGCCGCCCGGCACGTGGGAGGAGACGCTCGCCGCCTTCGACCGCGCGACGCAGGAGATGGAGGCGCACCTCCAGAAGGCGAGCCCGCACCTCGAGGGCACCCTCCAGTTCTTCACGGGCCCGAAGCAGATGGGCGAGTGGACGCTCGAGGACTTCCTCTGGTTCCTGCTGCACGACCAGATCCACCACCGCGGGCAGCTCACCGTCTACCTGCGCATGGCCGGGGGCAAGGTGCCGTCGATCTACGGGCCGTCGCTCGACGAGCCGTGGATGTGACCGGCGCGCGCGCCGCCGCGCCGCCCGCCTGAGCGCGGCGCACGCGTGAAGCAGGTCGTGGTCGTCGACGAGCTGCTGATGCTGCCGCGCGGCAAGCTCGCCGCGCAGGCGGCGCACGCGGCGCTCGCCGCGTTTCTCGACGCGCCCGACGAGGCGAGGCGCCTCTGGCTCGAGGAGGGCATGCCGAAGGTCGTGCTCCGCTGCGAGGGCGCCACGCGGCTGCGCGAGCTCGAGGCCCGCGCGCGCGAGGCCGGGCTGCCCGCGGCGCTCATCCGCGATGCCGGCCGCACCGTCGTCGCCGCGGGGACGCTCACCTGCCTCGGCATCGGCCCCGCGACCGACGCCGAGGTGGACGCGATCACGGGCGCGCTGGCGCTCGTGCGCTGAGCTCCGGCGCTCGGCGTCGGGCAACGACAGGCGCCGCGGCCCCGCTTCGCGAATCGCGGTACGCGTGTCATCTTCCGGACATGCTCGACGCCATCCGCTCGCTCTTCCGCGCCGGCGCCCCGGACGCCGCGGCCCGGTCGGACCGCACATCCGGCTCCGCCGACCCGCTGCACCTCGCGGCGTGCGCGCTGCTGCTCGAGGTGGCCTACGCCGACGGGGAGTTCAGCGACTCGGAGCGCGCGCACCTCGAGTCGGTGCTCGCGCGCCACTTCGGCCTGCCGGAGGACGCGGGCCGCGAGCTGATCGCGCTCGCCGAGGAGGAGCGCCGGAAGTCCATCGACCACTTCCGCCACACTTCCATCCTCCAGCGTGGGTACGACACCGGGCAGAAGATGGTGCTCGCCGAGGTGATGTGGGGGCTCGTGCTCGCCGACGGACAGATCGCCGAGCACGAGCACTACCTCACCCGGAAGATCGCGAACCTGCTCGACCTCGAGCCGGGCTACCTGAGCGCCGCGAAGCGGAAGGCCGAGGGAGGCTGACGCCGCTGCGGACTGGCGCTTGCCAGGCGGAGAGGGGCGCCGCCAGAGGCGGTGCTCTCACGGAGAGGGATCACCGATGTCACGAGCCTTCGTCAACGAGGACGCCGGCGGTACGACGCCGCGACGCTTCTACGGGCTCCCGCCCCGCGACGACCCGGGGTTCGACGCGGCGGCGGCGGCGGCGCTGCTCGAGGCCGCGCGCAACGGCGAGACGGCGAGCGCCGAGGAGGCGACGGGCTACTACTGGGGCGAGCAGAAGCTCAACGCGCACGTCCGGCGCATTCTCGACCAGGCGCGCCGCGACCGGGACGACCGGCTCGAGCAGCTCGCCGAGCGGTGGCTGCGCTAGGATGGCGGACGTCCGCTTCGAGGTGGAGCAGGCGACGATGATCGCCTGGGACCTGCCGGTCGTCGTGGCGCGGCTGCTCGCGCCCGCGGCCGTCGAGGTGGGGGAGCGCTCCACGTTAGGCGGCTGCCCGGTGCTGCAGGTGACGGAGATCGAGCGCTCGGTGCGCGCGGACGGCACGCCGCGCCCGCTGCTCTACGCCTTCGCGCTGCTGTTCGAGACGGACCTGGCGCGGTTCAGCCCCGGTCAGGTGGTGTCGCTGTCGGCGGAGGGCTGAAGGCGACAGCCCATGGCGACCCCGCCGGCGTCCAGCGCCTCGGCACACCACCGGGCAGGGACCCGGAGCTGACGGCTGACGGCTGACCGCGGCCGAGAGCCGGCTGCGATGTGTCAGCCGTCAGCGCGGGTGCCTAGCCGCGCTCGCCCTTCTTCGGCGCGCGCTTGGCGGCCCCGGTCTTCACCGCCGGGCGCCTGGACCCCGCCTGCTGCCCACTGGCGCGCTTCGCGCCGGCCTGGCGCGGGACGACCGGCCCCGCCCCCGCGCCGCCCGGGCCGTCCCGGCGCGTCGCCCGCTCGTCGCCGCCTCTGCGTGCTTCTGCCATCGCTCCCTCCCACAGCTCTCGGGTGACCGCGCTCGGCGCCGACGGGCCGGCGCGGCGCCGCCTGCCGGCGGCGTCCCGGGGACGTGTGCAGGTTGCGGTCCCGGCGGCGCTCAGAACCCGAGCTGCAGCACCGCCACCGTCGTGCGCCCGGGTGCGGCGCCGAGGTTGTCGCGCTGGGGACCGCGGCGATCGAAGAGGTCGTCCACCTTGAGCAGCACCTTCCGCCCCGGCGCGAGCGGGAGCCCGAGACTCATCCCGTACTCGGTGTACGGGTCGTAGTCGAGCCAGAAGGCGCGCGTGCCGCCCGGCGGGATGTGTCCGGCGTCGCGCAGCGCGCGGCGGTCGTACACGACGCGCGGCCCGACGCGCACCGCGGTGAGCGCGAGGCGGGCGGGACCGAGCGGGAGCGCCGCGGTACCGGACGCGGCGTGGCGCGCGACGCCGAGCGGGCGGTCGCCGGCGCGCAGGTCGCCGTCGTAGCCCGGCGCGACGCGCCGCACGCGGCTGTCCGTGAGCGCCAGCGTCGCCCAGAGATCCACGGGTCCCGCGCGCAGGGCGCTCTGCAGCTCCCACCCGCGGTTCGCGATGACGCCGACGTTCTGCTGCTGGAAGGCGGGGACCTCGGCGGCGCCCCGCGGCCCCGCCACGGGCACGCGCTGCACGAGCCCCTCGGCCACCTGGTCGTAGCGCGTCACCTGGAGCGACCCGCGCTCGCCGACGCGCACCTCGACGCCGGCCTCCACCCCCTCCTGCCGCTCGGGGCCGAGGAGCGGGTTCGCGCGCTGGACGCCCGCGCTCGTGACGAGCGCCCCGGCGGCGGACGCGGCCGGCGCGCGGATGCCGCGCCCGTACGAGACGCGCCCCGTCACCTCGGCCTTGCCGATCGCGCGCACGAGCGCGGCGCCGGCCATGGGGAGCGCCTCCACGCCGTGGAGCGCGCCGAAGTCGTCGTGGTGCTCGGCGCGCAGCCCCGCGCTGAGGTGGAGGCCGCCGCGCAGCGACACCGCGGCCTGCGCGAGCACGCCCCCGCTGCCGCTGCGGCGCCGCACGTCGCTCCCGTCGCCGGGCGCCAGCGCGAGGTCGTGCGCCGTCGTGGCGCGCTCCGCGCCCAACGTGACCGTGCCGGTCCCCCACGACGCGTCGGGCAGCGCGATGGCCGCGGCGTAGCGCACCGCGCGCCTGACGAGGACGCCGCGCGCGTCCACGAGCGCCGAGTCCTCGGGCGTGGCCGGCGAGGGGAGCAGGCCGAGGAGGTTGTCGATCGACTGGCGGTCGACGCCGACCGTGAGCGTGTGCGCCACGCGCGGCGAGGGCTGCCAGCGCGCGGTGAGTGACGACACGGTGTGGTCGAGCCGCTCGAGCTCGCCCGCGGCCACGTCGGTCGCCGCGCCGCCGAGCGAGCTCCCGCCGCCGCGCTGTCGCGCGCGGAGCGCCGAGCCGTCGATCACGAGGCTGCCGCGCGTGACGCGCGCGCCGAGGCGCATGCCGGTGCCGCTGCCGCCGGCGCCGGGCGCCCACGGGCCCACCGCGTAGCTGCTGCCCCCGGCCGTGAACGCCCACGACTTCCCGCTCCCCTCCACGGAGAGCGCGTGCGACTGGAGCGGCGGCGTGCGGTGCCCGGCGTCCCCCTGGACGACGCCGGCCGCGGTGGAGAGGTGCGCGCGCACGTGGCGGCCGGGCGCCATGCGCCCCTTGTCGGTGATGATGTGGACCACGCCGCCGATGGCGTCGGGGCCGTAGAGCGCGGCGCCCTGCGGGCCGCGGATGATCTCGACGCGCTCCACGCTCGCGACGTCCACGGCCGCCACGTGCAGCGGGCTCGCCACCTCCGCCCCGTCGACGTAGACCTTGGGGTAGCTCAGCGCGAACGAGCTCGCCCCGCGCAGGCTGCCGAAGCGGAGCGCCGAGCCCGCCGGGCCCGTGGCCCACCCGTCGGCGCCCGGGAGCACGGCGCGGAACACCTCGTCGAGCCGGGTGACCTGCCAGCGGTCGAGGTCCTCGCGCGTGACGACGGTGACCGCCGCGGCGGGCGGCGCGCCGGTGGGCTCGCCGCCGGTGACCACGACGCGGTCGAGCGCCTGCGGCTCGGGCGCGCCCGCGTGCGGCGGCGTGAGCACCACGCCGCCCGAGGCCACGGCGATCCCGACGCCCGTGCCGCGAAGGACCTGCTCGAGCGCGGCGCCGAGCGTCGTGCGCGCGCCGGCGAGCGAGACACGGCGCGCCACCGGGACGCGGTCCGGGCTGAACGAGATGCGCACGCCGGCCGCCTCGCCGAGCCGCGAGAGCGCCTCGCCCAACGGCACGTCGGCGAGGCGCAGCGCGACCGGGCGGGCGAGGGCGGCGCAGGCGTCGTCGGCCGCCGCGCAGGAGGCGCCCGGCGCGCCGCGCGCGCTGCCCTGGGCCGCGAGGCGCCCCGTCCCCGGCCCGAGGCCGAGGGCGAGTCCCGCGAGCGAGCTCGCGAGGAGGACGGGGCGCCGCGCGCTCACCGGCCGGTCACCGTGCGCTCATGGCCGGCGGAGCACGACGCGGTTCCCCACCTGCACGGGCGTCACCCCGAGCGCGAGCCCGACGACCTCCAGCATCCGCGCGAGGCTGTCGCGCGGCACCACCGCGGTGAGTCGCTCGTGCGCGAGCGCGGAGTCCGGGATGGCGACGCGCACGGCGTACCAGCGCTCGATCTCCACGGCCACGCGCGAGAGCGGCGCGTCGGAGAAGACGAGGGTGTCGCGCGTCCAGGCGAGCAGGGACGCCGCGGCGCCCTTCGGCAGCCGCGCCGGCAGCCCGCCCGGCGTCACCTCGGCCACCTCGCCCGCGCGGAGGAGGAGCGAGTCCGGGACGCCCAGCGTGTCCGGGCCGGCCGCGGCGGCGCGGAGCGACACGCGGCCCTCGGTGACCGCGACGCGGAGGGAGCGCTCGACGCCGTAGGAGCGCACGCTGAAGCTCGTGCCGAGGTCGCGCACGACGCCGGCGGCGCCGCGCACGACGAACGGGCGGCGCTCGTCGTGCCGCACCGCGAAGAACGCCTCGCCCTCGAGCGTCACCTCGCGCGCGCCCGCGGCGGCGCTGTCGCCGCCGAGGCCGGCGCGCAGCCGGAGGATGGAGCCGGGGCCGAGCGTGACGCGCGTGCCGTCGACGAGATCGACGACGCTCCGCTGGCCCGGCCGCGTGGCGTACTCGCGCGGCACGCGCGGCGCCGCGGGCGCCGCGGCCACGGGCGACCGCTGGGCGCGCGGGCGGAGCAGCACGTAGCTGCCGCCGAGCACGACGAGGGTCGCGGCGGCGGCGAGCGCGTACCCGAGGGCGCGGGTGCGGCCGGAACGGTACGGGCTCGCCGCGCGGAAGGCGGGCCGCACGACACGGCCGCCGGCGGGCGCCGCCTCCGCGTCGAGCCGGGACTCGACGGCGGGCCATGCGGCGTCGGCGCTGGCGCGTGGGTCGGGGGCCCCGGCCACGCCGGCCATCCCGGCCCGCGCGGCGTCGAACGCGCGGGCCGAGCTCTCGAGAAGGTGCGCCCGCTCGGGCGCCTCGGACACCCACGCCGCGAGCGCACGAGACTCCTCCGGCGGGCTCTCGCCCGTCAGGTGGCGCGCGAGGCGCTCCCAGGTCTCGTCGTCCGCGGGGTCGTGGATCACGGAGGTGAGGTCGGTGGTCATGCAGTATACACACGCGAGCGCTGGGGTGCCCGTATCGTTCCGATGTGGTTCCTGGGTTCCCCGCGCTAGGAGGGTGGGAGCGCGTTCGGCGGCCTCTCGGCCGCCTCCGCTGGGAGCGGGTTCGGCGCCTGCGGCGCCGACGCCGCTCCCAGGGGAGCGAGCGGGCGTCAGGCCGCGAGCGAACCCGCCCCCCGCCCACTACATTCCGCCCCGTGAACGAGCCGTCCCCCGCCCGCGAGTCGTTAGGTGCCGAGCGAAGCTTCGAGCGGAGCGCCGAGCTGCGCGAGCGCTTGCGCGCCGGGGACCGCGCCGCCGTGGAGGAGCTCTTCCGCGACCACTACGCGGCGCTCGTCGGGTTCGCCGACGGGTACGTGCGCTCGGGCGCGGTGGCCGAGGAGATCGTGCAGGACGTCTTCCTGAACCTCTGGCGCGGGCGGGACCGCCTCGCCGGGGAGGGGACGCTCCGCGCGTACCTGTTCCAGGCCGTGCGCAACCGCGCGCTCAACCACCTGCGCCACGCGCGGCACGTCGCCCGCCACGCCGCGGCCGCGCCGCGCGACGACTCCGCGCCCGCGCTCGGCGACGCGCTGCTCGTGGAGGCCGAGCTGGCGGCGGCGGTGCGCGCGGCGGTGGACGCGCTGCCCGAGCGCTGCCGCGAGGTGTTCCTCCTCAGCCGGGGGCACAACCTCTCGTACGTCGAGATCGCGCGGACGCTCGAGATCTCGGTGAAGACCGTGGAGACCCAGATGGGGCGCGCGCTGAAGGCCATCCGGCGGGCGCTGCTTCCGTACCTCGAGGGTCGGGGGAAGGCCCCTTGACCGCCGCCCCGCGCCATCCGCATTAGTGTTGGCGGCGCCGGCCGGAACGGGCCGGCGGTCACTGCCACCGGAGCCCGTGCCATGCCGCACATCGCCATGTCCAGCCGCTCCCGCGCGCGACTCACGCTGCCCATCGTCGCGCTCGGTCTCGCCGCCTGCGGCGACGGACCGTCTGCGCCCACCCCCACCGACCTCGACTTCCTCCGCGCCGCGCAGCTCGCGGGCGACTCCGTGGGCGCGACGTTCGGCTTCGGCCTGCCGCCCGTGCGCATGGGCGGTCCGGGCGTCGTGGTGTTCGCGCCGATGCTCCCTCCGGACGGGGCGTCCTCGGGCTCCGGCTGCGCCTACTCGGCGTCCTCCGGGTGGGTGGAGTGCGCGGCGCGGACGTTCAACGGGATGACGTTCGAGAGCGCCTTCGCCTTCTTCGACCGCGACGGGAACGCGCAGGAGCGCCCCGACCCCGCGACGACGGACCGCGTCGCGTCGCGCGCACACATGTTCGGCACGACGACCTTCCCGATGCGCACGATGGACGGACTCGAGGCCGGGAGCGTGACGCTGACGACGGACCGGCGCGACGAGCACACGACGAGCGGCCTCCTCGACCCCGAGGGGCGCCGCCGATTCGACGGGACCGCGGAGGGCGGGGAGACCGTCGTGATCACGACGTCGCGCGGCACGGGGCGCAGCGATCGCACGTTCGCGGACACGACGTCGAACCTCGTCGTGCGGCTCGCGCCCATGCCGATGCCGCCCGCGCCGGGCACTCCGTTCATGCCGCCGGTCCCGACGTCGGGGCGGGTCGTCCGCGTCTCGCACGCGGTGGACACGCCGCCGGGCGGGCAGCCGCGCACGATGGACGTCCGCCTCGTCACCGAGTTCCTCGGCAACGGCACCGCGCGCACGACGATCACGGTGAACGGCGAGACGCACGTGTGCACGCAGGACCTGACGCGGGTCGAGAGGCCGCAGTGCAGCTGAAGGAGCTGCCGACGGCTGGCGGCTGACCGCGGCGGGCGAGCGAGGGGCTCGAACGCGCGAACCCCCGGAGGCTCTCGGAGCCTGCGGGGGTTCGCGCGTTTCAGAGCTGGGGCGGGTGGACTCGAACCACCAACTTCCTGATTAACAGTCAGGCGGTCTGCCAGTTGACCTACACCCCATCGGAGCGTGCGAGGGGACGACGATCAGCCCCAAGATATGTTACGCACGCGGCGCGGTGAACGTTCCCTAGGCAGCATGGACGGCGCACCGCCGCACCGTCAGACCGACGCGGCGAGCTCGGCCGCGGTCGCCAGCACGGCGCGCCGCTCAGCGCGGGGGGACGCTCTTCTCCTTCGCCTTCTCCTTCGCGGCCTGCGCGCGCTCGGTGGCGCGCTGCTGCGCCTCGTGCCGGCGCTCCTCCTCGCGGGCGGCGCGCTCGATCGCCTGCTCGATCCTCTCGTCCATCCGCTCGGCGAGCACCGGCACCTTGCCGTACGGCGCGGTGAGCGGCACGGAGCCGCCGGTGTAGCTCACGAGCACGCGCCCGGCGCGCACGTCGAGCACCTGCGTCGTCACGCGCACGCTGTCGCGCCGCAGGTAGGCGACGCCGTGCACGACGTAGTCGGAGCGCAGCGTGAAGCCGACGGCGACCGGGTTGAGCGCGCGCTGCTCGGCCGCGCGCGTCGTCGGGCCGTCCACCATCTCGTACTCCCGCATGGCCTCCGTGTTCGCGCGGCGGCGCCCGATGAACTCCGCGCGCAGCGAGTCGCTCATGCCCCGGACCATTCCGTCGAGGTCGGCGCGCCCCGTGCCGTTCTGGAGGCTCATGACCGCGACGCGCCGCCGCTCGCCGCGCGGTGGCGGGAGGATGGGCGCGACGACCAGATGACTGCTGTCGCGCGTGTCGGCGGGGTAGCTCCAGACGTACGTGCGCGGGACCTTCACGTTCGGCGGCACCGCGACCGGCGCGCGGCGCAACGCCTCGAGCGCCGTGCGGATGGAGTCCCCGAGGACCCGCTGGAACTCGGCGCGCATCGAGTCGATGGACGGCTGCGCCGCCCGAAAGGTCGCCGCCGCGCGCACCGCCTCGTCCACACCGGCCGCGGCGCTCGCCGCGGCGCCGGCCGCCGCGCCCGCGCCCGTCCCGCCGCCCGCGCGCGACTTCTGCCGCTGCTCCGCCTCCATGCGCTTGCGCACCGCGTCGGCGATGGCCACCGACTCGGCGCGCGAGAGCACGATGGCGCGTCGCGGGCCCGAGTCGAGCGTCGCGGCGCCGGCCTGCCGGGCGCGCGCGTGGATGGTGCTGTCCGCGCCCGCGATGGCGGC
>JBJMNJ010000067.1:0-11194 GCA_045804325.1 Gemmatimonadaceae bacterium
GACGTCGCTCCTAGTATACGCACGCGGTGTACCCTGTGCTAAGACATTTCGACCGTTCGGGTTAGCTGACGAGCGACAGGCGACGGCTGCCGCCTCGCTGGCGGGCCGGATGGCGAGAACCCCCGGGACGCCATTGGTGGCCTCCCGGGGGTTCCGCGTCCAGTCGAGTCGCTCGTCCGCTGGTGAGCAGCGGTCGCCCGTCGCCGGTCGCCGACGGATTGATGCCCGGTGGTCAGGTAGGCGCCACGAGCCTCTGCGGGGTCGCGATGTGCCTCGTGATCTGTCGTTACGGCTTCGACTGCTTCGTCAGCGCCTCCACCGCCGCCGGTCGCGCGAACGCCGACGCCTCGGCCTTGTCCAGCTCGATGTTCGACAGGTTCAGCACCTGCTCGGCGCCCATCGCGGGGATCTGGATGCGCGAGCGCGTCGCGAACTTGATCCCGCCGAACTCCTTGTAGTCCTCGATGAGCGTCGTGGACTCGATGGGGCCCATCGCGCTCTCGCGCTTCGCGCTGGTGCTGAGGAGAAGCCCGCTGTCCACGCTGTAGCACTCGACGGCCTCGGAGCCGCTCCGGCGCACCGTCTTCACCTGATAGCACGGCTGTCCGCCGGCCTCGCCGCGACCGACGACCTCGCGCGAGACGACGGAGGACGAACCGCGGAAGATGTTGTCGAAGTCCGCCTCCTCCTGGAGCTGCGCGAGCTCCTTCCCCTCGAGGAGCCGCGGGCCCTGCATCGGGTTCACGGACCACGCGACGGTGCCGTCGTAGCCCTGCACGATCTCGCCCATGCCGGGGACGGTGATCTTCATCGCGAGGCGATTGGGGCGCGCCGCGTTGAGCTCGAGGTCGCCGCTCAGGCCCTGCGCGGGCATCTCGAAGGTGCCTGTGGCGCGGAACGACTGCACGCGCTTGAGCGCAGCCTTGCCGCCGATCGCGGCGACGTACCGGTCGACGACCTGCACTGCCGACGGCAGCGCACCGGTCGCCGCGGCGCCGGGCGCGTCCTTGGTGACGCGCGGGGTCTGCTGCGCAGCGAGCGCCGCGGGCGCGAGGAGCGCGGCGGCGGCAATGGAACGAAACTTCATGAAGGGCTCCGGTGCGGGGGAGGGGTCGTCAACGACTGATGAAACTACCTAAGGTGTCGCGCTGCCGGCCGTGGTGATCCATCGCACCGCCGCCTCCAGCGCCGGGTCGTGGCCTGCGAGCAGCGCCTCGCGCGTCAGCGGGGTCGCCTCGTCGGGAATCGCGCCGTGCCCCTCGATGCGGCGTCCGTCCGGCGCGACGAAGTCGGCGACGACGTGCATCATCACGTCGCCCGTCTGGAGGCGCGTGGCGAGCGCGGGGAGCGCCTGGCCCGACGACGGCGTGCCGAAGAGGCGCGCGCGGCCGACGGCCTGCATGCCGGCCGCGAAGATCTCCGAGGTGCTGGCCGTGCGCTCGTCGACGAGGATGGCCAGCGGCCCGGCGTAGGGGCGCGTCGGCGTGCCCTGGTCGTCCACGCGGCGCGGCACGCTGTTGAAGCGCAGCTCGGTGCCGCGGGCGCGCATGACGCCGAGCGCCTGGACGGAGTCGAGGAAGTAGCCGCTCGCGCCCATGACCATGGCGGCGACGCCGCCGGGGTTGCCGCGCAGGTCGAGCACGACGCCGCGGCAGCCGCGCACCTCGCGCACCGCGCTGTCGATGGCCGCGGCGAGCGGCGGCATCCAGATGTTGAAGCGGATCACGCCGGCGCACGCGCCCGCGCCGCCGGCGCCCGGCAGCGGAAGGCGCTCGCGCTCGAGGCGCGCGAGGAACGTCGGGAGGTTGCCGAACTTGATCGGCGCGCCCGGCGTCGCGCGCCGTCGCATCGTCACGGCCACGGTGCGGCCGCGCCCGTCGAGGAAGGTGGCGTGCGCCGGGGAGCCCGCGGCCCCCTCGAGCGCGAGCTCGCCGACGACGGGGAGGCGGTACTCCGCCTGGCGCCGCGCGGCCGGCGTCGTCAGGCGGGCGAGCGCCTCGCGCACCCGACCGCGACCGATCGCGCCGACGCTGTCGAGCACCCACCCGGCGTGCACGCCGGCCGCCGCGGCGGGGGAGCCAGGCTCCACGCGCGCCACCACCACGTCGCCGCCCACGAGAGCGAGCGCGATGCCGACGTCGCCCGGCTCGTCGCCCGCCGCGTCCGTCCGGCGGCCGGGATCCAGCGCCTCGGCGGCCTCCTGCGGGATGATCGCGAAGTGCGACTCGCCGAGCCGCGCGAGCATCTCGCCGAGCACGGCGCGCAGGGCGCGGATGGTCCCGGCGCGCTCGGCGCGCGGCCGCAGCTCGCGGCGCACGGCGTTCCAGTCGAGTCCGCGCATTCCCGGGTCGTAGTGCGTGTCGCGGATGCGCGCCCACGCCGAGTCGAAGGTGGCGGCCGCGAGGTCGGCGCTCACCGGCCGGGCGCCGGTCCCCTGCGCCTCGGCGGCGCGGGCGGCGAGGAGCGCCGCGAGGGCGGCGGCGCGGAGGAGATCGCGAGTCGTCGGCATCTACAGGTGACGATGGGGCGCGAGGGGGCGCAACCCGGGCGCGGCTGCGGCGCTCGCGGTTCTCGGCGCTCCTCGGCGCTCGCCCGGGAGACGCAAAGAGGCCCCGGAGCGTCCATGTGGATATGGGGAACTTCTACACGAACGTCACGCTCCGCACCGGCGACGCGGAGGCCGTGGCCGACCTGCTGCGCGACCTCGGCCGCGACGCGTACGTGACGCCGGCCGAGCGCGGCTGCGTCGTCGTCTTCGACGGCGGGACGGACGAGAATCCGAGCGGGCTCACGCGCCTCGTGGCCGAGCTCACGAGGCGGCTCGCGTGCGTGGGGCTCGCCGTGGCGAACGTGGACGACGACGTGCTCTGGTACTCGCTGCACGAGCGCGGCAGGCCGCTGGACGAGTACGACTCGAACCCGGCGTACGAGCGCGGCCCCCCGAACCAGCCGCCGACCGGCGGCGACGCGGCGAAGCTCTGTGCGGCCTTCGGAGCCGCGGGGCGGGAGGAGGTCGTGCGCGACGTGCTGCACGCCAGGCCGTGGTCGCTCGAGGTCTATCGGCACGAGGCACTGGTGGAGGCGATCGAGCTGCCGACGGTGTCGGCGGGCACCGGGTACAACTACATCGTGCAGGGCGAGCTCGAGGACGTGGATCCGGGCGCGCTCCTCCGCGTCGGCGAGGCGCCGGCGCCGGAGACCCAGGCGCCGCCGCCGCGGAGGGCGTCGGGGCCGGTGTCGGCCGAGGGCTTCCCGGCGCCGACGCTCCCCGGGCTCCCGAACGTGCCGCTCACCGCGCGCCTCCGCCCGAGCCCCGAGCTCGCGGCGATCGTGGGCGAGGGCGTGCTGCGGCCGGAGGATCTGATCATGCGGCTGGCGAAGTACGTGGCGGCGAACGGGCTGATGTCGTTCGGGATCCCACCGAAGGTGCGGCTCGACGCGAAGCTCCGCGCCGTCGCGGGCGACCGCGAGACGCTCGGCATGACGGAGCTGCTGCCGGCGGTGATCGAGGTGGGCCGGACGGTCTCGATCGTCGAGTAGCCCTTGACGGCCGGGCCCCCGGGCCGCACGTTCCCCGTAAGTATTCCGGGGAACACTTCCGGGGAGCCCGCCATGCCCGACGCCGACCTCGATCTGCTCCAGGGCACGCTCGACGTGCTCGTCCTCAAGGCCCTCGCGTGGGGGCCGCGCCACGGCTACGCCGTCGCGCGGTGGATCCGCGGCACGAGCGGCGACGAGCTCGTGGTGGAGGACCGCGCGCTCTACGTCGCGCTGCACCGCCTCGAGGAGCGCGGGTGGGTGGAGAGCGAGTGGGGGCTCTCCGAGAACAACCGCCGCGCGCGCTACTACCAGCTCACCACGGCCGGCCGCGGCGCGCTGCGCGCCGAGACGCGGCGGTGGGAGCGCTACGCGGGCGCGGTGTTCCGCGTGCTCGGCGCCACGTCGGGCTCCGCGGCGGCGACCGCATGACCCGCGAGCCGCGGATCCCCGGCCTGCGCCGCGCCTTCCGCCTCCCCGCGGGCGCGCCGCGCTCGGTGGAGCGCGAGGTGGAGGACGAGCTGCGCTTCCACGTCGAGTCGCGCGTCGAGGCGCTGGTCGCCTCGGGGATGTCGCCCGCGTCGGCGCGGGAGCGAGCGCTCCGCGAGTTCGGGAGCATAGAGGACGCCCGCCGGGAGCTCGCCGCGATCGACCGGCGGCGGCTCGGGCGCGCCGGGCGCCTCGCCCGCGCCGAGGCCGTGTTCCGGGATCTGCGGCACGCCGCGCGCGGGCTGCGGCGGGAGCCGGGGCTCGCGCTGGCCGTGATTCTGACCATGGCGTTAGGCATCGGGGCGAACGCCGTGATGTTCGGCGTCGTGGACCGTCTGCTCCTGTCGCCCGCCGCCCATCTGACGGGAGTCGAGTCGCTGTCGCGCCTGTATCTCCGGTACGCGTCGTCGTACTTCGGGGACATCACGGCGCCCGTCACCAACTACGCGACCTTCCGCGACCTCAGCCAGGCGCGGGCCTTCGGCCTCGTCGCCGCGGCGTCGAACGCGATCGAGCAGCCGCTCGGGCGCGGCGCCGCGGCGCGGCCGACGAAGGTCGTGCAGGCGTCCGCCTCCTTCTTCCCGCTGCTCGGCGTGCGCCCCGCGCTCGGCCGCTTCTTCGGACCGGCCGAGGACCTGGCGCCGACGGGCGCCGCGGTCGCGGTGCTGTCGCACGGGCTCTGGCGTCGCGCGTTCGGCGGCGACCCCGGCGTCGTCGGCCGGACCATCACGCTCGACGGCCAGCCGGTGACGGTCGTGGGCGTGGCGCCGCGCGGGTTCACGGGTGCGGACCTAGCGCCCGTAGACGTCTGGGTGCCGCTCACGTACGCGCTGTATCGCGAGCAGGGCGACCGCTACGTCGCCGACCGCCTCGCGTTCAACATCCCCGTGTACGCGCGGCTTCGGCCCGGTGTGACGCGCGCGCGGGCGGAGGCCGAGGCCACAGCGATCGTACGTCGCGGCTACGACGCGCTCCCGGCCGATCGGCGTCCGGGCAGCAGCCCCTCGTCGGTCCGGCTCGCCTCGATCATCGGCGCGCGCGCCTCGGCGGAGATGCGCGCGTCCAGCGGCCCCGCCGACACGGCGAGCATCGCGCGCGTGTCGCTCTGGCTGCTCGGCGTCGCCGGCGTGGTGCTGCTGGTCGCCTGTGCGAACGTCGCCGGGCTGCTGCTCGGCCGCAGCGTGCGGCGGCGTCGCGAGACGGCCGTCCGGCTCGCGCTGGGCGTGGGACACGGGCGGCTTCTCGCGGCGCTCATGGCCGAGGGGGTGCTGCTGGCGCTGCTCGGGGGGGCGGGGGCGCTGGCGATCGCGGCGTGGGGCGGCGCGGCGGCGCGCGCGCGGCTGCTGCCGGACGTGGAGTGGGGCGCCGCGGTGGACGTGCGCGTGCTCGCGGTGACCGCGGCGATCGCGCTCGTCGTCGGGGTGGCGTGCTCGCTCGCGCCAGCGCTGCAGGCCAGGCGCACCGACCTCGCGGCGGCGCTGAAGGCGACGGCGCGCGAGGGCACGTACCGGAGCGCACCGCTGCGCGGCGCGCTGCTCGTGGGGCAGGCGGCGCTGCTCGCGCTGCTGCTCGTGGGCGCGGGCCTGTTCGTGCGCAGCCTGCGCAACGCGCGGAACGAGCCGCTCGGCCTCGACCTCGATCACCTGCTGCTCGTGCAGCCGAATCTGAGCCACCTGCCGGACAGCGCGGTGCGCCGCCGCGCGGTGTGGGAGGGCGCGCTCGAGCGCGTGCGGGCGCTGCCGGGTGTCGAGCACGCGGCCCTCTCCACGGCGACGCCGTTCAACATGGCGCTCGCGGGGTGGCTGCGGCCGGCCGGCGCGCCGCCGCCCAAGCCGACCGACGCCGCACCGTTCTACGCGGACGCGACGCCGGACTTCTTCGCGACGCTCGGCGCGAGTCTCGCCCGCGGGCGCACGTTCGCGCCGGGCGAGAAGGGCGTGGTGATCAACGAGACGCTCGCGCGCCAGTTCTGGCCGAAGGGCGGCGACGTCGGGGCGTGCGTGACCATCGGCGAGGCGAAGACGTGCGTACCCGTGCTCGGCGTCGTGCGCGACGTGCGCGTCTTCCGGATCCGCGAGGAGCCGCACGCATTCTTCTACGTGCCGCTGAGGGAGGCGGTGAACGCCCGCGCGCTGCTCGTGCGCACGGCCGCCGACCCGGCCACGCTCGTGCCGGCGGTGCGGCGCGCCGTGCAGGCGGTGGAGCCGGGCGCGGTGTACGTCTCGGTGGTCCCGCTGCGGGTGTTCGTCGATCCGCAGCTCCGGCCCTGGCGGCTCGGCGCGGCGGTGTTCACGGCGTTCGGCGGGCTCGCCCTCGTGCTCGCCGTGGTGGGGCTGTACGGCGCGCTCGCCTACGCGGTGGCGCAGCGCCGGCAGGAGATCGGCGTGCGCATGGCCCTCGGCGCGGAGCCGCGCACGCTCGCGGGCATGGTGGCGTGGCAGGGCGTGCGCCCCGCCGCGATCGGGCTCGCTGTCGGGCTCGTCGCGTCGCTCGCACTCGGGCGCTTCGCGGCGCCGCTGCTCTTCGACGTCGCGCCGGCCGACCCGATCGTGCTCGGCGCGGTGGCGGCGGTGATCCTCGGCGTCGCGGCGGCCGGGAGCGCGGTGCCCGCGTGGCGCGCGACGCGGGTGGACCCCGCCGAGGTGCTGCGCACCGATTGAGTAGAGGAGAGTGGACATGGGGCATGAGCCACGCATTCCCGGCATCCGGCGCCTCTTCCGCCTCCCCGCGCGCTCCCTGGAGCGCGACGTGGACGAGGAGGTGCGCTTCCACATCGAGACTCGCGTGGAGGCGCTCATTGCCTCCGGAGTCTCCGCTTCGGCCGCAAGGGCGCGCGCGCTCGCGGAGTTCGGCAGCGTGGAGGACGCGCGGCGCGAGCTCGCCGCCATCGACCGGCGGCGGCTCGGGCGGGTCGCGTGGGCCGCGCGCTGGGAGGGGCTCGTCCAGGACGTGCGGCACGCCGCACGCGGGCTGCGGAGAGAGCCCGGCCTCGCCGTCGCCGTCGTGCTCACGCTGGCCCTCGGCATCGGCGCGAACGCGGTGATGTTCGGCGTCGTGGACCGGCTGCTGCTGCGCGGTTCGGCGCACGTCGTGGCGCCGGAGCGCGTGCGGCGCGTCTACTGGACGACCGCGAACGAGGTGACGGGCGAGCTCACCGCGAGCGGCGCGGGCTACGTCTCCTACGCGCTGCTCCGCGACATGACGGGCGGACCCTTCGCGGGCGCCGCCGCCTACACGACGCACGATGCGCTGCTCGGGGACGGCGTCGAGGAGCGGCCCGTGCGGCTCGGCTTCGTCACGTGGGACTTCTTCCCGCTGCTCGGCGTGCGGCCGGCGCTCGGCCGCTTCTTCGCCGCGGCGGAGGACCGCCCCGGCGACGCCCGGCGCGTCGTGGTGCTCGACCACGCGATCTGGCAGTCGCAGTTCGGCGGCGATTCCGCCCTACTGGGGCGCGAGGTGCGGCTGCGTGGGGAGTCGTTCACCGTGATCGGAGTGGCGCCCCCGGGCTTCACCGGCGCCGAGCTCGCGCGCGTGGACCTCTGGGCGCCGATGAGCGTCGTCGGCCCCGACGTCACGCCAGACTGGACGACGACCTGGAACGCGCGGTGGCTTCGCGTGGTCGTGCGGCTGCGGGACGGCGTGACGGACGCGCGCGCGGCCGCCGCGGCGACGGCGGCGCACCGCGCCGCGTATACGGGCACCTGGCGCGACATGGCGCGGGCGCGGGTGACCGTGGCGCCGACCTACTTCTCGCCCCAGGGCGGCGAGCCTGCCGAGGTGCGCGTGTCGCGCTGGCTCGTGGGCGTGGCCGCCGTCGTGCTGCTCGTCGCGTGCGCGAACGTCGCCAACCTCCTGCTCGCGCGAGCGGTGCGCCGCCGCCGCGAGATCGCGGTGCGGCTGGCGCTGGGTGTGAGCCGCCCGCGCCTCGTGCGCTTCCTGCTTGCCGAGGCGCTGCTGCTCGCCGCCGCGGGCGGGGCGGCGGCGCTCCTGCTGGCGCGGTGGGGGGGCGAGCTGATGCGGCGCGTGCTGCTCCCGGACGTGCTGTGGACCTCGGCGCCGGTGGACGGGCGCGTGCTGCTCGTGACGGCGGCGATCGCGCTCTCGGCCGGGGTGGCCACGGGGCTCGCACCGGCGTTGCAGGCGGGGGGCGCCGGGCTGGCGGCGGCGCTGCGGGCGGGCGCACGCGAGGGCGGCGGGCGGCGCGCGCGCCTCCGCTCGGCGCTCGTCGTCGTGCAGGCGGCTCTATCGGTCGTGCTGCTTGTCGGGGCGGGGCTGTTCGTGCGCAGCCTGCGCAACGTGCGCGCGCTGGACCTCGGCCTGCAGCCCGATCGCGTGCTCGCGGTGAGCCCGCGCTGGCCGCGCGTCGCCGGCGTCGTGCTGGGCGAGGCAGAGCGCGAGCGCGCGCGGCGCGACACGGCCGTGGACCGCGCCGCCGCCTACCTCGCCGGTCGTCCGGAGTACGAGGCGGCGGGCGTGGCGGTGGGCACGCCCTTCCAATCGACCTTCGGGCTGGACATTCGAGTCGCCGGCTGGGACTCGCTGCCGGCGATGGCTGGCGGCGGGCCGTTCATCAGCGCGGTGAGCGGCGGCTACCTCGCCGCCGTTGGAACGCGCGTCCTCGCGGGGCGCGGCTTCACGCGGGCGGACGGCGCGGGGAGCGAGCGCGTCGCGCTGGTGAGCCGAACCACCGCGCGCACGCTCTGGCCGGGACGGGAGGCGACGGGGCAGTGCGTGTACGTGGACTCGGCGCCCTGCGCGAGGGTCGTGGGCATCGTGGCGGACGCGAAGCGCTTCCAGCTACGCGAGGAGCCCGCGCTCCAGTTCTACATCCCGCTGGGGCAGGAGCGCGGGATGGGCGGTCGCCTGCTCCTCGTGCGGCCGCGCTGCCCCGCCGGCGCGTGCGACCTCGGCGCGGCCGCGGAGCCGCTGCGCCGTGCGCTGCGCGATGCGCGGCTCGGGCTCCCATACCTCGACATCCGGCCCCTCCAGCGGGCGATCGACCCGCAGATCCGACCGTGGCGCCTGGGCACGGCGATGTTCGGCGTGTTCGGCGCGCTCGCCTTCCTCGTCGCGGCGGTGGGGCTGTACGGCGCGCTCGCGTACGGCGTCGCGCAGCGCAGGCAGGAGATCGGGGTCCGCATGGCGCTTGGCGCGCGCGCCGCGCAGGTCGTGCGGCTCGTGCTCGGCGAGGGACTCCGCGTGACGCTGCTCGGCGCGGCGGTCGGCGCGGCGGCGGCGCTCGTCGGCGGGCGCTTCCTCGCGGGGCTGCTCTTCGACGTGCGCCCTACCGACCCCGCAGTGTTCGCGGCCGTGGTGGGGCTGGTGGTCGTCGTCGCCGCGGCGGCGAGCCTGGTGCCCGCGTGGCGCGCGACGCGGGTGGATCCGGCGGAGGTACTGAGGGCGGATTGAGGCAGGGAGCAGGGAGTGGGAAGCAAGGAGCAGGGATGGGCTTGCGGGGGGGCCCCCCCACCGGGAACCTACGGCGCGCAGGCCGGCGCCGCGTCACCGATCCACCGCGCCCATCATCCTCACCTCCCACTCCCTCATTTCTCATGACCAGGCTCTTCGCTGCCGCACTCGCTTCCCTCCTTCTCGCCTCGCGTCCCGCCGCCGCGCAGCTCCTCGAGGTGCCGACGGTCGGCGAGCAGGCGGCCGTGAAGGCGCTCGCCGCCGCCGAGGCGGAGGCGCGGCGCAACAGCTGGAGCGTGTCGATCGCGGTCGTGGACCACGCCGGCGTGCTGCTCGCGTTCAAGCGCATGGACGGCGCGTCCGCGGCGAGCGCGGACCTGTCGCAGGGGAAGGCGCGCACGGCCGTGCGCTTCCGGCGGCCGAGCAAGGCGGTGGAGGAGCTCGTGGCGCAGCGGCCGCCCTTCCTCGCGCTCGACGGCGTCGTCGCGATCGAGGGGGCGGTGCCGGTGATGGCGAACGGCCGCGTGGTCGGCGCGGTCGGCGTGAGCGGCGCGACGAGCCAGCAGGACGCGCAGGTGGCGGCGGCGGGGGCGGCGGCGGTCACTCCGTAGCCCTCGGCCCTCGGCCCTCGGCCCTCGGCCGCGGAACGGCGTACGCGGCGTGGCGGCCGTGTACGCCGCTCCCGCCGCGAGGAGGCTCGTGAGCAGGCCGAGGGCCGAGGGCTGTAGACCGAGGGCCGAGGGCGATCGAAGGTACGCATCCTGCCCGGTCGCCCGCTCCCCGACCAACAGGATCATGGCCAGCGAGAGCGAGAAGGGCGGCGTGAAGCCGAGTCCGCGGAACCCGCAGCAGAACCCGCCGGGCGTCGAGGACCGGCTGCGTCCGCAGGCGGACCACGGCGAGCAGAGCTACCGCGGCGCGGGCAAGCTCGACGGGCTCGCGGCGATCATCACCGGCGGCGACAGCGGGATCGGCCGCGCCGTCGCGATCGCGTTCGCGCGCGAGGGCGCCGACGTCGCCATCGGCTACGCGGCGCCGGAGGAAGAGAAGGACGCCATCGAGACGCAGAGCTGGGTGGAGGAGGCGGGCCGGCGCTGCATCCCACACCGGTTCGACGTGCGCGAGCCCGGCGAGTGCCGCGCCTTCGTGCGCGCCGTGCACGGCGCGTTCGGGCGGCTCGACGTCCTCGTGAACAACGCGGCCTTCCAGATGGAGCGCGAGTCGCTCGCCGAGGTGACGGACGAGGAGATCGACCGGACGTTCCGCACGAACATCTTCGGCTACATCTACATGGCGCGCGCGGCGCTCGAGGTGATGCAGGGCGGCGGCGTGATCCTCAACACCGGCTCCGTCACCGCGCTGCAGGGCAACAAGGGCCTCATCCCCTACAGCTCGACGAAGGGCGCGATTCACACCTTCACGATGTCGCTCGCGCAGAGCGTGGCCGAGCGGGGGATCCGGGTGAACTGCGTCGCGCCGGGCCCGGTGTGGACGCCGCTGATCCCCGCGACGCTCGACGAGGAGCACGTGAAGCGCTTCGGCGCCGACACGCTCTTCGGCCGCCCGGCGCAGCCGGCCGAGCTCGCCCCGCTGTACGTCTTCCTCGCGTCGAACGACGCGCGGTACGTGACGGGGGAGATCCTGGCGGCGACGGGGAGAGGGGGAACTCGATAGATCACTGCGTACTGCGTACTACGAACTGCGTACTACGAACCGCGTACTACGAACTGCGTGCTTCTTCACTCCGGCTCCGGATCGT
>JBJMNJ010000068.1:0-4194 GCA_045804325.1 Gemmatimonadaceae bacterium
GCCTTGATGCCCTTCTCGTGCATCGCGTCCATGTCCTCGGCGGGGTTGGTCGCCGGCAGGGCCGCGGGGTGGGGCGCGTTCGTGCCACCGCTGTGATCGCTGTCGGAGGCGCTGGCGCCCTGCTTTCCCGCTGCCTGCCGCCCTTCGGCCGCACCCGGCTTGCACGCGCCCAGCACGCCCACGGCCGCGGCCGTCAGCGCTCCCTTGCGCAGGAACGCCCGGCGCGACGAGACCTGCATCTCGAGTGAAGCGAGCGCGGCGGGCGAAAGGATGAGGTTCTCAGTCATTCCAGTCGAGCTCCAGTATCGATGAGTAGGCGCCCCGGGGTGCGTCGAACTGGAGGGAATCTCGCCGTCGGGTGGGGGGCCCTCCGTCGGGAGGGGGGCGGAATCTCGGTCAAGGGAGTTCCGATGCGGTGTGGGGAAACTCCCTACAGGCGATCCACGGCCGAAGTCCCAACGCTCCACCGGCCGCGTACGTTTTCTACACGGTCTCGCTTGCCGGCCGCCCTGCCGCCGGCGAGCGATCGCCGTTCCCCCAACCCGTACCCGAGGCCCGTGTGACGATCTCCCGCCGCGACTTCGTCAAGGCGTCGTCCGCCGCGGCCGCCGCGGCCCTCCTCTCCCCCGTCGCCGCCCGCGCCCTCGAGGCCGAGCGGCTCGCCGCCGACCGGTCGGCGCGGATGGACGAGGAGGCGGCGGCCGCCGACTACAAGGAGCTGGCGATGCGCGCGCTCGACGCCGCCCGCGCCGCCGGCGCGTCCTACGCCGACGTGCGCATCAGCCGCAACCGGACGCAGGCGCTCTTCACCCGCGAGCGCCGGGTCCAGGGGCTCTCCGACAACGACACCCTCGGCTTCGGCGTGCGCGTGCTCGCCGACGGCGCCTGGGGCTTCGCCGCGTCGAACGCCCTGACCGCCGACGAGGTCGGGCGCGTGGCGCGCCAGGCGGTGGCGCAGGCGCGGGCCAACCGCGCGACGCAGCTCAAGCCGGTGGTGCTCGCCCCCGGGCAGAAGCCCGAGCCGAACGGCGTGTGGCGCTCGCCCATCAAGACGGACCCGTTCGACGTGCCGATCGAGGAGAAGGTCGCGCTGCTCCTCGGGGCCAACGAGGCGGCGCTCAAGGTCCAGGGCGCGCGCTTCGTCACGTCGCAGATGTTCTTCCTCCGCGAGGAGAAGACGTACGCGAACACCGACGGCACGTACACGGTGCAGACCATCTACCGGGCGCAGCCGGGGATGGGCATCACCGCCGTGTCGTCGAACATGAGCGACTTCGCGCAGCGCCAGTCGAACGACATCGCGCCGCGCGGGCTCGGCTACGAGCACGTCGTGGACTCGCGCCTCGTCGAGAACGCGTCCAAGTGGGCGGCCGAGGCGGTCGAGAAGCTCTCGGCCAAGTCGGTGGACGTGGGGCGCTACGACCTCGTGCTCCACCCCAGTCACCTCTGGCTCACGATCCACGAGTCGGTCGCGCACCCCACGGAGCTCGACCGCGCGCTCGGCTTCGAGGCGAACTACGCCGGCACGAGCTTCGTCTTCCCGCCCGAGCAGGCGCTCGGCAAGCTCAAGTTCGGCTCGCCGCTCATGAACATCCGCGCGGACCGCTCGCAGCCCGGCTCGCTCGCCGCCGTCGGCTGGGACGACGAGGGGCAGCGCCCCGAGGAGTTCATGATCATCAAGGACGGCGTCTTCGTGGACTACCAGACGACGCGCGAGCAGGCGCCCGCGCTCGAGTGGTGGTACAAGCAGCAGGGGAAGCCCGTGCGCTCGCACGGCTGCTCCTACGCGCAGAGCTGGGCGGACGTGCAGTTCCAGCGCATGCCGAACGTCTCGCTCCTCCCCGGGACGAAGGAGCAGGGGTGGGAGGACCTCATCGCGGCCACGGACCGCGGCATCGCCATCATCGGCGACGGCTCGTTCTCGATCGACCAGCAGCGCTACAACGCACAGTTCGGCGGGCAGCTCTTCTACGAGATCCGCGGCGGCAAGATCGTCGGCATGCTGAAGGACGTCGCCTACCAGATGCGCACCCCGGAGTTCTGGGCGTCGCTCGACATGATCGGCGGCCCCGAGAGCTACTTCCTGGGCGGCGCGTTCAACGACGGCAAGGGGCAGCCCGCGCAGTCGAACGCCGTGTCGCACGGCTGCGTGCCGTCGCGCTTCCGCAACGTCAACGTCATCAACACGGGGAGGCGGGCATGAGCGCGCCGAAGTCCCTCCTGCGCGCCGCCGACCCGGTCCTCTCGCGCGCCGAGGCGGAGGCGATCGCGAAGAAGGCGCTCTCGTTCGCGACGGCGGACGAGACGCGCGTGGTCATCAACAGCGGCACGCGCGGCAACGCGCGCTTCGCCGTGAACCAGGTCTCCACCGCCGGCGACACGACGAACACGTCGATCGCGGTGCGCAGCGCCTTCGGCAAGAAGAGCGCGGTGGCGACGACGAACGCCGTGGACGACGACTCGCTGCGGCGGGTCGTGCAGAGCGCCGAGGCGCTCGCGAGGCTCTCGCCCGAGGACCCCGAGGCGATGCCCGAGCTCGGGCCGCAGGAGTACGCCGAGGGCAAGGGGTGGAGCGAGGCGACGGCCGGGCTCGACCCGGCGGGGCGCGCCGCGGCGATCCGGAAGATCACCGAGCCCGCGCGCGCCGCGGGGCTCGTCTCCACGGGCTACCTCGAGACGGCGACGAGCGCGCAGGCGATCGCGAACAGCAAGGGGCTCTTCGCGTACCACCGCGACACCGACACGGCGCTCACGACGACCGTGCGCACGCCGGACGGGCGCGGCTCGGGGTGGGCGGGCGCGTCGCACTGGGACTGGTCGCGCATCGACCCGTCGAGCCTCAGCGCGACGGCCATCCAGAAGGCGAAGGCGTCGGTGGACCCGGTGGCGATCGAGCCGGGGCGCTACACCGTCGTGCTCGAGCCGACCGCCGTCGGCAACCTCGTGCAGCTCATCGCCGGCGCGCTCGGCGCGCGGCAGGCCGACGAGGGGCGCAGCTTCTTCACGAAGCCGGGCGGCGGCACGAAGATCGGGCAGAAGGTGGTGGACGAGCGCGTCACCATCGTCACGGACCCGGACGACCCGGACACGTACCTCGCGCCGTTCACGCAGGAGGGGCTCCCGACCCGCCGCGTGGTGTGGATCGAGAACGGCGTCCTCAAGAACCTCGCCTACGACCGCTTCTGGGCGCAGAAGCAGAACGTCGCGCCGACGCCGGCGCAGGTGGGCGGCTTCGGCTTCGGCGGCGGGGGCGGGTTCAAGATGTCGGGCGGCGACGCGACGCTCGACGACCTGATCAAGGGCACCGAGCGCGGCATCCTCGTCACGCGCTTCTGGTACATCCGCCCGGTGGACCCGCGCACGATCCTCTACACGGGGCTCACGCGCGACGGCACGTTCCTCATCGAGAACGGCAGGATCACGAAGGCGGTGAAGAACCTGCGCTACAACGAGTCGCCGATCTTCATGCTGAACAACCTCGAGGCGATGACGCGCCCGGTGCGCGTGAGCGCGAGCGAGAGCGGCAGCCCGGGCTCGGCGATCGTGGTGCCGGCGATCCGGACGAGGGACTTCACGTTCACGTCGCTGTCGGACGCTGTCTGATACGGGAAAGGAGAAAGGAGAAAGGAGACACACCCTACCGGGATGTTCTCTCCTCTCTCCTTTCTCCTTTCTCCTTTCTCGTCTACCGCGCCCCGCGCAGCCGCCGCGACGTCCACTCGCCGAGGAGCGAGAGAAGCAACAGCGCGAAGAGCAGCGGACGAAGCCACCGCGGCTCGGCCGGCTGCCCCGCGCGCGGGAGGTCGCCGGTGCTCGGTGGGCCGAGCCGTTCGACGAGCGACGCGAACGGCGTCGGGTCGGTGAACGACGGCGCGAGCGGGACGCGCGGCGCGTAGGCCGCGGCGCTCACGAGGCCGGCCCACCACGCGCGGTGCGCCGCGGCCGGGTCGGGCTCCACGCCGCCGAGGCGCCAGCGCCAGTCGTCGAGGTACCCGGACTGCACCACCCGGCCGCGGCCCACGCGACGCGCGGCGACCGCGACCGCGCCGTCCTGCCGCTCCAGGACCACCGCTCCCGGAGCGAGCGCGCCGAGCGGGCGCAGCGCGAGTGCGGCGCGCGGGTGCGCGGAGTCGGCGGCGAAGCGGCGGGGTGGCGACGGCGCGCCGCCGGGCGCCGCCGCGAGCAGCGCCTCGA
>JBJMNJ010000069.1:0-3144 GCA_045804325.1 Gemmatimonadaceae bacterium
ATCAGCGTCCGGGGCGGTGCACGCGGAAGACGTGGCCCGCCTGCCGGGCCGGGTCGAGCTTCACGTAGTTGCGCGCGCCGCGCCACCAGTAGCGGTCGCCGGTGAGCACGTCCTCGAGCTCGAAGGTCTCGTCGGCGCCGATGCCGAGCGCCGCGAGCGGGACGTGCACCATCGTCTCCTGCGTGAAGAACGGGTTGAGGTTCACCGCGACCAGGAGGTCCTCGCCGCGCGGCGCCGACGCGCCGTCGCCGGCGGACGCGGCGGCGGCGCCCCCGGCCTTGTGGTAGAACAGGACCTGGTCGTTCTCGGACACGTGGAACGTCAGGTTGTCCGCGCGCTGGAGGGCGACGTGCTCGCGCCGGACGCGGTTGAGCCGGCGGATGTCGTCGTTCAGGTTCGGCTCGGCGTCGTAGTCGCGCCAGACGAGCTGGTACTTCTCCGAGTTGAGGTACTCCTCGCTCCCCGGGCGCACCGGCGTCCCCTCGAACAGCTCGAAGCCGCTGTAGATCCCGTAGAGCGGGCTGAGCGTCCCCGCGAGCAGGAGCCGCGTGCGGAACGCCGCCGGCCCGCCCGTCTGCAGGTACGCGTGCAGGATGTCGGGCGTGTTCGTGAAGTAGTTGCCGCGGTAGTACTCGTGCGCGTCGTACGCGTCCATCTCCGCGAGCCAGTCGCGGATCTCCTGCGCCGAGTTCTTCCAGGTGAAGTAGGTGTACGACTGCGTGAACCCGAGCTTCGCGAGGTTCAGCAGCTTCTTCGGACGCGTGAACGCCTCCGAGAAGAACACGACGTCCGGGTACTCGCTCTGCACCTGGTCGATCACCCACTCCCAGAACGCGAACGGCTTCGTGTGCGGGTTGTCCACGCGGAACGCCTTCACGCCGTGCTCGATCCAGAACAGCAGCACGTCGCGGCACGCGTTCCAGAGCGCCTCCCGGTCCTCCGTCCAGAAGTTGATGGGATAGATGTCCTGGTACTTCTTCGGCGGGTTCTCCGCGTACTGGATGGAGCCGTCCGGGCGGATCCGGAACCAGTCGGGGTGCTGCTTCACCCACGGGTGGTCCGGCGAGCACTGCAGCGCGAAGTCGAGCGCGACCTCCAGGCCGAGGCGCGCCGCCTCGCTCACGAAGTGGTCGAAGTCGTCGATGGTGCCGAGCTGCGGGTGCACGGCGTCGTGCCCGCCCTCCTCGCTCCCGATCGCCCACGGGCTGCCCACGTCGTCCGGCTCGGGGGTGAGCGTGTTGTTGCGCCCCTTCCGGAAGGTGTGGCCGATCGGGTGGATCGGCGGCAGGTACACCACGTCGAAGCCCAGCGCCGCGACGGCCGGCAGCCGCTCGGCGGCCGTGCGGAACGTGCCGTGCTCGCCGGGCACGACGCCGTGCGAGCGGGGGAAGAGCTCGTACCACGCCGCGAAGCCGGCGCGCTCCCGGTCCACGGTGATGCGCAGCTCCGCGTGGTACGTCGTGAGGTCCTCCGGCGGCAGGTGCTCGGCCATCAGCGCGTCGAGCTCGGGCGCGAGCGCCGCCTGCACGCGCTCGGGGACGGACACGAGCGCGTTCTGCAGGTGCGCCGCGACGTCGGTGAGGCCGCGGCGCACGGCGCCGAACTTCACGCGGCGCGACGCGGTCTCGACCATGAGCGCGCCCTCGAGCAGCTCGAGCGAGACGTCCTGGCCGGCGGCCACCTTCTTCTCGAAGCCGGAGCGCCACGTCGCCCAGCGGTCCGTCCACGCCTCCACCGTGTACGACCATCGGCCCACGCGGTCCACGGTGAAGCGCCCGCTCCAGCGGTCGACGTCGGCGGCGTAGGCGAGCGGCGCGGTGCGCCACTGTCTGTCGCCGGGGCCGCGGTAGCGCACGCGCGCGGCGAGAGTGTCGTGGCCGTCCTTGTACACGTCCGCCGAGACGGCGACGGTGCCGCCGACGACCCGCTTGATGGGATAGCGCCCGCCGTCGATCTCCGGCGCGACGTGCTCGATGGTGATGTGCGGCAGGTCGGCCGCGACGGGCGCCGCCTTCGCGACGCGCTTCGGCCTCTTCGGTGCTCGTGCAGTCACGTTGCTCTAGGTGGGAGCGAGGTAGTCCCGCGGTCTCGGCCGGGGTGCAAGGTTCGGTCCATGCACGACATGCGGAAGGGCGGCGCTCGCGAGGGCGGCGACTCGCGGCAACCGCCGTAACGCCGTTACGCAGCCGCGCTGCGCGGCCGGCATCCGCTCGCCCCTTTTGCACGCCGGCGGTGCGAATGGGAGTGCGCGCCGCCCGATGCACGCATGGCGGAAAAGCACGCGGCCCCGGTGCGCCATGCGCCCGGGGCCGCCCGACCTGACCGGAAGCGACGCTACTCGTCCGCCTCCGCCTCCACCTCCGGCACGACGGCGTCGGCCTCGCCGCCCTCATCCAGCTCGTCGAGCTCGATGTCGGCGCCGGCGGGCGCCGCGGGCTTCTTGCGCGGCCGGCCGCCCGTGCCCGCCGGGCGCGACTCCTTGAGCATCTGCTCGAACTCGCGCCGCGCCTCCTCCAGCGCCTGCGTCGTCGGCAGCAGCGCCTGACGCCGGGCCTTCTCGGCCCGGTAGAGCGCGACGTGGCTCGCGCTCGAGCCGGGCGCGTGTGTGCGCTCTCCGCCCTTGCGCCGCTCCGCGCCCTCGGCGGCGCGCTCCGCGCCCGCCGTCTCCCGCCGCGACCGCTTCGTGGACCTCTCCCGTGTAGCCATCATCGTCCTCCGTATCGCGCCCGATCCCGGGTCGCGTAGAGCGTATCGCGTGCCGCCGCGCCGGACGCGCGCGGACCCGACCGCCCGGATGTCCTGTGGTGAGTGTGGGTGGAGCGTGGACCTACTACCCGCGAGTTGCCGATCAGTGCGCCGCCGCCGCATCCGGCGGCGGCCCGTGGTGCCGCCGCAGGGGCAGCTCGGGGATGCCGAGCGTGAGCAGCAGCGCCGCGCCGACCACGAGCGTGCCGTAGCGGAAGATCGCGCGCGTCGCGTCGGCCGTGGCGGCGCGGACGGCGCCGGCGAGCGCGTCCGCGCCCGCCGCCACCTCGCGCTCCGCCCCGCTCCCCGGCGCCGCGCGCCGCACGCGCTCGCGGAGCGCGTTGGCGTCGAACGAGGCGCTCGCGCCGCCCTCGGTCGACACGGCCGCCGCCTCACCGG
>JBJMNJ010000070.1:0-13539 GCA_045804325.1 Gemmatimonadaceae bacterium
CTGCCGAACGAGACGAGCGAGGCGTAGGAGCCGCGGCCGCAAGCCGTAGATCGTAAGTCGTAAGCCGTGGGCCGCGGGAGGATTCCCACGGCCCACGTTCCGTCTGCGCGAACCCAACCGTTCCGCACGGCCGTACGGCGGGCGTACCCTTCACCACCGCCGACGACCTCGACTCCATGCGCGTACATACCGCCCTGTCACTTCTCTTCCTCGCCACCCCACTGCTGGCGCAGTCCTCGGACTCGGCGCGCGTCGCGCCGACGCGCCGCGCGATGTCCGACACCTCGTCGCTCGCCCGCCCGCCGCGCGTCTACGTCTCCGGCAAGCGCTGCCTGCGCGGCGGCATCCTCAACGACGAGGCGAACTGTCAGGGGCGCGTCGCGACGGCCGCCACGTACGGGCTCGTCGGCGCCGGGCTCGGCGGCATGATCGGCCTCGCCGGCGGCGCGCTGTTCCGCACGCGCTGCATCGGCGACTACGAGCGCACGGCGGTTCGCGGCGCCATCGCCGGCGCCGCGGTCGGCACCACCTACGCCGCGCTCGGCTCCTACCAGAGCGGCGAGCGGCAGTGGGAGGACGCCCGCCGCGCGCTGGAGCGCGCGCTCGCGAACCCGGTGCGCCCATGGTCGTGGGAGGACGTGCGGCCGCTCGCGAGCTTCGTCGGCGGGTCGGCACTGGTGGGCGCGGGGATCGGCGCCGTCGAGGGCGCACGGCACCCGGACGACTGCGCGGGCGGCGCGGCAGCCGGCGCGGCGCGCGGGGCCGGCGTCGCTGCCGGCGGCCTCGCCGCGGGCGTGACGGGCGCGCTGCTCGTGGTGCGGTTCCTCTTCTAGCGGACCGGCCGCGCCGAGTTGCGCCGAAGCGGCCGCGGCCGTATGGTCCGGCACCCTCACCCTCCCCGCCATGAGCCAGGTTGCCTGTCCCGTGTGCGGCGGTCGCGAGACCGTCTTCGTCGAGAGAGTCGGTGCCGCCGAGTTCTATCGCTGCGAGCCCTGCCTCCTCGAGTGGGAGCTGGGTTCCGCGACCGAGCTGTCGCTGAAGTACAGCTTCGGCACCGCGACGCCGGAGGAGCGGCGCCGCTACGAGCGCCGCGCCCGGGGCGAGCCGCCGCGCGAGTGGTGGCCGCTCGCGCCACTCTCGTCCGTCGTCCGCCTCGCCGCCGGCTCGCTCGGGCTCCGGCGGCCCGCCGACCGCCCGTGAGGCCGCGGGGCGCCTAACGCGGCGACCGGCGGCTCTCCTGCCGCGCGCGCCCGGGGTGGCCGGTGAGCCGCACGATCAGCACCTCCGGCGGCGCGAGCAGCCGCCCCGGCACGATCGTGCCGACGCCGCGCGTGACGTAGAGCCGCGCGCGCCGGTTCGGCACCCACCCGGACGCGGTGCGCCAGCCGCACACCCGCGCGTGCCGGACGGGCGCCCCGACGAGCGGGAACGTGATCTGCCCGCCGTGCGTGTGGCCGGAGAGGACGAGGTCCACGCGCTGGTCCGCCGCGAAGTGCGCCACGGAGTCCGGGTGGTGCGCGAGCACCACGCGCGGCACGTGGTCGGGCACGGCGCCGCAGCCGGCCCGCTCGTCCACCGCGTCCTCCGTCGGGTCGGGGACGCCGGCCACCGCGAGCGCCGACCCGCCGCGGCGCACGATGACGGCGTCGTTCTCGAGCACGCGCGCGCCGAGCGCCCGGAGCCACGCGCGCACCTCGTCCGGGTCCCGGCCGTAGTAGTCGTGGTTCCCGAGGACGGCGACGACGCCGTCCGGCGCGGCGGCGAGCGGGCGAAGCAGGGGCCCGAGCGCCTCCATGCCCGCGCGGTACCAGCGGTGCGACGCGTGCGGCATGCGCCTCCACGACACGGCGAAGTCGCCGAGCAGCGCGACCAGATGTGGCTGCGCCTCGGCCGCCACGAGGACCGCGCGCCCGATGGGCCCGCGCCGGCTCCCGGGCGAGTGGTGGAGGTCGCTCAGCACGGCGATGGTGTAGCCCTCGAGGTCCGCGCCGAGCCCCTCGACCGGCACCGTCAGCTCCGTCACCCGCAGGTCCTGCGGCTCGAGCACGACGACGTGCACGAGGAGCGCGAGGCCGACGATCACGGCGAGGAACAGGAGGAGCCAGAGCATCCGGCGGGTGGCTCAGTCGTCCGCGCGGCCGAGCGCGGCGGGGGCGACGCTCCCGGCGCGACCCGCGCGGCGCCGCGCTCCCGCGAGGGCGAGCGCCGCGAGCGTCAGCACGTAGGGGAGCGCGAGGAACGCCTGGTACGGCACGCGCCACCCCGTCGCCTGGAAGAAGAACTGGAGCGCGCTCGCGGCGCCGAAGAGCAGCGCGGCGAGCGCGACCCCGCCGGGCCGCCAGCGGCCGAGCGCCACGACGGCGATGGCGATGAATCCGCGCCCCGCGGACATCCCCTCCGCGAACGTCCCCACCTGCGCGAGGACGAGCGTGCCCCCCGCCACGCCGCCGAGCGCGCCGGCGAAGAGCACGGCGGCGAGGCGGACGCGGCGCACGGAGACGCCGGCGGCGGCCGCGGCGGCGGGGCTCTCGCCGACCGCGCGCAGCGAGAGCCCGCCGTGCGTGCGGTAGAGCCACCAGCCTAACGCGGGCGCCAGCGCGTAGGCGAAGTACGTCACCGGCGGCTGCGCGAACAGCGCGCGTCCGACGAGCGGCAGCGAGGACAGCCCCGGGATCTCCAGCGCCGGCGCGGTCGCGATGCGCAGCGCGGCGCCGGCGTCCCCGTACACGGTGCGGTAGAGGAGTCCGGTCAGCCCCAGCGCCAGGAGGCTCGTGGCCGTGCCGGCGATGATCTGGTCCGCGCGCAGCAGCACCGCGAACGCGGCGAACACCGCGGCCGCCGCGACGCCGGCCGCCGTCGCGAGCGCCCACCCGGCGAGCAGCGGGTGCCCCGCCGCCGCGGTCGCCCCGGCGAGCGCGCCGAACGCGCCGGCGATGATCGCGCCCTCGAGGCCGATGTTGATCACCCCGGCGAGCTCCGAGACCATCTCGCCCAGGGCGGCGAGCGCGAGCGGGGTGGCGGTGCGGACCGCGCCCTCCAGGAAGACGTCCGCCGCGGCGTTCACGGGACGGACGGAAGCGATGCGGCCTGCCCGAATTCGGTGACGGCCGCGGAGGCGTTCGGCGTTACGTTCGAAGCGGGGGGGGCCCCCCGGGCCGACGCCGGTGCGCCGACCGAGCGTATCGCCGCCACCCGCCCCGCCGCGAGCACGACGAGGATCAACGTCGCCTCCACCACTGACACGAGCACCGACGGCACCCCGGCGTCGCGCTGCATCGCCGCCGCCCCCGCCTCCAGCGCGCCGAACAGCACCGCGCTCGGCACCACCGCCAGCGGGTGCAGCCGCGCGAGCAGCGCGACGGCGATCGCCGTGTAGCCGTAGCCGGGCGAGATGTTCTCGTAGAGCGCGTAGGTCACGCCGCCGACCTCCACGGCGCCGGCCAGCCCCGCGAGCGCCCCGCTCGCGAGGAACGCCGCGGCGACCGTGCGCTCGACGTCCACGCGCCCCGCGCTCCGCGCCGCGCGGGGGCTCGCACCGACAACGCGCAGGCGGAACCCCGCCGCCGTGCTCCGCAGCACGTACCAGAGCGCGAGCGCCGCTACGAGCGCGAGCGGAAAGCCCCAGTGCAGCCGCACGCCCTCCGCGATCCGCGGCAGGCGCGCGGCGTCGGCCAGCGTCGGCGTCTGCGGGTAGATGTGCGTGGGCTCCTGCAGCGGCCCGCGCACGAGGTACGAGACGAGGTGCAGCGCGACGAAGTTCAGCATCAGCGTGCCGATGACGTCGAGCACGCCGAACCGGCGCCGCAGCACCGCCGCCACCCCGGCCCACAGGGCCCCCGCCAGCGCGCCCGCGGCGAGCATCAGCACCGGCGCGGCCCTGCCCGCCGCGGCGGCGCCGAGCACGCCCACCGCCGCCGCCGCGGCCGCGCCCGCGAGCAGCTGTCCCTCCGCACCGATGTTGAGCACCCCCGCGCGGAACGCGAGCGCCACCGCGAGACCCGCGAGCAGCAGCGGCGTCGCGCGCACGAGCGTGGCCGAGAGCAGCGCGTCGGGCGAGCCGAGCGACCCGCGCCAGAGCGCGGCGAGCGCCGCGCCGGCGTCGTAGCCCGCCGCGGCGACGAGCGCGGCGACGAGGAGCCCCGTCAACGCGAGCGTGCCGGCGGCGGCCAGCGCGGGGCGGCCGCGCACGGTCAGGGGCGCAGACGCCGGCTGCCGCGCCGTCGGAAGACCCGGTACTCCACGACGCCCGTGTCGCACACGGTGCGGACCTCCGAGTACGGGATGGCGAAGTACATGTACGCCTTCACCCGCGCGCCGAGCGCGCCGCACCCGGGCGAGGCGCCGGGGACGCTGTCCACGCTCGTGACGCGCAGCGCCTGCACGAGGCCGAAGCGCTCGACGGGGTGGTTCCACAGCCGCCGCGCGGTGTGCAGCGCGGACTCCGCGTACGCGCGCCGCGCCGCGGGCTGCTCGTCCACGCCGTCCTTCACGACCCAGCGCGGTACCGCCGTCCCGAGCGTGAGCACCAGGACCTTCCAGCCGACGCTGATCGCGACGAGCACGAGCAGGGTCCGCCGGCGGCGGCGGCGTACCTCGGCGGGCGCGTGGGCGGGGGCGGACATCGTCCACCCAATTAGGGGGATGGGGCGATTGGGTGGAAGTGCTTGCGCCGCGGTGGGCCGCGCCGTCCAGCGCCCTCGCGACGGTCCGTCCGCAGGTTAGCTTTCCGGCCATGCTCCTATACCTGAACGGCGACTACCTCCCGGCCGAGCGGGCCTCGCTCTCGGTCCTCGACCGCGGCTTCCTCTTCGGCGACGGCATCTACGAGGTCACCCGCGTGGTCGGCGGCGTGCCGTTCGAGGAGGGCCGCCACTACGAGCGCCTCGTCCGGAGCCTCCGCGGGCTCCGCCTCGCGGAGGCGGGTGCCGAGCCCGCGACGCTCGCCGCGGTCTCCGCGCGCCTGCTGCGCGAGAACGACCTGCTCGAGGGCGAGGCGACGATCTACGTGCAGGTCACGCGCGGCGCCGCGCCGCGCACGCACGCCTTCCCGGTGCCGGCGGTGGGCACGACGGTCTTCGTCTCGACCGCGCGGTTCGTCCCCAACGCGCAGATGCGCGAGAAGGGCGTCGCCGTGATCACGACGCCGGACATCCGCTGGGCGCGCTGCGACCTCAAGACCGTCAACCTGCTGCCGAACGTGCTCGCGAAGCAGGCGGCGGTGGACGCAGGGGCGTTCGAGGCGATCTTCGTGCGCGACGGCGTCGTGACCGAGGGCGCCCACACGAACCTCTTCGGCGTCGTCGACGGCGTCGTGCGCACCTACCCGCGCTGCAACTACATCCTCGGCGGGATCACGCGCGACGTCGTGATCGAGCTCGCCGCGGAGGCGGGGATCCCGCTGCGCGAGGAGCCGCTGCTCGCCGACGATCTCGCGCGCGCGGAGGAGCTCTTCATCACGGGCACGACGACGGACGTGACCTCGGTCGTGCAGGTGGACGGCCGCCCGGTGGCCGCCGGCCGCCCGGGCCCCGTCGCACGCCGCCTCTACGAGCTCCTCGCGGCACGCATGCGCGCCGGCGCCGCGTCGGCCACGACGACCGCATGACCGGATGAGAACAGGGCGGTCGCCTTGAGCCATCCTGTTCTTGATCCTGTCGATCGTCGTATCGCCGGTCTCAATTAGTATCTTTTCGTGATGAATCTGGAGCACTCCACCGTGCGTCGACTCGTCCTCGCTCTCCTCCTCGCGACTACCACCCTCGCCGCGCAGGAGCCCGCGGTGCCGGCGAGCCACCCTCGCGTGAAGGCCGCCCTCGAGCGCATCCGCGCGGACAACGCGTGGACGCTCGACCAGCAGCAGTCCATCTGCGAGATTCCCGCGCCCCCGTTCAAGGAGACGGCGCGCGGCGCCGAGTACAAGCGGCGGCTCGAGGCGCTCGGCTACCGCAACGTGCGCGTGGACGCCGTCGGTAACGTGATCGCCGAGCGGCCGGGGAGCGGCGCCGGTCCGACCGTCGTGCTCTCCGCCCACCTCGACACCGTCTTCCCCGAGGGCACCGACGTCTCCGTGAAGCGCGAGGGGACGACCATGCGCGGGCCGGGCATCGGCGACGACTGCCGCGGGCTCGCGGTGCTCCTCGCCGTCGCGCGCGCGCTCAACCAGGAGAACGTGCAGACGCGCGGCACCGTCTACCTCGTCGGCACCGTCGGCGAGGAGGGGCTCGGCAACTCGCGCGGCACGCGCCACCTGTACGAGAAGGAGCTCGCGGGCAAGATCGACTACTTCATCTCCGTGGACGGCACCGGGCTCGGCATCACCAGCCGCGCGGTGGGGAGCCGGCGCTACCGCGTGACGTACCAGGGCCCCGGCGGCCACAGCTACGGCGCGTTCGGCATGCCGAACCCCATCCACGCGCTCGGCCGCGCCATCGCGCGCGCCGGCGACCTCCAGGTGCCGAGCCACCCGCGCACGACGTTCAACGTCGGCGTCGTGCAGGGCGGGACGTCGGTCAACTCGATCGCGATGAGCGGGTCGATGGACGTGGACCTGCGCTCGGAGAGCGCGGACGCGCTCGCGCGGCTCGACGCGCAGCTGCAGCGGTCGCTCGCGGTCGCCCTCGCCGACGAGAACGCGCGCTGGCCCGAGTCCTCCACGCGCCTGACGATGAAGATCGACACGCTCGGCGTCCGCCCCGCCGGCGCGCAGCCGGACAGCGCACGCATCGTCCGCGCGGCGCTCTCGTCGCTCCGCGCGCTCGGCGTCACCCCGGAGCCGACCGGCGCGTCGAGCACCGACGCGAACGTCCCCATCGGCCTCGGGCTCGCCGGCATCACGATCGACGGCGGCGGCCGTGGACGTGGCGCGCACTCGCTGGAGGAGTCGTACGACGACGGGGACCGCGGCTGGATCGGCCCGCAATGGGCCGCGCTTCTCGCGGCGACCCTCGCCGGCGTGCGCTGAGGCGAGCGAGCCTCCGCGAGTAGGAGTCCGTCCCCCGGCCGCCCGGGTACGCCGCGTGCACCTACGCCGCCGCGACCACGATCCGGAGCGATCGCGAGTGGCACGCACGAACGGCGGACCGACCCGCGCCTCGCGGGGGGCGGGATGGAGCGCGGGGAAGGGCCCGGGAAAGCGCACGCTCGTCGTCGACGTCGGCGCCTCGAAGATCAAGGCGTCGGTGCTCGACGCGGCGGGCGAGCTCGTCGCCGGACCGGTCCGGACGGAGACGCCCGCGCGGATCGGGCCCACGGAGCTCGTGAAGATCGTCGCGCGGCTCGCGGCGGAGCTGCCGGCCTACGAGCGCGTCTCCCTCGGCTTCCCGGGCATCGTCGTGGACGGCGTGGTCTACACCGCGCCGAACCTCGGGACGGAGCGCTTCCGCGGCGTGAGCCTCGCCGCCAAGCTGAGCGCGCGGCTCCGCCGGCCCACCCGCGTGGTGAACGACGCCGAGCTGCACGCGCTCGGTGCCATCGTCGGGGAGGGGGTGGAGGTGGTGATGACGCTCGGGACGGGCCTGGGCATGGCGGTGTTCTGCGACGGCCGCCCCGGCCCCCAGTTCGGGCTCACGCCGCCGCCCGTGAAGAAGAAGAACGGCAAGCCGCGCACGCCCGAGGCCTCGGGCGTCGGCAACGCCGCGCGCAAGCGGCTCGGCAACCGGAAGTGGAGCAAGCAGGTCGAGCGCGTCTTCCTGCTCCTCCGCGACCTCACGGAGTTCGACCGGCTCTACGTCGGCGGCGGCAACGCGAAGCACCTCGAGCTCGAGCTGCCGAGCGACATCACGCTCGTGGACAACACGGCGGCGTTCGCCGGCGGCGCGCGGGTGTGGCAGCGCCACCGGCTGCGCCGGCGCCGCGAGTCCGACTGAGCGGCGCGGGCGCGGTCACGCGCCCGGCGGCGGCGGGACGACGCGGTAGTCCTCCGGCGCGTCCTTCGCGCGGGCCTTGAACCGCTCCAGCTCGCGCTCGAGGTTCGCGATCAGCTCACGCGCCGCGATCCGGAACCCCTCCTCGCTGTCCTGGCGTCGCCGCTCGCTCAGGTTCACCGGCGCGGCGGAGCCCTTCACGTGGCTCGCTCCGGGGGCGCGGAAGAGAAGCTTGCGGCTGCGCAGGTCGAAGACGGCCGCGTCGAGGATCGTGCGCGTGTCGTTCTTCTCGCCGTTCACGACGTATGCGCCGACGATCGTGAGGTACGTGATGGCGCTGCGGCGCGTGTCGGTGAACTGGACCTGGTCGAACGAGACGAGGGCGACGACGTCGAGGTCGAACATGCGTCCGACCTGGTCGAGGTTCGCGAAGCCGCCGCGCGGCGCCAGGTACGACGTCGGCACGATTTCGATCGCCTTCACGAAGCGCTGCTGGCGGAAGTGGCGTGCGACGCTCTCGAGGAGCGCTGCGCGGTCCGTCCCCGGGAGGCTCACCCGTCCGCGGTAGGCGTCCTCCTGATTCGTGGGCACGAAGGCGATGCCCACGCGGAGCGGCAGGCGCAGCTCGGGGACGGCGCCCGGATCGTCCGCGGCCGGCGCGTGCGCACGGCCCGCGGCGTCCTGCTCGGGGTAGAGGTAGTCGACCACGCTTGAGGCGTGGCGCGTGGCGCCGGCGGCGCAGCCGGCGGTGGACAGCACGAGCAAGAGTGCGGCGGCGCGACGCGCCGAGGACGGGCGGCTCATGATCTCTCTCTTGAAGGCGTCGTCGGATGGTACCGACGCCCCGAGCCGCGCCGCATTACGTCGATGACGTAGCGGACGACGTAGCGCGTGCGTAGGCAGCGCCGCGCGGGCTCCCGGCGGCGCGGCGCGCTACCCCTTCTTCCGGACCGTCGCCTCGCCCGTCTCCGGGTCGAGCAGGTACACGGTCGTCGTGGTGCGCCCCGGTCCGAGGGAGACGAGATGGCTGCGGACGCGCACGGTCAGCGCCCCCTTGGAGGTCCACTCGGCGCGGTCGATCACGCGGAGCCGCCCGTCGAGGCGCAGCTCGCTCGCGACGTCGATCACAGCGCCCGTCTTCAGGTTCAGGACGACGCCGCCGCGCTGCTCGAGGAAGGCGGCGCTCCGCCCGTCCGGCGACCACGGCGTCTGCAGCCCGAAGTGCTGGAGGGGATGGATGCGCGTCAGCTGGCGGGGGCGCAGGGTGCTCGCCTCGAACAGGAACGCGCCGCAGGGGGCGCCCGGCGGCTCGCCGCACCACTCGTAGATGACCCGCGACGAGTCCCCCGGGCCGACGAAATAGGAGCCGACCCGCTCGGCCACGAGGATCGCCCGCTCGCCCTTGCCGGCGTACAGGTCCTTGTGGACGGTGGGGTGCCCGAAGCCGTCGTACGTCTCCGAGCGGATCTCGTACTGCCCGACGCGCTCCGTCGCCCGCGAGACCGGCTTCAGGGCGAAGGCCTCGAGGAAGCAGCTCCCGAAGATCCAGCACGCGCCTGCGGCCACGACGACCCGCCCCGCGATGCGGAGGGCGCGGCCGTGGGAGGGCGGGGTCGGATCGGCGTCGAGTTCGTCGAACATCACCGTACCGACGACGGGCGGCCGAAGCCGGCAACCACTGCGTCGGCCCTACGTGCCGTGCCGAAGGCGCGCGAGCCGCCCGATGCTCCGGATCCCCAGCGCCGGCCCGACGGCCAGCACCGGAAACGCCCACGCCCACCCCGCGCGCGCCACCAGCACGGGCACGAGCTGGATGCTCGCCGTGGTGAGGAGGAAGCCTAACGAGGTCTGGAGCGTGAGCGCCGTCCCCACGGCGTGCGCCGGCACGCTCTCCGTGACGAGCACCGAGAACTGCGCGCTGTCGGCGATGACGAAGAACCCCCACAGCAGCGCGACGGGCACGAGGAGCCAGAGGCTCCGCCCGAAGGCGAGGCCGATGACGAGGGCGCAGGCCCCGCTCGCCGCCATGGCGACGGTGACGAGCCACTCGCGCCCCCGCCGGTCCGCCGCGAAGCCGCCCCAGACGCAGGCGAGCCCGCCCACGGCGAGCGCCGCGAACGACACCGCGCTCGCGACGGACTCCCCGCGCGCGCCGGCCGCGGGGTCGCGGGCGGCGACGCTCGCGGCGATGAAGGCCGGAAGCCACGTCCACGCCGCGTACAGCTCCCACATGTGGCCGAGGTAGCCGCCGGTGGCGAGGCGCCAGCGGCGCTCGCGGACGATGCGCCCGGCGAGCCCCCACGAGAACGGCCGCGGCGGGAAGGGATACGGCCCGTCGCGGTACCCCAGCGCGACCAGCGCCGCGGCGAGCAGCGCGCCGACGCTCGCCGTGAGCACCACTGGTCGGACGCCCGCGCCGGGAATCGCGTGCACGAGATACGGCGTCGCCTTCCCCACCGTCAGCGCGCCGACGATGGTTCCCACGGCCAACCCGCGCCGAGCACGGAACCACGTCGCGATCATCTTCATGGCGGGCGGGTACACGCCCGCGAGCGCGACCCCCGTGAGGAAGCGCGAGAGGAGCGCCGCGCGGAACCCGCCGGCACCCACCAGTGCCGCGTTGGCGAGTGCGCCGGCGACCGCGGACAGCGCGAAAAGCCGCCGCGCGGGCACGACGTCGGCGAGGTTCAGCAGTGCGGAGACGGCGGTGCCGATGACGAACCCGAGCTGCACCACCGTCGTGAGCCAGCCGGCCTGCGACGTGGTCAGCCCCCACTGGGCGCGCAGCATCGGCGCGACGGCGCTCCCGGCGAACCAGAGCGACATCCCGAGCAGCTCGGCCGCCGCGAGCAGGACGAGCGTGAGCCAGCGGCGCGGGTGGGTGTCCGGCTCCGGCGGCGCGGCGCCGGCGAGAGCACCAGCAGGCGCGGTCGGCGCCGCCGTCACAGCCCCACCATCAGCCGCCCGACGGCCTCGCGATCGCGCGGCGCCTCGTGCACCCGGCCACCATGCACGACCAGCACGCGGTCCGCGACCGCTAGCACCTCGTCCAGGTCGCTCGAGTACACGACGACCGCCGCGCCGCGGTCCCGCGCGAGCCGCAGCCGCTCGTGCACCGCGGCCGACGCGCGCACGTCGAGCCCCCGCGTGGGGTTCTCGGCTATCACGAGCGCGGGGTCGTCCGCGAGCTCGCGCGCGAGGACGAGCTTCTGCTGGTTGCCGCCGGAGAGGGTCCGCGCAGGCGCGCGCTCGCTGGACGCCCGAACGTCGTACGCCGCCATCAGCCCGCGCGTCGTTCGGGCTAGCGCACCCCACCGCATGCGCCCGCGCGACGCGCCGGCCCGGCGGAGCGCGACGTTCTCGACGAGGGCGAGGTCGAGCGCGAGCGCGTCGTGGTGGCGGTCCTCGGGGATGAATGCGGCGCTGGCCGGCGCCTCGAGCGTGCCGGCCGCGGGCGCGAGGCGGCCGGCGAGCGCGCGGAGGAGCTCGTGCTGCCCGGCGCCCTCGACCGCGGCGATGCCGACGATCTCGCCGGCGCGGAGCTCGAAGGTCGCCTCGCGGACGCGCATCACGCCTCGGGTGTCGGCGAGGGTGAGGGCGGTGGCGCGGACCAGGGGCGGCGCGCGGTGTCTTTCGTCACCTTCTGCGACCAAATGGTGACGCTCGGTCGGCCGCCGGACGGTATCGTTCCCACCGGGGGGCCCCCCCTGCACGAATTCGGTACGCCCCGCCACGGAACGGTGACGCTCCCCGCCGTCGGCGGCGCGATCTTGAAGTTGGGGGGGGGCCCCCGCCGCCTCGCCCGGCCGCCCGCCCACCGCCTCCGCCCGCTCCGCCTCCCGCGCCCCCTCCCCCAGCAGCGCCGCGAGCAGCGCCGCCTCCGTCGCCTCCCGCGCCGGCATCGCCGCCGCCGTCCGCCCCGCGCGCAGCACCGTCACGTCGTTGGCGACCGACAGCGCCTCGCGCAGCTTGTGCGTGATCAGCACCGCCGCCCGCCCCTCCGCCGCGAACGCGCGCAGCCACCGCAGCAGCTCCTCGGCCTCCGCGGGCGCGAGCACCGCCGTCGGCTCGTCGAGCACGAGCAGCCTCGCGTCGCGGGCGAGCGCCTTCACGATCTCGAGCCGCTGCTGCGCCCCCACGGGCAGCTCGCCGGCCACCGCGTCCGGGTCGAGCGCGAGCCCGGTGCGCGCGCCGATCTCCCGCACGCGCGCCGCCCACGCGCGCCGGTCGAACCGCCAGCCGTCCCGCGCCCCCGCACCGAGGGCGACGTTCTCCGCGACGGTGAGCGCGGGGACGAGGGCGAAGTGCTGGTGGACCATCCCGATCCCGGCCGCGATCGCGTCCGCCGGCGACCGCCACCGCCGCTCGCGCGCCGCGCCGTCCGCGTCCGCGAGTCGCACCGCGCCGGCGTCCGGCGCCACCATGCCGAACGCGACACGCATCAGCGTCGTCTTCCCCGCCCCGTTCTCGCCGAGCAGCGCGTGCACGGTCCCCGCGCGCACCCGAAGCGAGGCGCCGTCGAGCGCGAGCGTCGGGCCGAAGCGCTTGGTGATGGAGTCGAGGTGAAGCATGAGGGACGCGTACTCGTGGCGGTCGGTGCTCGCTCCACCGGGAAGCGCCTGCAACGGCTAGAGAAACGATGGTCGTACCCCGCCTGGACCTTGCGGGATATCCGAGACGTACGCCATCCAGGACTCCAAAGTATCTAAGCCAGCGCGACCCGTCAGCCGAAGAGCAAGAACAAGGAATTGCTCCTTGCCCAGCGGCCGCGATGGCTCAGGTACCTCGGTCGCATCCCTGCGTACGTCTCGGTAATCCAGCGGAGCTCAGGCTCTGTACCGACCTCCTCGATGATGCTCTTGCGGAGCCGGGGCCGCGTAGGAGCAACTTCGATGAGGCTCTTACGAAGCCCGCCCCCGCCTACGGATCGGAAACGCCACTCAGAGTCCCGTCGGCGCCGCCACGAACTCCCACGGCACGCCGAACTCGCGTTCCACGTATCCTGCCAGCGCCCTCACGCCTAACGTCTCCGTGGCGTAGTGGCCCGCGTAGATCACCACCAGCCCGGTCTCCTCCGCCGCCACCGCCGTGTAGTGCGGCCCCTCACCCACCACCAGCGTGTCCAGCCCCAGCGCCGCCGCCTCGGCCAGCGTCTCCGGGGACGCGCCCGACCCAGTGCATACGCCCCAGCGCCGGGTGCGATGACCGGGCGGCGCGGGCGTCGCGACGACGTCCCCGCCCTCCGCGCGGGCGAACGCGCGGGCGCGGTCCACGAGCACGGCCGTGTCCACGTCCGCCTCCCCGCGCACACCCACCGCGATCGTCTTGTAGCGCGCGAACTCGCCCGCCGGCTCGAGCCCGAGGGCGCGCGCCATCAGCGGGTTGTTGCCGAGCACCGGGTGCCGGTCGAGCGGGAGGTGCGAGGCGTACACGGCGACGTCATGCTCGAGGAGGAGGCGCAGACGGTCGTACGCGACGCCGACGATCGGCTGCGCCCCGCTCCAGAACATCCCGTGGTGCACGAGCAGCAGATTGGCCCCCACCGCGATGGCCCCCTCGACCGTGCGTCGCGAGAAGTCGACCGCCGCGGCAATCTTCCGCACCGGTCCGCGATGCGCGAGCTGCACGCCGTTCAACGCGCCGGAGTAGTCGGCCGTGTCGGCGTGACTCAACAACG
>JBJMNJ010000071.1:0-7093 GCA_045804325.1 Gemmatimonadaceae bacterium
CCCCTCTCTCGTTCTTCCTCGGACGGCCGCATCACCCCGCGCGCCGCGCGCGGTCGCCGCGCAGCGGGTCGGCGTGCCCGGCGCGCACGCACTCGCGCCGGAAGTGTGCGAGCATCTCGCGCAGGAGCGCGCGCTGGCCGAGGTCGCGCGTCTCGGCGCGCCAGGCGGCCAGCAGCGCTCGCGCGCGCCGCTCCCGCGTCGGCGTCGCCCAGGTCGGGAGCGCGAGCTCGGCGTCCGGGGCTTCGCCGGGTCGTGCCCGGCGCGGGCTTCGTACGAGGCCGAGCTCCGGCGTGTCGTCCTCGCGCCGGGTCGGGCCACGGTCCAGCATCGCCTGCATGCAGCCGCCTGGGTGTGGGGAGGGAGCTGGGCAGCACGCCGGGTGCCAGGGTTCGCACGGCCGCTGGACGAATTTCCGGGAGACGGACGAGTGCGCTGGTCGTTCGGCCAGCCTTGCGAGCGGTCGGTCCCCGGTCGAGCTTGCGGGCTCCGCGCCCGCCGGCGCCCGTCCCATCCGACCTCGACCGACCCGTGACCGCTCGCTCGCTCACCGCCCGCCTCGCCGGGCTCGCCCTGGTGGCGTTCGCCACGGCCCGGCCCGCCACGGCGCAACATGCGTACGCCGCGCCGGGCGCGTCCTTCGACCCCGCCGTTCCCGCCCCGCGCGCCGTGCTCGGCTACGAGGTGGGCGACCGCTTCACGCCGCACCACATGATCGCGCGCTACGCGGAGCGCCTCGCCGCCACGTCGCCGCGCGTCAAGCTCGACACGCTCGGCCACACGTTCGAGGGGCGGGAGATCCTCCTCCTCACCATCACCAGCGAGGCGAACCAGCGCCGGCTCGGCGAGATCCGGGAGCAGGCCGCGCGGGCCGCGTTCCCCGACCGCGCGGGCGGCGCGGCGGCCGCGGCCGGCATGCCGTCCATCGTGTGGCTCGGCTTCACGGTGCACGGGGGCGAGGCGTCGGGCACGGAGGCCTCGCTCGCGCTCATGTACCAGCTCGCCGCGGGGCGCGACGCGGAGACGCGGATGGTGCTCGACAGCGTCGTCGTGCTCCTGGACCCGGTGCAGAACCCGGACGGCCACGAGCGGCACGTGCAGGACGTGACGCGCATGCGCCCCGCCAGCGGCGTCCCGACGTCGCCCGCGGCGATGATCCACCTCGGCAACTGGCCCGGCGGCCGCACGAGCCACTACTACTTCGACCTCAATCGCGACTGGTTCATCCAGTCGCACCCCGAGACCCGGGCGCGCGTCGAGACGTTCAACCGCTGGTATCCGCACGTGGCGGTCGACCTGCACGAGATGGGGTCGAACTCGACGTACTTCTTCGCGCCGCCGATGGAGCCGCTGAACAAGAACGTCCCCGCGAGCACGCTCCGCTGGTGGGAGGTGTACGCGGCGTCCAACGCGGCGGCGTTCGACGAGCGCGGGTGGCCGTACTTCCGGCGCGAGGGCTACGACGAGTTCTACCCGGGCTATGGCGTCTCGTGGCCGACGCTCACCGGCGCCATCGGCATGACGTACGAGCAGGCGTCGAGCGCCGGCGGGGCGTACCGCCGCGAGGACGGCACGGTCATGACGCTGCGCGAGGCCGCGCGGCACCACTACACCGCCGCGTGGGCCACGCTCGCCACGACCGCGCGCCGGCGCGCCGAGCGCGTGCGGGACTTCATGGATTTTCGCCGGAGCGCGGTCGCCGAGGGCGCGCGCGGCCCGCTGCGCGCGGTCGTCTTCGAGCGCGATGCGCAGGGGCGCGCCGACTCGCTCGCCGCGCGCCTGGCCGCCAACGGCATCGAGGTGCGGCGGCTCCGCGCGGCGCCGGCGCTCCGGGACGCCACGCCCTTCGCGACCACGCGCGGCGCGCCGCGGGGCGACGCCTACGTCGTGGACCTCGCGCAGCCGCAGGGTCGCCTCGCGAAGGCGCTCCTCGAGCCCGACGCGCAGCTCGACTCGACGTTCGTCGCCGCGGAGCTCGAGAGCCGCCGCACCGGCCAGGACGACCGCTTCTACGACATCACCGCGTGGTCGCTCCCGTACGCCTTCCGCCTGCGGGCGTGGGCGTCGCGCGCGCCGCTGGAGGGCGGGGAGGTGGTCGCCCCGCCGGCCGCCGCGCCCGCCGGCGCCGCGCCCGCCGGCGTCGGGCGTCACGGCGCCGCGTTCGAGGCGGGGAGCGAGGCGTCCATGCGCCTGCTCGCCGCCCTGCTCGCCGACAGCGTGCGCGTGTGGTTCGCGCCGCGCGCGTTTCGCGTGGGCGCGGAGCGCTTTCCGCACGGCGCCTTCGTGGTCCGCGCGGCCGCGAACGCGGCCGACCTCGCGGAGCGCGTGCGGCGCCACGCCGCCGCCGCCGGCGCGCGCGTCGTCCCGCTCGCGAGCGCGCTGGTGGACGAGGGCACCGACCTCGGGAGCAACAGCGTCTTCGTCGTGAAGACGCCCCGCGTCGCGCTGCTCGGCGGCGCGCCCGTGCAGGGCAACTCGTTCGGCTTCGCGTGGTATGCGTTCGACCAGCGGCTGCGCTACCCCGTGACGCCGGTCGACGCGAATGCCGTGGCGAACGGCGGGCTCGAGGACTTCGACGTGCTCGTCGTCCCTTCCGCCGCCCCGCCGGCGCTCGAGCGCGCGCTCGGCGACGGCGGACGCGACGCCGTCGCGCGGTGGGTGCGCGCCGGCGGGGTGCTCGTCACGCTCGACGCGGCGACGTCGTGGCTCGCCACGGAGCGCCTCGGGCTGTCGCGCCTCCGCGTGCGGCGCGACAGCGTGCGGGCCGACTCGGCCGCGGGCGCGCCGCTCCCGGCGATGGTGCCCGGTGCCCTCGTGCGCGCCACGGCGGACACGCTCTCGCCGCTGCTCGCAGGTGTCCATGACACCGAGCTGGCCGTGCCGGTGTCGGGCGACCGCGTCTACGTCGCGCCGCGCGACCTGCGCGCCGGCGAGGCCGTGGTCCGCGTCGCGCCCGCGGCGAGCCTCCGCATCGCCGGCTACTTGTGGCCGGAGGTGCCCGCGCGCCTCGCGGGCAGCCCGTATCTCTGGACCGAGCGTGTCGGCCGCGGCCGCGTGATCGGCTTCGCCGGGGATCCGAACTTCCGCGACCTCTGGCGCGGGCTGCTGCCGCTCTTCGCCAACGCCGTCTTCTTCGGGCCGAGCTTCTAGCCAATGTCCATGCGAATCTGCACGCGCCTCCTCGCCGCCCTCCTGCTCGCCGCACCCGCCGCGCGCGCGCAGGCCCCGATCGCCGACCGCTACCGCGAGGCGGCCGACCGGCTCATCGACGCGGCCACGCGCGACAGCGCCGCATGGCAGCGCATCGCGCTGCTGTCGGACACGTTCGGTCCGCGCTTCAGCGGCACGCCGGCGCTCGAGCGGGCGATCGACTGGGTGCTCGCGGAGATGAAGCGGGACGGGCTCGACAACGTGCGCGGCGAGCCCGTGATGGTGCCGCGCTGGGTGCGCGGCGAGGAGTCGGCGCACCTCGTCCAGCCGCGCGCAGCCCGGCTGCACATGCTCGGACTCGGCGGCAGCGTCGGGACGCCCGCGCGGGGGATCACGGCCGAGGTGCTCGTCGTGTCGAGCTTCGAGGACCTCGTGGCGAAGGCGGCGCAGGCGCGCGGAAAGATCGTCCTGTTCGACGTGCCGTTCACCTCGTACGGCCAGACGGTCGCGTACCGCGGGCGCGGCGCGATCGAGGCGGCGAAGGTGGGCGCCGTGGCCAGCCTCATCCGCGCGGTGGGGCCGTTCGGGATGCAGACGCCGCACACCGGCTCGATGCAGTACGACACGACCGGCGCCGTGGCGAAGATCCCGGGCGCCGCGCTGTCGATGGAGGACGCGATGATGCTCCACCGCATGCAGGACCGCGGCGCGCGCATCGTCGTGACCCTCGTCATGGGCGCGCGCACGCTCCCCGACGCGCCCTCGCGCAACGTCGTGGCCGAGCTCGTGGGGAGCGAGCGGCCGGACGAGGTGGTCGTGTTCGGCGGCCACATCGACTCGTGGGACGTCGGCACGGGCGCGATGGACGACGGCGGCGGCGTGGTGGCAGCGTGGGAGGCCGTGCGGCTCATGAAGGCCCTCGGCCTGCGGCCGCGGCGCACCGTCCGCGTGGTGGGCTGGACCAACGAGGAGAACGGGCTCCGCGGTGGGAACGCCTACCGCGACCAGCACCGTGCCGCGCTCGGGAAGCACGTGCTCGCCATCGAGTCGGACGGCGGCGTCTTCAAGCCGCTCGGGTTCGGCTTCACGGGCTCCGACTCGGCGCGGGCCATCGTGCGGCAGGTCGCGACGCTCCTCGATCGCGTCGGCGCGGGCCAGATCGGCGCGCAGGGCGGCGGCGCCGACATCGGGCCCGTCATGCGCGAGGGGGTGCCGGGGATGGGGCTCGAGGTGGACGGGACGCGCTACTTCTGGTACCACCACAGCGAGGCCGACACGCCCGACAAGCTCGACCCGCGGGACGTCGCGCTGAGCGTCGCGACGATGGCGGTGATGGCCTACGTCATCGCCGACCTACCGGAAGCCCTGCCGCGCGCCGCGCGCTGAGGACCTAACGGGGCCACTCGCGCGGCGCGGCGGGCTCGAGCACGTCCGGCACCACGCGCGGCACCGGCGTGCGGCTCCGGGCGCGATCGGCGAGCAGCGCGTCGGCCACCGAGAGGAGGAGCTCCGCCAGGCGAAGGCGCTCGTCGGGGGCGAGCGCGGCCGTGTTGAGCTCCTCCGCGCCCGTGAGCAGCCAGCACGCGTCGACGTGGTAGCTCTGCACGATGGCGGCGAGCAGGCGGGTCCCTTCGGGCGCGACGTCGACGGACAGCCAGCGGTCGAGGTGCTCGAGGTCGCTCGGGCGCACGCCGAGGCGGCGCGCGGCGGTCTCGACCCGCCCCTTGTCCTTGGTGTCGACGAGCCAGCGCACGCGCGCTGCGATGCCGGACGGGTTCCACGAGGTCATATGCATCCTGCTGCTGATACGTCCGTGATGCAGTCCAGACGTCGTGACCCGCGCCCCTGCCCAAGTGCCCCCGGTTCCACGCAGCACGTCACGCGACCGCCAGCTTACATAGGAAGTATTGCGCCACTGTGACTCAGCGCACGCGGCGCGTGCCTGACGAGTCACGAGAAAAGGCGCGAAAGGCCGTGCTGCGGCGTCTCGCGCGCTCCCCGTCGGCGAGCCCGCCGGGCGCTCGCGACGACCCGCCGAGTCCGCGAGAGGCGACACACACCGCGTCCCCGGGCTGGTACAGCCCGCCGCGGAGCACGCCCGCGGGCTCGCATAAGTCTCACGACGTCAGTGGGTTACGCTTTCAGCCGCCCTGGTGCGCCCGGTGCAGTCGTCGGCGGCCACCGGCGACACGCCCACGACCAGGAGACACGATGCTCGCAGGCTCTTCCACCAGCCCGATCCGCCGCCTCGTGCGCGCCGCGGCGCTCGGCGCCCTCGCCGTCGCGCCGCTGGCGTGCGCGAGCAAGCAGGTCTCGCGCATCGACCCCGCGACGGTCACCGACCTCTCGGGGCGATGGAACGACACCGACTCGAGACTCGTCGCCAACGCACTCATCGAGCAGAGCCTCGGCGGGGCCTGGGCGCGCGCCTACGCGCAGACCCACGGCGGCGAGGCGCCCACCGTGATCGTGGGGCGCTTCGCGAACCGGAGCATGGACCACATCCCGGTGGGCACGTTCGTGAAGGACCTCGAGAACGCGTACGTCTCGTCCGGCTCCGTGCGCGTCGTCGCGAGCCGCGGGGAGCGCGAGGAGCTGCGCGCCGAGCGCTCCGACCAGCAGCAGAACGCGCGCGCCGAGACGCGTACGCGGGTCGGGCAGGAGCAGGGCGCCCGCTACGTGCTGCAGGGCGAGCTGCAGTCGATCGAGGACGGCGCGGGGCGCGAGAAGGTGGTCTACTACCAGGTGGACGCGACCATCGTCGACCTCGAGTCGAACGCGAAGGTCTGGGTGGGGCAGCACCGGATCAAGAAGTACATCGAGCGCAAGCGCTTCGGCATCTAACGGGAGCAGACGACAATGACCCGCCATCACCTCGCGCTCGCCCTCGGGCTCGCGGCCGCCGGCCTCGCCGCCTGCACGCCGCGCCGCGTGGCCGAGCATCCCATCCTGCAGAATGGCGCGACCGTGGAGTCGCCGGACGCCGTCGTCGCGCGCGTCGGCGCCGCCGCGGAGGCCGACCGCGTGCGCCTCGAGGCGCAGCGCGACTCGATCGCCGCGCTGGCCGCGGGCGCGTGCTCGGGCGACGTGTGCGCCGCGCTCGCCCGCGGGGAGGTCGCCCTCGGCATGAGCGAGACGCAGATCCTCGCCGCCACCCGCACGACGCCCGAGGCGTGGACGGTGCGCCGCACGGGGCGCGCGAGCGTCCTCGTGGCGCGCGACCGGGAGAACGCGCCGGCCGACGCCGTCGGCACCCTCGCCGTGGTGCAGCTCGCCGACGGGCGCGTGCGCAGCGTCGGCTACCGGGAGTCGTACGGCGTGCGCGTCGTCGCGCGGCCGCAGGACGCCACGACCGAGGGCAGGGCGGGCGCCGCCGCGGAGGCGCTCGTGCGCCAGGGCGACGCGCTCGCCGCGTCGGGCGACCTCGCCAACGCGCTCGAGCACTACGACCGCGCGAGCGTGCTGACGCAGGACCCGATGCTCGACTACCGGATCGCGCAGGTGCTCGACAAGACGCTCCGCCCGATCGAGGCGCTGATCCGCTACCAGCTCTTCCTGCAGCGGCTCGAGCTCGAGCGCATCGACGCGCACGGGCGGGCGGACGCGATGCTGGCCGACGCCATCGCCCGCGCACAGCAGCGGATCATCGTCCTCGAGCGGCAGGTGAGATAGCGCGGGGCGTCATCCCGAAATCGACTGGCTCACATGCGCCGCCTCGCGTACGCCCTCCTGCTCGCCGGCACCGTCGCCTGCGCCCCACTGCGGGGCGTGGTGTGGACCAGGTCCGACGTGTCGGGGAGCGGGCAGGTGATGGCGGACCACCAGCTGCGCGAGGCCATCGCGCTGGGGCGGTACGACAGCGCCCTCGTGCGGGCGACGGACCGGAAGCGCGGCGCGCCGCAGGACCCGCTGCTGCGCAGCCTCTACGCCGGCACCGTGGCGTACT
>JBJMNJ010000072.1:0-32087 GCA_045804325.1 Gemmatimonadaceae bacterium
GCGGCGACTTTCTTCCTCACCCCGTTCGTCGGCGGGCCGCTCGCGCTGCGCAGCGCGGGCCGGCCGGCGGCGGGCCCGTTGTGTGGTCCGCCGCCGGACGCTGGGGACGGCGGCTCGTACGCGGCGGCGTGCCGCGCGGCATACGCGCCCCGGCGGCGGCGTGCGATGCGACGCGCGGTGGCCGCGACGAGCGTCGTCTTCTTCGCCGCCGCCGCCGCACTCAGCGGCTGAGTCCACCCTCGGTTGAAACCCGCGGCCTATCGTGGCGTTGAAGCTGCCGAGCAACGAGGCCGGCCCCAGTCCCCGGGAGAGCGTCCAAACGCGGAAGCATCGTCGCTCTTGCATCACGCTCGCAGCTGAACCTGGGCGTTAGACGACCACGGGTGCTTGGAGCCGGGGAAGCGCGGAGTCTCGCGGAACCGTCCTCCCCGCCGGCACGTATGAGATGTGACCCCTGCAATGCCGTTCGACTCCTGAGGGAGGTAGGCCATGTCGGAGATCGTGGTGCTCCAAGTCGTCGTGCTCGTGTGCGGCACGACGGCGTTCGTCGCCTCGCTCCAGTTCCTTCGCCGCTACCTCGAGCTCAGGCCGAAGCGGCCGGCCCTCACCGCCGGGGATGCGGGCCTGCAGGCGCGACTCGAAGTCATCGAGCACACCGTCGCTGCGACCGCGATCGAGGTGGAGCGGATCTCGGAGGCGCATCGATTCACCGCCAGGCTCCTCGCCGAGCGCGTGGGCGTCCCGGATCCGGTGCGTCCGGAGCGGGTCATCACGCCCCACTAGGGGGCCCTCGGGGACCAGTGCGTCGGCCGTCTGACGTGGCATCGACGCCGACGAGCAGCCGGGGTGACCACAGTCCTCCGGAGAGCGCAGTCAGCGCGGAAGTGTCGTGAGCACTTGGACGCGCGCGCAGTGCGACGTGGGCGTTAGGCGGCCGCGATGGAATCTGCACCGTCGCAATGCTGCTACACAATCAGCCAACAACACGATCGGCGGCTGGCGACCCAGCCGCCTAACGAACGCTGAAGCTGAGAGAGAGCCTGGTGAGGGGTGCGCCAACATCGTACCGTGCAGTCTCAGCGCACACTTCGAGGAGGTGGGCAGTGACGACGAAGCCGAACCCGGCCCTCCGCATCGCCTTGGTGCTCGTCGGTGCCATGTGCCTCGCGCTCGGACCCCTCATGCTCGTCTGGCCCGCGGGCTGGCGCTGGTCACCCCACCACACGCACTACGAGCAGATGGTGGTCGGCATCTACTTCACACTCGGCATCTTCCTGATTCGCGCCTCGAAGGACCCTCTGCAGCATCGCAGCATCATCTGGTTCGCGGTGTGGTCGAGCATCGTGCACGCCAGCATCATGACAATCCAGGCCCTCGCCGGTCCCGAGCATCGCGGGCACCTGGTCGCCGATGTTCCAGCGCTGTTCCTGGGTGCGGCCGCTCTCGGCTTCCTGATGTCCCGGCTCCCGGGGCCTACTCCACCGCTCCCCGTTCGGAGCACGTGAGCGCGTGCGGCGGCTCAGGGCAGGCGCTGGCTGACGAATCGTGGCAGCAGCCAGGCGGGCTTCGGCGTCGCACCCACCCGGCGATCCGACGTGCGCCAGAGCCAGTAGAGCAGGAAGAACAGCGGCAGAACGGCCAGGACGATGAGCACTGGCCAGAGGCGCAGCTGCTCCGGAATGGCCTTCGCCTGCCCGAGGAAGAAGGAGCCCGTCGCGCTGAACGTCGCGTAGCACATGCGCCACAGGTGTCGCCTGATCCGCTGGCTCCCCTGAAGGGGGCCACGGAGCAGGATCCTGGCATCACCCGCGGCGGCCAGCGTCAGGACGACCGCGCTCATGAAGATCGCCGGCGCGGGGACGCCTTGGAGCTGCCCGCCCGGCATCGCCAGCGCCACGAAGCCGCCACGGAAGCTGCGGACGGCCAGCGCCATCGCCACGAGCATGAGAGCGCCATCCATCAGCGGTGCGGTCTCGTTCCTCCGCCGAACCGCGGCGGTCGCGGTGATGACGAAGTACGCGACTGAGATTCCGCCCGTCCAGGTCACCCGGTCGCGCGCGAGACCCACCACGACGGCGCCGGCGCCCATCGCCAGCATCGCGTAGACGAATAGCGTCCCGGCGCGCCGGTGCAGCCAGCGTCCTTTCGGAGCGGCGAGGGCGACGTAGCCGGCGACGATGGCGACGGAGCCGCCGAGGATGTGGACGAACAGCATCGAACGCATGGACGCAACCGAGTCGCGGGTGGCGAGCCGTTGGCGCGCGCTTCATATTGGGTTCCCATACGAGTACGCGCCGCGCTGGTTTCACCCGCTTCGAAGCGCGCAACTCGCGCTGCTTCTCCGACCCGGCGGGGCCTTCGTGGGGGCGTCCAGCCTGATGTTCCGCGTCGCCAAGGGGCGGATCCAATCGTCGTCCGCGTCGGCGACGTTCACGACGGAACGGCTCGGCGGATTGGCGGCCGTGACACAGCAGGCCGCCAATGCCGGCATCCAGGGGTCGCCTGGATGTTCATCGGACTGAGCTATACCCTCTTCTTCCCGCTGTTCCTTCGATCCGGTTACCTGCCCCGCGCACTCGCCGGCTTCGGTGTCTTCGCCTCGACGTTCTCTCTCCTGACGGCGCGCCGGACTGGGTCTACTCGTCTTCCAGCTCGCGCTGGCAGCCGCCGCGGGCAGGCGCCTTCGCTGCCGCCATCGCCTTCGCCGCTCGCCCATGCAGACACCCGCCGACGTCCTCGCTCAGCTCGCCCGCGGACCCGCGACGCTGCGGGCGCTCGTGGCCGACGTGCCCCCGGCGGACCTCCGCCGTCGCCCGCGCGAGGGGAAGTGGTCCGCGCACGAGCACGCCTGCCACCTGGCGCTCATGGAGCCGCTCTGGGCCGAGCGCGCCGAGCGCATCCTGCGCGAGGAGTGCCCGACGATCGTCAACTACGAGCCGGACGCCGACGAGCCGCCCGACCGGCTGCTCGGGATGGACCTCGCGGCGGCGCTCGACGCCTACGAGCGCGGGCGCGCGGCGTTCGTCGCGCGGCTCGCGGCGCTGCCCGCGGCGGCGTGGGCGCGCGAGGCGGTGCACGCGGGGCACGCGCGCTACTCGCTCTTCCTCATGTGCCGGCACGCCGCGCTCCACGACATGCTCCACGTCTACCGCGTCGAGGAGAGCGCGCTCGGCACGCACTGGCCCGCGGAGCGCCCCCGCGCGTGAATCGGCCCGCTGCGAGTACATTGCGGAGGCCACGAGGGCGCGTCGATGCGCGGCGCCTCCGACCGCGGCCAGACGACATCAGCGGAGCCTCCTCACGATGGCGCGTAAGCCCAACTACGACTTCGAGAAGCGGAAGAAGGAACAGGAGCGGAAGGCGAAGAAGGACGCCAAGCGCGCGGAGCGCCAGCAGCGCCGGGACGACCGGCGGGTGGACGACGCGCCGGAGGAGCCGGCCGGCGAGCAGGAGCCGTCCACCGACGCGTGACGCGACGCCGGCGGCGGAGCCGCCCCGCGAGGGCGGCTACCACGTCGTGACCGGCCGCCGCGGCCTGAGCGGCGGCGCCCCCTCCACCCCCGCGCTCATGTGCCGCAACATCCGCCCGCTCGCGAACTTCGAGCCGCCCGCCTCCGACGCCGAGGTGCGCGACGCGGCGCTGCAGTTCGTCCGCAAGCTCAGCGGCGCGACGCGCCCCTCGCGAGCCAACGCGGAGGCGTTCGACCGCGCCGTCGACGAGATCGCCGCCGCGGCGCAGCGGCTCCTGCAGTCGCTGCACACGAGCGCACCGCCGCGCGATCGCGACCGGGAGCGCGCCAGAGCCAGGGAGCGCTCCGCCCGCCGCTTCGGCACGCGCTCGCTGGCCGACGCGCCGGCCGACGTGCAGGGCGACGCCGCGCCGAGCTAGCGGCCCGACCGAGCGACGTGGCTGGCCGCTGCTTCGGCCGCCGCGCATACTGTGGGAGCAACCGGCCTACCTATCCATGGAGACCGCGTGCTCTGGCTCCGCGCGCTCATCTTCTTCGTCGTCGCCCCCGGAACGGTCCTCGGCGTCGTGCCGTACCGCATCCTCCGGGACGAGCGGCGGCTGGACGCGGTCGTCGGTCGGGGGGCCGCGCTGGCCGTCCCGCTCGTCCTCGCGGGCGTCGCGGGCCTGGTGTGGTGCTTCGCGCTGTTCGTGCGCCGGGGGCACGGCACGCCGGCGCCCTACGACCCGCCTCGCGCGCTCGTGGCCGCGGGGCCGTACCGGGTCAGCCGGAACCCGATGTACGTCTGCCTGTGGCTCGTCCTCGCCGGCGAGGTGCTCGCGACGGGCAGCGGCACCCTGGCGCGGTACGCGCTCGCGGTCGTGGCGGCCACGCTGCTGTTCGTGCGGCTCTACGAGGAGCCGACGCTCCGGCGGCAGTTCGGCGTCGAATACGATTCGTACTGTCGGCAGGTGCCGCGGTGGCTCGGGAGAACCCGAAGCCCGGCGACGCCCGCCGCCTGACACGAGACACTTCATGCTGATTGCGCTCTTCGACCACTTCGCCTGGGCGGACGCGCGCGCCGTGGAGGCCCTCCGCGCGATGCCGCCCGGCACGCCCGAGGCCGAGCGCGCCGGGGCGATCTACGCCCACCTCGCCGCGTCCACGCACGTCTGGGCAGCGCGCCTCGCCGGCCGCACGCCGGCCTACCCCATCTGGCCGGAGCTGCGCCTCGACGAGGCGGTGGCGCTGGCCGCCGAGAGCGCCGCGGCGCTCCGCGCGATCGCGGCCGGGCTCGACGCCGCCGGGCTCGCGCAGGAGGTGTCCTACCGGAACAGCGCGGGACAGGCGTTCGCGAACACGATCGGCGACGTCCTGGCGCACGTCGCGCTGCACGGGAGCTATCACCGCGGGCAGCTTGCGCTCCTCGCGCGGCAGGGCGGCGCGACGCCCGCGGCCACCGACTACATCGTCTTCCTCCGCGGCGTGGCAGCGCCCGCGCGCGTCGCGACGCCGGTCGTCCCGAGCCGACTCCCATGAGCGCCGACCTCCTCGCGACCGTCATGACGACGCTGCTGCGCGAGCTCGCGCAGGGGTCGCCCGACACGCAGAATCGCACGTACGTGCTCAACCGCGGCGACACGGGCCTGCTCGCGTCGCTCGAGCGGCTCTCCGCGGAGGCGGCGTCGAGGTCGCTCGGCGGTGCCTCGATCGCCGCGCACGTGGACCACCTTCGCTACGGCTTCTCGATCCTCAACCGGTGGGCGACGGGCACGCCGCTGCGGTGGAAGGACATCGACTGGACCGCGAGCTGGAAGCGGAACGCCGTCTCCGAGGCCGAGTGGCGCGCGCTGCGCGACGACCTGCGCGATGAAGTGAGCGCCTGGATCGAGGCCCTCGGCACGCCGCGCGAGACGAACGAGGTGGAGGCCGGCTGGATGGCCGGGAGCGTCGTCCACCTCGGGTACCACCTCGGCGCCATCAGGCAGATCGACCGCGCGGCCCGTGGGCCGACCGCCGAGGACGAGGCGCGCGCGGAGGCGGCGCTGCGCGCGCGCTGACGTGGCACGACGACCAGCGCGGAGGCAGACGTGAGATTAGCTCTCCGGATCGCGATCGCCGCGCTCTGCGGCGCGGCCGCCGCCTGCGCGCAGCCCGCGCGCAACGCGGAGGTCGGCGCGGACGCCGCGTCGGCGAGCGCCGCCATCGACGCGCTGAACGCCCGCCTCTCGGACGCGTACCGGCGTCGCGACCCGCAGGCGTACGCGGCGCTCTACACTGACGCGGCAGTGTTCGAGTGGCCCGCCATTCCTCCGGTGCGCGGGCCCGCCGCGCTGGCGGGGATGGCGCGCGACATCTGGGCCGCGGAGCGCGACGTGGAGCTCCGCCTGGACGTCGCCACGCGCCACATCGCGCGGGACCACGCGAGCGAGTTCGGGGCGTTTCGGCAGACGTGGACCGACACGGCCGGCGTTCGCCGCACCGAGTTCGGGCGGTACGCCACGCTGTTCGTCCGCGGAACCGACGGCACGTGGCGCATGGAGCGCTGGCTCGGCTTCGAGGACTCGGTGAGTGTGACGCCCGTCACACGGTGAGGGCCGCGCCGCACGCGGGGTGACGCGCGAGCACCGCCGTCCGTCCACCACGCGACCCCCAACCCGTCGCCTGCATGGACTGCCCCGTCGATTACGCCCCGCTGCGCCGCATTGACCTGGAGCCCGCGCTCTCGGGCTTCACGTGCGACCGCTGTCAGGGACACTGGATGCGCTTCGGCGACTACCTCGCCTGGCGCGAGGGCCAGTCCGGCGACGCGCCCGAGGTGGCGGCGGAGGGGGCAGGGGAGTTCGCGTCGCGGCCCGAGGGCCCGGCGCGCCGCTGTCCTGATTGTGCCCACGTGCTGACGCGCTACCGCGTGGGGCACGGCATCGCGTTCACGCTCGACCGCTGCGGGAACTGCAACGGCGTGTGGCTCGACGCCGGCGAGTGGGCGACGCTCAAGTCGCGCGGGCTGCACGACAACATCCATCAGATGTTCGGCCCGGGGTGGCAGTTCGACGCGCGGAGCGACGAGCGGCGCCAGCGCACCGAGTCCGCCTTCGAGCGGCAGCTCGGCCCCGACTTCTCCCGCACGCGCGAGTTCGCCGAGTGGGTGGCGGAGCACCCGCGGCGCAGCGAGATCCTCGCGTACGTGCAGTCGCGCATCCGTTAGCGTCGCCCGGCGCGCGCGGCGCGCGGACGCCTAACGTGGCACCGCCGGCACCGCGAACGAACTGAAATTTCTCCCGTCCGCGGCGTGCCCAGGACGCACGCCCGATCGTCGAAGGGGTGCACGCGCCGAGCACCGCGCCGGCCCCACCTTCGTGCGCTTTCCATCGGACTTCCGAAGACCACGTGAACTATTTCGCCGTCGTTCCGATGCTCGACCCCGCCATCCTCCAGCTCGCGAACGCCGTCGGTGCGGACGACGTCGGATCCGAAGCCGCGTGGGCCTCGCTCCGCGAGCAGGGCGCCTCGGCGGTGCCGTATCTGGCCGCGGCCTTCCCGCTCGCCCGGCGCTGGCAGGGGCGCGCGGCGCTCGTCTTCCACGCCATCCGCCACGCGCGCGGGAACCCCGAGGCGCTCGCGCTCGGCTTCGAGGCGCTCGCCGACAAGGCGTACATGGTGCGGTACCGCGCCTGCGGCCTGCTCGCCTACGCGCTGCACCCGGATGCGCTGCCGGCCCTCGAGCCATTGCTCGCACACCGGGACCCGCGGACGCGCGAGGACGCGGCCGCCGCGATCGACGCGATCCGTGCGGGAAACCACCACTTCTTCGTCGATCGCGGGCACTCGGGCCGCAGCTTCTGGCACGTCAACGAGGGCGACTCGCCCCTCTGATGCGAGGCCCGCCGCGCGGCGTGTGACGACACCGCGCACGCGTCGTCAGGGATCGACGCCGCCAGGCAGTCCCTCTTCACCGCGCGCGTCGCGGCGCCTGGCTCAACGATCGCCCGGACCGCCCGTGTTGGTGCCTCGCAAACGCTCCGCGCGCTCGCGCCTCCTCAAGATCTCCGTCGTCGCGCTCGCCGTCGCCGCCGCGGTCGCCGCGCGGCGTGACGCCTTCGCCCGGCGGCGCGCCGACGCGCCGCGCCGTGGCGACCCCATCGCGCGCACCGCGGCGCCCGGCATCGTGATCGCGTCGCCGGACGCGCCCGCCGAGCTCGCGCTCGCCGCCGGCGACAGTGTGATCGACATCACAGCCTCGACGTTCGGGCCGGAGGCGGCGCTGCTCGTGCGCTCCGCCGACGGGCGCGCGCGCGTGCTGCGCTGGACGGCCGGCGCGCGCGTCGCGTCGCTCGTGGCCGAGCTGCCGGCGGGGTTCGCGCCGCGCGGCATCGCGGCGCACCCGGTGGCGCCCGCGTACTTCGTGAGCGGAGACGTCGGCGTGACGTCGCGCATCCTCGCCGTCCGCGGCGACGGCGGCGCGTGGACGACGACGACCGTGCTCGAGACGCAGCGCGAGATCGGGCGCCTCGTGGTCGGCTCGCGCCCGTTCCACATCGGCGGCGACGAGCTCTACCGCCTGTTCTTCGCGGCGCGCCTCCCCGGCGGCGGCTTCTCGCTGCGGAGCGTCACCGAGCGCGGGGGCGTCGAGTATCAGGTCGTCGGGCCGAAGGCGGAGGAGGTCACGGTCCCGGACGCCGACGTGCCGCCCGGCGGCGTGACGACCGCGTCGGGCGTGCCGCTCTCGTTCCACCCACGCGGCGAGCCGATGCTCTGGCAGGATCGGCGCGGCTGCGTGCACGCCCTCACCTACGAGCGCGCCTGGACGCACGACGAGCCGCTCCGCGCCCTCCCCTGCGAGGGCGTGGCGCAGCTCGCGCCGAACGGGAACGCGTACCTGCACTGGCGCCCCGGCCGCCCCGGCATCTCGGTCATCGGCGACGGCGTCGCCGAGCGGAGCCAGGCCGCCACGCACACGTTCGTCGCGGCGCCGGTCGCGACCCCCGACGGCCGCGGCGTCATCGGCGTCGTGACGAAGGGCGCGGGCCGCGCCGCCGTGGCGTACGTGCCCATCGAGGTCCCGCTGGCCGACGTCGCCAACGCGTGGCAGCATGCGGGGGACCGCTGCTCGATCGAGCGCTACGCGCACGACGGCGGGCTGTTCCTCGACGCCGACGAGCGGCAGCAGCAGCTCTTCGCCATCTACGAGCGCTACAACTACGAGACGGTGGACGCGGGCCCGCGCGTGCCGTTCCTCGCGACCACGGACCTCTTCTGGGACAACTTCGGGGCCGCCTTCAACGGCGTCTTCATCCTCTCGGAGCAGCAGCGGGCGATCGGCGCGTTCTGGACCTTCGTGGACTCCGCGGGCGCCGCGCTCGCGCACTCGGCCCCCGGCTCGCGCTGGGCGAAGGCGTTCGCGGCCATCGCCGGATCGCGCGCCCTCGACGCCACGAGCGAGGCCGGGCTCATCGCTCGCGCCACCAGGCCCGAGTCGTCCGCGGTGCTCGACAGCACGTTCGACTTCGGCGAGCTGCTGCCGCGCGGGCACTACGCGTCGAGCCCCGAGATGAAGCAGTACTTCCGCGCGGTGCACTACCTCACCGAGATCGGGCGCGTGACCGACGGGGCTCCGCTCGCCGCGCTCCCCGCCTCCGTGCAGGCGCTCGCCGCGCGGTGGATCGACGTCTACCGCCCGTTCCTCGCCGCGCCGCGGCGCCCGCTCGTCTGGGGCGGCGTCGACGTGCCGCTCGCGCCGTACGCGAAGCACGCGCCGACGGGGCGCGCCGTCTTTCCGCTCTCGTGGGGGCTCGACAACGAGACCCTCGCGTCGACGGTCTACCACGACGCGTGGCCGAAGGACGAGCAGATCGTCGCACGCGACGGCGGCCGCCGGCTCCATCCGTCCGGCCTCGACGTGGCCGCCGTGTACGGCAACGCCTTCGCGCGCGCGCTCCTCGCCGACACGCTCGCCCGCTACCCGCGCCTCGGCCCCGTGCTCGACGGCATCCGCGCGCGGCGCCCGCGCGTCGGGGAGTCCACGACGGTCTACGACCGGTGGCTCGACGCGCTCGGCGCCGAGTGGGCGGACTCGGTGCGGTTCCCCGGCGCGCCGGAGGGGTCGCGGATCTGGGACGCGAAGCGGCTGCAGACCGGGCTCGCCTCGTGGGCCACGCTGCGCGAGGCGACCGTCCTCGCGAACGAGCGCGCCGGCGCCGCCGAGGCGGGGGAGGGCGGCTTCGAGGAGCTGCTGTTCGAGCAGCCGCGCGGCTACGTGGAGCCCGCGCCGCAGTCGTTCGAGGCCATCGCGGGACTCTACGACGCGCTCGCGCGCACGGTCCGCGCGGGCGACGGCTGGGACCCCCGGCTCCGCGACGCCGTCGCGCGGCACCTCGGCACGTCCGCGGCCGAGGCGCGGCGGTTCGCCGGGATGGCCGAGCGGGAGCTGCGCGGCGAGGCGCTCGCGGACTCCGACTTCGCCGCGATCCAGGCGATCGGCGGGTCGGCCGAGCACCAGTTCCTGATCTACAAGAGCCTCGGGACGGAGGACGAGGGGATCCCGACGCCCGAGCCCATGGCGAAGATCGCCGACGTGGCCGGGAGCCCGCAGCCGCTCGGCGTGCTCGAGGCGGCGGTCGGGAACCCGATGGAGTGGCGGCAGGTGGTGCCGTTCTTCGGGCGGCGGCAGATCGTCGTGGGCGGCATCTACTCGTACCACGAGCTCGTCTCGCACGAGCTCTACGACAACGCGAAGTGGCGGAAGGAGGTCGCGCAGCGCGCGCACCCGGCGTGGGTGCAGCCGTACCTCGCCGGGGAGCCGGCCTCGTGCCGCGCGGACGGCGCGCGTTAGGCGCGGCCGCGGCGGTCGCCCTGGTCTGCCTCATGGCGGCCGGGGCGGCGCTGGCGCGCACGCGGCCGAGGGCGCGGCTCCTGTTCGCCGGCGACGTCATGCTCTCGCGGCAGGTGCGCCTGGAGCGCGAGCGGACGGGGCGCGAGCCCTGGGACTCGCTCGCCCCGCTGCTCGCCTCCGCGGACTGGGCGGGCGCGAACCTCGAGGGCGCGGTGGGCCCCGACTCCTCGTGCGCGGCCGCCGACCCGTCGCTCTGCTTCGCGATGGACGAGGACGCGCCGGAGCGGCTCGCCGCCGCGGGGTTCGACGCCGTGTCCGTGGAGAACAACCACGCGGCCGACCTCGGCGGCGCCGGGCGCGCGCGGACGCTGCGGGCACTCGCGCGGGCGGGCGTGCTCGGCGCCGACTTCGAGGGGTCGCCGCGCTTCGTGCGCGTCGGCGACGTGACCGTCGCGATCGTCGCCGTCACGCTGGTGCCGGGGTCGGACGGGCGCGTCCAGGCGATCCCGTCGCTCGCGGTGGCGCAGCGGCTGCGGCTCGCGCGCTCGCTCGCGAACGTCGTCGTGGCGTCGGTGCACTGGGGCACCGAGCTCCAGGACTGGCCCAACGCCGCGCAGCGCATGGCCGCCGAGTGGCTGGTGGACCACGGCGCGGACGTCGTCGTGGGGCACCACCCGCACGTCGTGCAGCAGCCGGAGTGCGTGCACGGGCGCCCGGTGTTCTTCTCGCTCGGGAACCACGTGTTCGACCAGCGCTACCCGCAGACGAAGGAGGGGCTCGTCGCGGACTGCGAGGTGAGCGGCCGGCACGTGCGCTGCGGCGGGGTGCGCACGCACGCCATGCGCGGCTCAGCCGTGCCCGTGGTGGCCGGCCGGCTGCCCGAGGCCGCGCTCGCCGAGTGCGCGGCCCCCGTGCACCCGTCGCTGACGTACGCGGGGTGGACGCTGCGGCCCGAGGCGTGGTCGCCGGCGACCGCGGACAGCGGCGGCGTGGTGATCGAGGCGTGGCGCGGCGGGGAGCTGCGCTGGCGCACGCGCCGCGTCGCGCTCGTGGCCGTGTCGCCGGGCGTCACCTCCGGCGACGGACGCACGTTCCTGCTGTCGCTCGAGCGCCACCGGTCGGACATGGACGGCGAGATCGCCGTGCGCCCGCACGTCTACGAGCTCGGCGACGACGGGCTCGTGGCGCGCTGGCGCGGCACGGCGCTCGCCTGGCCCCTGCTCGACGCGGTGGTGGACAGCGCCGGGAACGTCTGCGCGCTGCACCGCGGGGACTCGTTCGTCCGCATCGACCCCTCGACGACGGAGACGCGCACGATGCGCTACCGCTGGAACGGCTTCGGCTTCTCCGCGGTGCGCGACGAGAGCGGCGCATGTGCGCGGACGTACGCGGACGGGATCGCCGAGCACTAGGGCCCGCGCGGTTGCGAACCGCGAGACCGCCGATGCAGCTTGGCTGGGAAGCCATCGCATCGAGGGATCCGTGCTGCTCTCGCCGCCGCTCCGCCGTTCGACCCTACTGCTGCTCGCGCTCGCGGCCGCGGCCTGCTCGCGCGCCTCGCGCCCCCGCGGCCCGCAGGCCGGCACGCAGCTCGAGCGGAGCGCCGAGCTCCCGGCCGTGCCTTCGAGTGCCGGCGCGCCGGACGCGGCGTTCTCCCGCGCGTGCGCCGAACGCCTGCGCGACCCTAAGACGGGCCGCGAGTATCTGCTCCTGCACTCCGAGATCGAGCGGCGGGTCACGGAGTCGGACACGCTCGTGAGCTCCGCGCTCGCGCGGGCGGTGGGGGACTACGGACCCGTGCCGGCCGAGGGCAGCACGGCGCAGGCCTCCGCGCAGCTCCGCGTGGACTGCCGGACGTCGCGCGTGCTTTCCGTCCTGCGATGACCCGGCGCCCGCCGCGCGGCGGGTGAAGCGCGAGCGCCGCCGCCGGCACGCGCGCGGGCCGCGCCGGTGACGCGCCGCCTCGTGCTGCTGCCGGGGCTCGACGGCACCGGCGCGCTCTTCGAGCCGTTCCTCCGCGCGACGCCGCGGGGCGTCCGCGCCGAGCCCATCGCGCTCCCCGCCGAGCCGCTCGGCTACGCGGAGCTCGCGGAGCGGCTGGCGCCGCGGGTGCGTCCGGACGAGAGCACGGTGCTCGTCGCCGAATCGTTCTCGGGTCCCCTCGCGGCGACGCTCGCCGCGCGGCATCGCGTCGCCGGCGTGGTGCTGTGCAACAGCTTCGTGACGCCCCCAGGCCCCGAGCGACTCGGCATCGCCGTCCGGGCGTTGGGAGCCCTCGTGGCGCCAGTGATGTTTCGCGTCGCCCCGCCGCGGGCGCTCGTCCGGCGCTACCTCGTGGGCCCGGACGCGCCGGAGGCGCTCGTCGCCGCCGTGCGCCGGGCGGTGGCCTCGGTGCCGCCCGCGGTGCTCGCGGCGCGGCTGCGCGCCGTCCTGCGCGCGGACGCGGGCGCGGAGCTGGCCCGGAGCGGCGCTCCCGTGATGTACCTGCGCGGCACGGACGACCGCGTCGTCGCGGAGTCGAGCGTCCGCGCGGTCATCCGGGCCGCAGTGGGCGTGCGCGTCGTGCGCGTGCCCGGCCCGCACCTCCTGCTCCAGGCGCGGCCCGAGAGCGCGTGGCGGGCGATCGAGGGCTGGGTGGCCGGGCTGTCGGAGGCCTGGTAGGACGGGCGGTGCTGCGAAACGGCGATTCTGTACTACATTGGAAGGGCGCCGCCAGACTCGACCATGAGATCCCGCCCCCCGGTCCTGTCGCATGTCGACGCTCCCGCGCCGCGATCGGCGCGACCGGGGTGCAGCACCGACGGTAACCAGCAAGCCTGGAGGAGCCATGTCGAGCCACTTCCTCTCCCGCCGCGCGCGCCGCGCGCTCGCGATCCTCCCCTCGACCGCGCTGCTCGCGTGTGCCTCGGGGGCCAAGAAGGAGCCCGTGGAGGCGCCCCTCGCGAGCCGGCCTGCGAACGACCCGTCGCTCGTGACCAACGCCGACGGCAAGTCGGTCGAGCAGCTCTTCGTGAACCGCTTTCCCGGCGTCACCGTGGCGCGCACCGATGCAGGGGGGCTCCAGATTCGCGTGCGCGGCTTCGGCACCTCGTTCTACGGCGGCGACGAGCCCCTGTACGTCCTCGACGACACGCCTCTCCCGCCCGACAACCGCGGCGTCATCTACCTCAACCCGAACGACATCCTGAAGATCGAGGTCCTGAAGAACCCGGCCGACCTCGCGATCTACGGCGTGCGCGGCGCGAACGGCGTCGTGAAGATCACGACGAAGAAGCCCGCCCGGCAGTAGCGCGGCGGCCTCGCGCGCGTCGCAGCACCCGGTGATCGACGACGTCCGCGGGATCCTGCTCCGGCAGCTCGACACGGCCTGGCGGCTCGCGAGCTACCACCTCGACGGGCTGACCACCGAGGAGTGCCTCTGGCGCCCGGCCCGCGCCGGCCCGCACGTGCACCGCGCCGCGGACGGGCGCTGGCGCGCCGACTGGCCCGAGCGCGAGGACTACCTCCTCGGGCCGCCGAGCATCGCGTGGCTCACGTGGCACGTCGGCTTCTGGTGGTCGATGGCGCTCGACCACTCGTTCGGCCGCGCGGCGCTCGCGCGCGAGGACGTCGCGTGGCCCGGGAGCGCCGACGACGTGCGCGAGTGGCTCGGCGGGCTCAACGCGCGGTGGCGCGCCGAGCTCCAGCGGGTGACGGACGAGGAGATGCGCTCGTCCGACCGGACGCGGTGGCCGTTCCGCGAGCGTCCCTTCGGGGACGTCGCCGCGTGGGTGAACCTCGAGCTCACGAAGAACGCCGCTGAGATCGGCTACGCACGCTTCCTCCACGGCGTGAACGCGGGCGGCGGCGGCTGAGGTCTAGCGCGCCGCGTGCGGGGCGGCATCTTCTGCCGGCGACACCGCAACGAGCCCACCGCACGATGTTCGTTCACGCCGTCTACTTCTGGCTCCGCGACGACCTCACGGCCGCCGAGCGCGAGCGGTTCGCCACGGGGCTGCGCGCGCTGCGCGGCATCGACACGGTGCGCGCGGGCTACATCGGCGCGCCCGCGCCGACCGACCGCCCGGTGATCGAGCGCGGCTACTCGCGCGCCCTCGTGCTCGTCTTCGACGACCAGCGCGCGCACGACGCCTACCAGACGCACCCCGTGCACGACCGCTTCCGCGAGGAGTGCGGCCGCTTCTGGACGACCGTGCGCATCTTCGACTCCCTCGGCGAGGACGACGCGCCGGCGGCGCGGCGCGCGGCGGGGTGACCGCCGCGGGCGTGGAACGGCTGCACACCTCACGTGGAGGGCACGTCCGTGCGAAGCACTCCCGTCCCGACCCTCGCACCGCGCGGCCCCGACGACCCGATGGTCGCGGGGTTCATCGACCGCGTCGCGGCGCTCGAGGCCGCGGACTGGGAGCGGCTCGCGGCGTCGGACGGCTTCGCCGACGCCCCGCCGGGTAGCGGCTCGCTCGCCGCGGAGCTCGGCCGCGCCGTGGACCGGGCGCTCAACCGCCTCGCGCGATCGTCCGCCGTGCCGTCCTGGGAGTGGCAGGGGACCGGACACGTCCGCCTCCTCGGCGAGGTGCTCGACGGGCCGCACGTCGCCGGGCTCGCGCGGAGCCGCGTGCTGACCGCGCTGCTCGCCGTGCGCTGCCGCGACCTGCTGCAGCCGGACCTCGTACGACGCACCTACGCGTTCATCGAGTCGGTGATCCCGTGGGCCTCGCTGCCGGGGGTCGAGCCGGGGGACCCGCGCGACCCGTCGGGAGGGCTCGCGGACGGGCGGCGCCGTTGATCCGGGGCAGCGCAACTACGACTGCTTCGAGGGCTTCTGACGCGGCGGCGCATCGCCCATCTTCCCGGACAGCCTCTCGTCCGCCGCCGACCGCCGCAACCCGCCCATGAAGCCTCCGCCGACCAGCGCGCTCGACGCGAGCGAGCGATTGAAGGTGCGCGTCGCCACGCCGCACGACGCGGCGCGCGTGAGCGAGCTCATCGCCCACTACGTGCCGAGCGGCACGCTGCTCCCCCGCAGCGCGGAGTTCGTCGCGGCGCACGCGCACGACTTCGTCGTCGTGGACGCGGGGCGGGACGGGGTCGTCGGGTGCGCGCACCTCGACGCGTACTCGCCGAGCGTGGCGGAGCTGCGCTCGCTCGCGGTGGCGCCGGGGGAGCAGGGGCGCGGCGTGGGGCGGACGCTGGTGGACGGCGTCGAGCGGCTCGCGCGCAAGCGCGGGCACACGCTGCTCTTCGCCGTGAGCAACGACGAGGCGTTCTTCCGGCGCTTCGGCTACACGCCGCAGCACATCCCGGAGCTCGACCGCGAGCGCAGCGAGGTGAGTCGCTACAAGGGCGTGTTCGCGAAGTCCGTGGGCGCGGCGCGTCCGTCCACCTCGGAGGGGTGACGTGAGGCTCGTCGCGCTCCTGATGCTCTCGGCGGCGGCCGCGTGCGCGCAGCCGAAGCGGGCGCCCGCTCCCGCGCCCGACCCGTTCGAGGCGGAGATCCGGAGCTTCGAGATGCGCGACCGCGCGGTGCCGCCCATCCCGGGCGGGGTCGTGTTCGTCGGCAGCTCGTCGTTCCGGCTCTGGCCCGACCTGGCGGAGGACTTCCCGGGGGTGCGGGTGATGAACCGCGGCTTCGGCGGCTCGACGCTGCCGGACGTCATTCGCCACACGCCGCGCGTCGTGCTCCCGCTGCGTCCGCGGCTCGTCGTGCTCTACGCGGGCGACAACGACCTCGCGGCGGGACGCACGCCGCGGCAGGTCGCGGCCGACTATCGGGCGTTCGTCGCGCTCGTCCGGAGCGCGCTCCCGGCGACGCGCGTCGCGTTCGTGTCCATCAAGCCGAGCCCGAGCCGCTGGATGCTGGCGGACCAGGCGCGCGAGGCCAACCGCCTCGTGCGGGAGGAGATCGCGAGCGATCCCTGGCAGACGTACGTGGACGTGTTCACGCCGATGCTCGGCCCGACCGGGCGGCCGCGCCCGGAGCTGTTCGTGGACGACAGCCTGCACATGACGCGGGCGGGGTACGACATCTGGCGTGCCGTGCTCGACCCCGTCGTCCGGTGACCTTCGACCGCGCCCTCCGATGACCCGTCTCCTCGCTCTCGCGCTCGCGGCCCTCCTCGCGGCCCCGTTAGGTGCGCAGGCGCCGCAGGCCACTCCCACGGACAGCGCGCCGCCCGCTGTCGCGCTCCCGGCGGCGCTGGACCGCGTGCTGCGCGACTACGAGCGGGCCTGGCGCACCGGCGACGCGGTGGGGCTCGCGGGGCTGTTCGCCGAGGACGGATTCGTACTTCAGAACGGGCGGCCGCCGGTGCGCGGGCGCGCGGCGATCGCGGCGGCGTACAGCGCGCAGGCGGGCGGGCCGCTCCGGCTGCGCGCGTACGCGTACTCGACGTCGGACACGGTGGGCTACATCGTCGGCGGCTACGGCTATGGCGATGCGCCGGGCGACGCCGGCAAGTACACGCTGACGCTGCGGCGCCCGCGGGGCGGACGCTGGCTGATCTTCTCGGACATGGACAACGCGAGCGGGCCGCCGCGCCGGCCGCCCGAGCGCTGAGTGGCTCGCTCCACGGAGGAGACCGTGCGCACCGCCCCCGTCCCGCGCGGCGAGCTCGCCGCGGACCTGGCGCCGAGGAACGAGGAGGCGCGCGAGGAGCGCCTCGTGCTCGCCGTCACCTCGGTGAACGGCGCCACCGCCGCCTGCGCCGCACACGGCGACCGGGCGACGCTCGGCGTGGTTCGCGCGGCGCACGCGGCGATGGCCGCGTCGTGCGCGGCGGCGGGGGGCGAGGTCGTGAAGGCGCTGGGCGACGGGCTGCTCGTCGCGTTCCCGGCGGCGCGGGCGCGCGAGGCGGTGGAGGCACTGCGCGCAGGGCGCGAGCGGGCGGACGCGCTCTGGCGGGCGCTCGACGCGCGCTGCGCGGTGCAGGTGCGTGCGACGGCGGGGACCGTGCTGCGCGGCCCGCTCGCGCCGGGGGACGCGCGGCCGGACGTCTACGGCGACGCGCTGAACCGCCTCTTCAAGTTGCCGCCCGCGCCGCTCCTGCTCACGCCGGAGCTCGAGGCGCTCCTCTGATGCGGGACGCCGCTCAGCCGGCCGCGGCTCCCACCGAATCCTCGATCCCCGGCCAGGCGTCGCGGGCGTAGCGCGCGAGCGTGTGGAGATACCGCATGCCGTCCTCCCCATACCGCTCCCGAACGGCGGCCGTCGCGCGGCGCACCGCGTCGGCGTCCGCGTACGGCGGCTCGAGGTCGTCGGGGATGCGCCCGTTCTCGTGCCTCACGCCGGCCGTCTCGAGGAACGTCGTCTGAATCGCGGGCTCGAGCTCGACGTAGAGCAGGTGCAGCAGGTCCAGCTCGTCGTCCGCGGTCTCCGCGCGCATGCGCACGACCTCGCGCGCGAGACGGTCGACGGGCCAGCCGCGCACGGTGACGGCGCGGAAGCCGCCGCCGCGCGAGACGAGGCGCTGCACGTAGAGCTCGCGCACCTCGCGGCTCGACTTGACGGCGTGCGTCACGAGCACGATGCGGCGCTCGGCGGGCAGGGTGCGGTAGGGAGAAGGTATCGCCATGCGCGGAAGGTAAATGGTCCCCGGAACGAAATCGATCAACCGGCCCCGCACGGCGATGCTGCGGGAAGCGCCACCCGGAGCCGCGCCATGATCGCACCAGTTCGTATCGCTGTGCTCGCCACCATCGCGCTCGCCGCGCCCGCGCCGCTCGCGGGCGAGGCCGTGATTCTCGCGACGCCGCTCGCCGTGGTGGGAGGCCTGGGACTGACCGCGGTGACGACGCCGGCGGGCGGTGCGATCGGCGTCGCCATGCGCGAGGCGTGGGCGGCCGGACGGCCGCCCCGTTAGGCATGACGCTCGCCTTCCTCGTCGCCGTCGCCGCCGTCGCCGTGCTCTCCGGCGCCACCGCGTCCGTCGTCGGCTTCGGCATCGGCAGCCTGCTCACGCCACTGCTCGCCACGCGCATCGGCATGCCGTCGGCGGTCGCGGCGGTGGCCCTCCCGCACGCCGCGGCCACCGCGCTCCGCTGCTGGCGCCTGCGGTACGCCATCGACTGGGAAGTCCTGCGCGGCTTCGGCGCGCTGAGCGCCGTCGGCGGCCTCGCGGGCGCGCTCCTCTACACTCGCCTCGGCGGCCGCGGCCTCACCATCGCGCTCGGCGCGCTGCTGCTGCTCACGGCGGCGGCGGGGCTCACGGGCCTCGCCGACCGCTGGCGCCCGAGGGGTGCCGGAGCGATGACGCTCGGGCTGCTGTCGGGGCTCTTCGGCGGGCTCGCGGGCAACCAGGGCGGGCTGCGCGCCGCGGCGCTCGGCTCGTTCGGCCTGGGGCCCGCCGCGTTCGTGGCGACGGCCACCGCCACGGGCCTGGCGGTGGACGCGGCGCGCACGCCCATCTACGTGTGGCGCGCGGGATCGACGCTCGTCGCGCTGGCGACGCCCATCCTGGTCGCCACCGCCGGCGTCCTCGCGGGCACCATCCTCGGCGAGCGCGTGCTGCTCGGCATGCCGCGCGAGCGCTTCCGGCGCGTGACGGCCGTCGCGGTGGGCCTGCTCGGCGTCTGGCTGCTCGCGCAGGCGTGACGGCGTGAGAGCGCCGAGGCGACTGCTGCTGCTCGCCCTCGCGGCATGTGCCGGCGGGGACGCGCGGCCGTCGGCGCGGCGCCCGCTCCCGCCCGCGCCGCCCATGGCGCAGCCCCGCGTGCGGCAGATCGGGGAGGGGAAGACCTGGCGCCTGCTCGAGCCGCTCGTCTACCGCTCCGGCTCGGGCGACAGCCTCGTGGTGCCGGCGGGATTCGTCGCGGAGCTCGCGGGCGTCCCGGTGTGGCTGCACCGCTACCTCGCGCCGGGGGAGCGCTTCGCCGGCCCGGCCGTCGTGCACGACTACCTGTACTGGACGCGCCACTGCGCGCGCGGCGAAGCGGACGCGCTCTTCCGGCGCGCGATGATCGAGCAGGGGATCGCCGACAGCGTCGTGCGGCAGCTCGCCGAAGCCGCGGCGTCGTGGGGCGGGACGGCGTGGCGCGCGTACGAGCGCGATCGCGCGGCCGGGCTGCCGCGCTTCGTCCCCGAGTCGGCACGCCCCGACGGCTCGCTCGAGTCCTGGCCGCAGTACCGGGCGTACCTCCGCGACAGCGCGAGAGCGCCGGAGCCGCCGGTGCGCGCGACGTCAGGACTCTGCGCGCTGGGCCGCCCGTGAATTCCGAGCTCATCCTGTCGATCCAGTTGCTCTCGATCTGCTCCGCGAGAGATTTCGTGCGAGAGCAACGCGACCAGGGGGCACGATGCGGGTGCGGGCGTACGAGGCGCGGGACCGGGGAGAGTGGATGCGCATGCGCGCGCTGCTCTGGCCGGACGAGACGCTCGACGACGCCGACGCGGACGACTGGCTCGCCGGGCGCGCCAACGCCGTGCTGGTGGCCGAGCGCGACGGCGGCGGACTGTGCGGGTTCGCGGAGGTGGGTGAGCGCTCCGTGGCGGACGGCTGCCTGACGAGTCCTGTCGGCTACCTCGAGGGGTGGTGGGTGGACGCCGACGTGCGCCGCCGGGGCGTCGGGACGGCCCTCGTGCGGGCCTTCGAGGCGTGGGCCCGCGCGCGGGGCTACCGCGAGCTGGGGTCGGACGTGCTCATCGACAACGAGGCGTCGCAGCGCGCGCACGGCACGCTGGGCTTCCAGGAGGTGTCCCGCGTGGTGACGTACCGGAAGGACCTCTCTCCGAGCGCATGAAGCACCCGACCCCTCCGCCGGACGCCTTCACCCTCGCGGTCCGTGTCGCCCCGGCCGATCTCGACGGGCAGGCGCACGTGAACAACGTCGTGTACCTGCGCTGGGTGCAGGACGTGGCGATCGCGCACTGGGAGGCGCTGTCGACGCCCGAGCTGCGCGCCGAGCTCGGGTGGGTCGCCCGCCGCCACGAGATCGACTACCTCGCCCCCGCCCTCCTCGACGACGAGCTGCTGCTCGTGACGTGGGTGGGCCCCGCAGACGGCCTCGCGTTCGAGCGCCACACCGAGGTCCGCCGCCAGTCCGACGGCCGCGTGCTCGCGCGAGCACGGACGCTCTGGATCCCGGTGGACGCGCGAACGGGGCGGCTGAGGAGGGTGGACGAGGCGGTGCGGGCGCTGGTGTCGCGGCGGCCCTAGTGGGCCTCTGGCGGCCCTTCGGGCCGCGGTTTTCTACCCATCTTCACTCACGGCTCCTCTCCACCCGGTTCTCGACTTCGCGGCCCTGTGGGCCGCTCGTCGGTTCTCTACTTCGGGGCACTTCGGCCCCCTCGTCGTTCTCGGCCGCGCTACGCGCGGCGGTTGCTCACTGCGACCGCGGTCCACAGGACCGCCGAGAACCGACGAGTGCCGCGCAGCGGCGCGAAGTAGAGAACCGACGAGGCGCGCGCAGCGCGCCGAAGTAGAAAACCGAGTGTAGCGGAACCGTGCCGCCGAGAGGAGCCGAGAACCGCGCGGCGCAGCCGCGCCTACTGGAACTGACGCAGCTCCACCCGCGAGTTGTTCAGGTACACCCCGTAGAACCGCACGTTGTCGCCCGAGCGCAGGTTCTGGAAGCGCTGGAGGTCGGCGCTGCTCACGTTGTAGGGGAGCGCGACGGTGAGCGCGCCGTTCGTCACGTCCACCGTGAACACCCCGTTCTGCCGGTCGATCTGGCGCACGGTGCCCTGGATGGAGCGCACGTCGCCCGAGGTGGTGGTGCCGGTGCCGTTCACCGAGCGCGTCACGGTGATCGAGTCCGTGTAGTAGCCGCCATTGTTGTTCAATACACGGGCGACCACCTCGTCGCCGTACTCCAGATTGCCCACCGCGTACACCTGGCTCTGGTAGACGACGCGCGTGTTGTTGTCGTAGCGGAGCGCCACGTTCTCGCCGTTCGACTGCTGGAGCGTGATCTGCTGGTTGCGCGTGTCCACGCCGCGGATCGCCCCCTGCACCTGCTGCCCGCCCCCGCCCCCGAGCACGCCGCCGAGGATGTCGCCGATGGAGCCGGCGCTGGAGCAGGCGCCGAGCGCCGCGAGCGCTGCCAGGGCTACGCCCGCGCGGGCCGCCCGTCCTGGGTTCGTCATGGGTCCTCCCCCTGTTGAAGCCGCTGGGGCGGGGGGCAATCGGGATGCCGCGACGTGCAGCGGCTCTCGGCTCTCGGCCCTCGGCCCTCGGCGGTCAACGGCCCCGGGCCGAGGGCCGAGGGCCGAGGGCCGGGTATCCGCTCTCATGAGAGCGAAGTAGCTTGCACCCCTATGTCCGCCATCCGCATCCTCCCCACCGCCGACGAGCACGTGGAGGGGTTCAACCGCTGCGTCGGGGTCGTGGCGCGGGAGCGGCGCTGGCTCGTGCTCGTGGAGGCGCCGCCGCTCGAGGCGTCGCGCGCGTTCCACCGCCACGTGCTCGACACCGGCGGCGTGCACGTCGTCGCGGTGGACGGGGCCGGGGAGGTCGTCGGATGGTGCGACGTCTCGCGCGACCTGCGCCCCGGCTACGGGCACGGCGGGCGGCTCGGCATGGGCCTCCTTCCCGCGCACCGCGGGCAGGGGCTCGGGCGGCGCCTCATCGAGGCCGCGCTCGAGGGGGCGCGCCAGAAGGGGATGGAGCGCGTCGAGCTCGAGGTCTACGCGTCGAACGAGCGGGCGCTGCGCCTCTACGAGCACGTGGGCTTCGAGCGCGAGGGCGTGCGCCGGCGCGCGCGCTTCCTCGACGGCGTGTACGAGGACGACGTCCTCATGGCGAGGCTCTTCGCGTGACGAGGGTCGCGACCATCGGCTACGAGGCGTCCACCGTCGCGAGCGTGCTGGAGACGCTGCAGGAGGCGGGCGTCGAGCTCCTCGTGGACGTGCGCGCCGTCGCGAGCTCGCGGCGCCCCGGCTTCGCCAAGACGAAGCTCGCCGCGAACCTCGCCGGCGCCGGCATCGACTACCTGCACCTCCGCGGCCTCGGCACCCCCGCCGACGGGCGCGCCGCCGCGCGCGCCGGGCACCACGACGAGATGCAGCGGATCTTTCGCGAGCACCTCGCCACCGCGGGCGCGCAGGAAGAGCTCGCGCGCCTCGCGGAGATCGTGAACGGGGGGCGTCGGGTGGCGCTCCTCTGCTTCGAGCACGACCCCGCGCACTGCCACCGGAGCCTCGTCGCCGCCGCGCTCGCGGAGCGCGTGCCGATCGAGGTCGAGCACCTCACGCCCGATGTGGACTGACCGCCCCGGCCGCCTGGCGATCGCCGCCGCGCTGCTCGCGTGCGCCTCGCGCACGTCGGCGCAGGCCGCGCCCGGCCCCGCGTGCGACTACCGCAACTGCGCGCTCGGCATCGCGCCCGCGTGGAGCGGCCTGCGCGTCGTGCGCGGCGAGCGCGAGACGCGCGTCGCGAGCCTCGGCTTCTTCTGGACGCGCGACGTGTCGCCGGCCTTCGAGGGCTCCGAGGCGCGGCGCAGCGCGCGGCGCGCCGTGGCTCTGCGCCGCGCGGGCGCCTTCCTCACCGACGCGGGGATCCTCCTCGGGGGATACGCGGCGGTGCAGGCGGTCTCGCAGGGGCGCCTCGGCGAGTCGGCGCGTCCGATCGCGATTGCCGGGGCGACGGCGCTCGCGCTGAGCGTGCCGCTCCAGTTCGCCGCGGACGGCGCCCTGAGCCGCGCCGTGTGGTGGCACAACGTGCGGTTCGCCCGATGAGCGCCGCGCCCGCGCCGAGGGTGCGCGCCGCCGGGCGCGACGACGTGCCGGCGCTCGTCGCGCTCATGGGCGAGTTCTACGCGGAGGCGGGCTACCCGCTCTCCGCGGACGCCGCGACGCGCACCTTCGAGTCGCTGCTCGCCGACCCGCGCCTCGGCGCCGTCTGGCTCGCGGAGGACGAGGACGAGGGCGAGCAGGCGGGGTTCGTCGTCCTCACCCTCTGCTTCAGCATGGAGTACGGCGGGATGCGCGGCTTCGTGGACGACCTGTTCGTCCGCGCCGACTGTCGCGGCGAGGGCGTCGCGAGCGCGCTCGTCGCCGCGGTGCGCGCCGAGTGCGCGCGGCGCGGCGTCCGCGCGCTGTACGTGGAGGTGGGCGCGGACAACGGCGCGGCGCGGCGCGTGTACCAGGGCGCGGGGATGGCGGACACCGGACGCCTCCTCCTCGCCGCGCCGCTCGCGGTGCCCGTGCACGACGCATAGTCATGCCACTCGCCATCACGCGTCCGGTCCCCGCGGCCATCGCCCACTGCGAGCTCACCCACCTGGACCGCACGCCGATCGACGTGGAGGTCGCGCGGCGCGAGCACGCGGCCTACGAGCGCGCGCTCGAGCGCCTGGGCTACCGGGTGCAGCGCCTCGCCGCCGCGGACGACCAGCCGGACTCCGTGTTCATCGAGGACACGGCGGTGGTCGTGGACGAGATCGCGGTGATCACCCGTCCGGGGGCCGAGTCGCGCCAGGAGGAGACGGGCGCCGTGGCGGCCGCGCTGCGCCCTCTGCGCCCGGTGGCCGAGCTCTCCGCGCCGGCGACGCTCGACGGTGGCGACGTGCTGCGCCTCGGGCGCGTGCTCTACGTCGGCACCGGCGCGCGCTCGAACGCGGAGGGCGCGGCGCAGCTCCGCGCTCTCCTCGACCCGTTCGGCTACGAGGTGCGCGAGGCGGCCTTCACGGGCTGCCTCCACCTCAAGACCGCCGTGACGGCGGTGGGGGAGGGCCTCGTGCTGGCGAACCCCGAGTGGGTGGACGCCCGGCAGTTCGAGGGCGCGCGCGCCGTGGAGGTCGATCCGTCGGAGCCCTTCGCCGCGAACGCGCTGCTCGCGCGGGGCGCGGTGATCCACGCGGACGCGTTCCCGCGCACGCGCCGGCGGCTCGAGGCGGCCGGCGTCCGCGTGGTGCCGGTGCCGGCGGGGGAGCTGGCGAAGGCGGAGGGGGGCGTTACGTGCTGCTGCCTCCTGCTGTCCTAGGAGTACCCCCCAACTCGGGAGCACTCCCATGATGCGCCTCATCGCCGGCGTCGGCTCGGTCGTCGGCAGCTACATCGGATGGTGGATCGGCGCGCGCGTCGGCATCGCGACCGCCACGATGGTCAGCGGCGTCGGCGCGGGCGTCGGCTTCTGGGCCGGCAGACGCCTCGCGGACCGGCTCCTGGACTGAGCGGCGCTACCAGAACACGCGGCGGAGCCCCGTCGCGGCGGCGCCCTTCCGGCGCATGCGCCAGTAGATCATGAGCCCCGAGATCGTGAGCCAGAGGAGCGCGAGCCCCCACCCCATGGCCACCACGAGCCCGCCGTCGCCGAACGCCTCGCCGCTGTGGAGGCGGTAGAGGAACGGCTTGTCCGCGTAGGCTTCCTCGCTCGTTATGCGGCCGCTCAGCGCGTCCACGATGAACTTGCGGTCCTCGCCGCCGCCGGGGCGGCCGGTGAAGACGAGCACGCGCGGCGCGTCCCCCTTGAGCTCGAGGGTGATCCGGTCGATCGGCGCGTCGCGCCCGGCGCGCGCGGCCACGGCCTTCAGCGCGCGCTCGGCCGCGACGTCCACGGCGATGGCGCGCGCCACGTCGTCGCCCGCGGTCAGCGGGCTCACGACCTTCCGCAGCGCCTCGCGGCGCGCCTCGTCCTCGCCGAAGAACTCGGTGCCGGCGACGAGGACGCCGGTGGTCGCGGCGAAGAGCAGAAACAGCGCAGCGGGGAAGCCGAGCCAGCGGTGCCACTGGCGCCAGAATGCAGGAGAGGGCATGACGTTCGAGTGATGGTGTTTCCCCGGCCTCGGCCCTCGGCCCTCGGCCGACAGTCCTCGGCCCTCGGCCGCGGAACGGCCTACAGTGCGCGGCGGCCTTGTACGCCCTCGACCCAACCAGGAGTCCGGAGAGCAGGCCGAGGGCCGAGGGCCGAGGGCGGGGTTGGCTGCCAGGTAGCCCGAGCGGAGCCGGGAGCCGATCTTACGTCCCAGCCCGGTGCTTCGTTGGAGACCGCGTTCACGTCCCTCCTGCGCACCGAGCGGGGAATGTAGATCCGACACGACGGGGAAGCGACGATGCGCGTGATGATCTTCGGCGCCACCGGGATGCTCGGGCAGGGTGTGCTGCGCGAGTGCCTTCGCGACCCGGACGTCGAGCAGGTCCTCGCCGTGGGGCGCGGCCCGAGCGGGCAGACGAGCCCCAAGCTCCGCGACCTCGTGCTCCCGGACCTGTTCCGCATTGCCGACGCGGCCGCGGAGCTCGCGGGTTACGACGCCTGCTTCTACTGCCTCGGCGTGTCGTCCGCCGGCATGAGCGAGGCGGCGTACGCGCGCGTCACGTACGACCTGACGGTGGTGGTGGCGGAGGCCGTCATGCGCGCGAGCTCGGGGCTGACCTTCGTCTTCGTCTCCGGCGCCGGCACGGACGCCACGGAGAAGGGGCGCACGATGTGGGCGCGCGTGAAGGGGCGCGCCGAGAACGCCGTGCTGCGCATGCCCTTCCGCGCCACGTACGTGTTCCGCCCCGGCTTCGTCGAGCCGATGCACGGCATCACCTCGCGCACGCGGAGCTACCGCGTGCTCGGCGCCATCATGAAGCCGCTCTACCCGCTCCTGCGCCGCGCGCCCGCCATCGCCACGACGACCGAGCGGCTCGGACGCGCGATGCTCGCGGTGGCGCGCCAGGGGTACGCGAAGCAGGTCCTCGAGAGCGCGGACATCAACGTCGTGGGGCGCTGAGGGCGGCGCTGCGCGCCGCGGTTCTCTCCTCCTCGCGGCGCATGGCCTGTCTTGACCTGGTTCTCTACGTCGCCGCGCTGCGCGCGGCTCGGCGGTACTCTACTTCGGCGCGCTCCGCGCGCCTCGTCGGTTCGGACCGGCCTGCGGCCGGTGGTTGCCCGTCGGCCATCCGCTCACCGGCAACCGCGAGCGCAGCGAGCCGAGAACCGCGGCCGCAGGCCGCCGAGAACCGCGCGGCGAAGCCGCGCCGAGAACACCGAGCGAATGCTCCCCACCGAAGTGGAGATCGTCTCGTACGACCCCGCGTGGCCTGCGCTGTACGAGCGCGAGGCCGATCGGCTGCGGCGGGCGCTCGCGCACCTGCCGTTCCGCGTGGACCACGTCGGCAGCACCGCAGTGCCGGGACTGGCGGCCAAGCCCATCGTCGACGTGCTCGGCGGGCGCCCCGCGGGCTCCGACCCGCGACCGTACGTGGACGCGATCGTCGCGCTCGGCTGGGTGCACCGCGGCGAGAACGGCATCGCCGGGCGCGACTACTTCCGCCTGGGGGATCCCGTGCGCACGCACCACCTCCACCTCTTCGTGGAGGGCGCGCCGGCGTGGCGCGAGCACCTCGCCTTCCGCGACACGCTGCGCGAGCGGCCGGCGCTCGCGCGCGAGTACGAGCGCCTCAAGCGCGCGCTCGCGGCGCGACACGTGGGCGACCGCGGCGCGTACACCAGCGCCAAGGCGCCCTTCATCGCGGAGGTGCTGCGCGTCGCCGGCACGGACGCGTCGGCGGCCCCGCGCGTGCGCGCGAAGGCGATCTGCGTCGTGCGGCGCGGCGCGGAGGTGCTCGTGGGCGAGGCGCACGACGCCGCGAAGGGAGAGACGTTCTACGGCCCGCCGGGGGGCGGCGTGGAGTTCGGCGAGTACGCGGAGGAGGCACTCCGGCGCGAGATGCGCGAGGAGCTCGGCGCCGAGCTCCTCGACGTGCGGCGGCTCGGCACGCTCGAGAACGTCTTCGTGTACGACGGGCGCCCGGGGCACGAGATCGCGTTCGTGTTCGAGGCGCGGCTCGCGGACGAGTCGCTCTATCGGGGGACGACGATCGAGGGGACGGAAGGCGGGCGCGCGTTCGTCCTGGAATGGCGGCCGCTCGCGACCTTCGCGCCCGGCGGACCGCCGCTCTATCCCGCGGGACTCTACGAGCTGCTGACGCGGTAGCTCGTCCCACGGCGCGGGGGCCCGTCCCGGCGTCGTTGCGGGCGCGGCTGTGAAGGCGCACCGTCGGCATGCCCTCCCACTCGCCGGAGCCCCCGTGCACCCCGCCGTCCGACTCGCCCTGACCCTGCCCGTCGCCGCGCTCGTGAGCGAGCCCGCGCTCCCGCGCGGGCCCGCCGGCCCCACCGCCGACAATTTCTCCGTGGAGCGCGTGGCCGAGGGCGTGTACGCGGTCGTGCGGCGCGACCCGCCGGGGCTCATGTTCGAGGCGAATGCGGCGTTCGTCGTGCGCGACGACCACGTGATCGTCGTGGACGGCGGCTCCAACCCCGAGAGCGCGCGTGCCGTGCTCGCCGCGCTCCGCAGGACGACGCGCAAGCCCGTGCGCTGGCTCGTGAACACGCACTGGCACGGCGACCACATGATGGGAAACCAGGTGTGGGCCGACGCGTACCCCGGCCTCGAGATCGTTGCCCACTCCACCACGCGCGAGGACTTCCTCGGCGAGGGCGCCACCGCGCGGAAGCAGTTCGCCGAGGGCGCGGAGGGCTACGCGAAGGTCCTGAGCCAGAAGGTGGCGAAGCGCGAGAGCCTCATGGGCGGCGCGATGAGCGACGAGGAGCGGGAGAGCCACCTCACGAGCGTGGCGCTGGTGGAGCGCGCGCTCGCGCAGGTGCCGGCGTCGCGCGCCACGCCGCCGACGCTCGCGTTCGACGACCGGCTCGTGATGGCGCGCGGGGGGCGGCCGGTGGAGGTGCGCTGGCTCGGGCGCGCGCACACGCGCGGCGACGTCGTCGTCTGGCTGCCGGAGGAGAAGGTCGTCATCGCGGGCGACCTCGTCGCCGGCCCCGTCCCGCTCGTCGGCTCGACGTCCTTCCCGCTCGACTACCCCGAGACGCTCGACCGCCTGCTCGCGCTCGGCGCGACGGCCATCGTGCCGGGACACGGCGCCGTGCTGCGCGACGACGCCTATCCGCGGCTCGTGGCGCGGATGCTTCGCTCGCTCGGCGACCAGACCCGCGCGGCGGTGGCGCGCGGCGAGACGCTGGAGGAGGCACGCAAGCACGTGGACCTCTCCGAGTTCCGAGCGGCGATCGCCGGCGAGAGCCCGGTGCGCGCGATGCTCTTCTCGCAGTACGTGGCCCAGCCGGCGGTGGCGCGGGCCTACTGGCAGGCGAAGGGGGAGAAGTAAGCGCTCGCGGGTCGTGAGTCGTGGGTCGTGAGGGCGAACCGGCGCTCACGACCCCCGCGACCCGCGGCCATTAGATTCACCCCCATGCCGTTCGGAGAATCCCCCGCCGCGCCCCTCCCGCAGGTCATGGGGATGCTGGCGCACCGCTATCCGTTCCTGCTGGTCGATCGCATCACCCGCGTCGAGCACGGGAAGCGCGTCGAGGGCGTGAAGCTCGTGACCGCCGACGAGTGGCTCTGCCGCGGGCGGCAGGAGGCGGGGTCGCCCGCCGTGCCGCTCGCGATGCCGAACCTGCTCGTCATCGAGGCCATCGCGCAGCTCACCGGCGCCATCCTCCTCGGCCTCGTCGAGGGCTCGGCGGGCGCCATCGGGTACTTCGTGGGGTTCGAGGGCGTGCGCTTCCGCGGTGAGGCGCACCCCGGCGAGGAGCTGCGCCTCGAGGCGGAGCTCGTCTCGTTCCGCCGGGGGATCTGCCGCACGCGCGGCGCGGCGTGGGTGGGCGGCAAGCGCATCGTGCGCGCGCGGCTGACGACGGTGATCCGGACGGCGGCCGGCCGCTAGCGCCGCCGCAGCCAGACGGGTTGCGGGGGGGGCCCCCCCGCCGGGAATTTGCCGCGCGCCGCCGTCGCGCACATCATCATCGCACCGCGCGCCGCACCGCGCGCTTCCCACCCCGTCTCCCGTCTCCATGCCTCCCCGCGCCATCGTCCTCCTCGTCCTCGGCGCCCTCATGCTCGCCCTCGGCGCGTTCGTCATCGGGCGGCTCGTCGCGACCGGCGGCGCGCTCACCGGCAACAAGTGGATCGACGGCGCCTTCGCCCTCTTCTTCCTCCTCCGCGGGGCGCAAAACGTCGCGACCGCCGCGCGCCTGAGGCGGGGGGCGGGCTCGTGAGCGCCGCGGCGAGCGATGTCACGAGCGCGGCGCTCCTCCCCGGGGCGCCGCGGCTGCCGACCGTCGAGTGCGGCCGCGTGCGACTCCGCGCGCTGACCCGCGACGACGTGCCGGCACTGTTCGCCATCTTCGCCGACCCGGAGGTCGCGCGCTACGCGAGCCGCCCGCCGATGGCGTCGGAGGCGGAGGCCGCGGACTACCTCGCGAGCATCGAGCGGGGATTCGCCGAGCGGACGCTCTACCAGTGGGGGATGGAGCGGGTCGAGGACGGGCGCCTCGTCGGCACGATGACGCTCGCACACGTGAACGCCGCGCACGCGCGCGCGGAAGTGGGCTACATGCTCGGGCGCGAGCACTGGGGACAGGGCTACCTCACCGAGGTGCTGCCCGCCGCCGTCCGCTTCGCCTTCGAGTCGCTCGGACTCCACCGCCTCGAGGCGGACGCCGACCCTCGCAACGCGGCGTCGGTCCGCGCGCTCGAGCGCGTGGGCTTCAGGCGCGAGGGCTACCAGCGCGCGCGCTACCACCAGCTGGGCGAGCGGCAGGACGCGGTGCTGTACGGCCTGCTGCGCGACGAGTGGGCGGCGGGCGGGCGCGCCGAGTCGCGCGTGGAGGACACGGCGCTCGGCATGCTGCGCCACGCGCTCGCGACGCTCGCCTACCGCGCGGGCAAGACGCTGCGCGGCGCGCCCGCGGAGTTCGCGGCGCTGCGCGTGGCGCCCGACACGCGCACGCCGGGCCAGATCCTCGCGCACATGGGCGATCTCATGGACTGGGCGGTGCACATGGCGCGCGGCGAGCACACGTGGCGCGATTCGGCGCCGCTCCCGTGGGACGCGGAGTGCGCCCGGTTCTTCGCCGCCGTGCAGGCCTTCGACGACGCGCTCGCGCTCGGCGCGCCGCTCGACGCCGGGCTCGCGGAGCGGCTCTTCCAGGGGCCGGTCGCCGACGCGCTCACGCACACCGGGCAGCTCGCGATGTTGCGGCGCATGGCGGGCGGGCCGGTGCGCGGCGAGAACTACGCGCGCGCGGAGATCGCCGCGGGGCGCGTGGGCGCCGAGCAGGCCGCGCCGCGCGTGGAGTTCGGATGAGCCCGGGCCTGCGGGTGGCGGCACGCGGCGTCGCCGTGCTGTTCCTCGGCGGCAGCGCGCTCGCGGAGGCGGGGGGCCTGCCGGGCGAGTGGGCCGCCTCGGTGACGACGATGCAGCAGGTCGTCGTGCTCGGCGAGCTCGGGATGATCCTCGCGGGGCTCGTGGGCGCCGGGGGCGTGATGCTGAGGCGCGCGTGGGCGGTGCCCGCCGCGGTCGCGTGGGCGGCGGGCACCACGCTCGCCGGCGGGCTCGCACCGCGCGCGTTCGGCAACTCGCCGTGGAGCGTGTCGGCGACGGCGGCGGCCGCCTGCGTGCTCGTCGGCGCGGCGGTGGTATGGCTGACGCGGGCCGGCGTTCGCGCGCCGGTGGGCTCCGCCCCGGTGCCCCGCTAGCTTACGGCCGGCGGGCCGCCCGGGCCCGCGGACCCGAGCGCGGAGCGGTGGGATGGCGGAGGAGCAGGGCGGGGTGACGGACAATCGCACGGTGAGCCGGTACGAGCTGCCGGTCGAGGGGCGGACGGCGTTCCTCGACTACGTGCGCAACGGGAAGCGCGTCGTGCTGGTACACACCGAGGTGCCCGCCGAGATCGAGGGGCGCGGGCACGGCACGCGCCTGGTGCGCGGCGTGCTCGATCTCGCGCGCGCGCGCGGCGAGCGGGTCGTGCCGCGCTGCCACTTCGTGAAGTCGTTCCTGAAGCGGCACCCCGACTACGCCGACGTGGTGGTGGAGCAGTGACGGTGCACAGCCCCCAGCAGCTCTTCGAGAACAACCGCCGTTGGGCGGCCGCGCTCACGCGAGACGACCCGCAGTTCTTCCAGCGTCTCGCCGAGCAGCAGGCGCCGGAGTACCTGTGGATCGGGTGCGCCGACAGCCGCGTCCCCGCGAACGAGATCGTGGGCCTCGAGCCGGGCGAGATCTTCGTGCACCGCAACGTCGCCAACGTCGTCGTGCACACGGACCTGAACTGCCTCAGCGTGCTCCAGTTCGCGGTGGAGGTGCTGAAGGTGCGGCACGTCCTCGTGACGGGGCACTACGGCTGCGGCGGCGTGCGCGCCGCGCTCGAGGACGAGCGCCACGGACTCGTGGACAACTGGCTGCGGCACATCCAGGACGTGCGCGAGCTGCACGAGCCGGCGCTCTCCGCGCTCCCGCCCGAGGAGCGCCTCGACCGCCTCTGCGAGCTCAACGTGATGGAGCAGGTCGTGAACGTCGCGCGCACGACGGTGGCCCAGGATGCGTGGGCGCGCGGCCACCCGCTGACGGTGCGCGGCTGGATCTACGGCCTCCGCGACGGCCACCTCCGCGACCTCGACGCGTGCGTGGACTCGCCCGAGGCGGCGCGCGAGCTGGCCGCGCGGCTGCGGCGGGAGGACCGGCCGTAGCGGCGCGGCGCGCCGAGGCTAGTCCTCCGTCGCCGCTTCCGACGCCGGCGCGGACGGGTTCGGGGTGTCGGACACGTTGATGTCGATGGGCAGCCGGATGCCGCCCCACACCTCGGTGATGTCGAGCACGCCCTGCCAGATGGCCGCGAACTCGTGGCCGACCTCGGTGGGCGCCTTCCCCTTGTTGAAGTTGCGCCCGCTCGCGATCCAGAAGCGCGGCGCCTCCTTGACGCCCGCGGCCTGGAAGATCGGCGTCACGTCGTCGAAGATCTGCTGCGCGTTGTGGCTGTGCGCGTAGTAGCCGGGGACGTAGCGGCCGTCGGCGATGACGGCCTGCGTCCACGCCTTGTAGTAGTCGCGCATGCCCTGCGGGACCGTCTCCATGCGCTCGATGTCGA
>JBJMNJ010000073.1:0-3679 GCA_045804325.1 Gemmatimonadaceae bacterium
GGCGTGTGCGGGACCACGTGCTTCGGCAGGCGCTCGGCGGGGAAGACGAAGCCCATCGCCGCGGTCTGCACGCCGCCGGCGGGCTGCGCGCCCGGCTGCGTGCTCGGCTGCGTGCTCGGCGCCGCGGCCGGGCCACCCGGCTGCGGCGCCGCCGGCGCCGGGGCCGCGACGGCGCCGAAGGCGGCCGGCGTCTTCTGGTGCGCCACCCACGACGCGAACTCGTCCGGCGTCACCGTGAACGTGCGGAACTTCATGTTCGCGTGGCTCGCGCCGCAGTACTCGACGCACTGCCCGTTCCACGCCTCGGTGCCCGTCGACGAGTCGGGCGTGAACCAGAGGAAGTTCGTGTGGTTCGCGACGAGGTCGCGCTTGCCGCCGAGGCGCGGGACCCAGAACGAGTGGATGACGTCCGCCGTCTTGAGCGCGAAGTTCACCGTGCGGCCGGCGGGGAGGTAGAGCTCGTTCGCCGTCGTGATGCCGTACTCGGGGTAGCGGAACTCCCACCACCACTGGTGGCCGATCACCTCGACCTGCAGCGAGCCGACGACCGGCTTGGCCTGCGTGCGGAAGATGGTGCGCACGGTGGGCACGGCGATGAGCGCGAGGATGACGGCGGGAATCGCCGTCCACATGATCTCGAGCGTCGTGTTGCCGTGCACGTGCTTCGGCGCGGGGCGGCCCTCGCGGTGCCGATAGCGCAGGATGACGAAGAGGAGCACCCCCTCGACGAGCACGAAGACCAGCGTGCCCCAGAAGAGCAGGCGGTCCCACAGGGAGTCGATCGCGCGACCGAACTCGGTGTGCGGGTAGAGCGTCGTGTTGGGCCAGGTCTGCGGGTCGCACGCGGCGAGCGCAAGCAGCGCCGCGACCGTCAGCGCCGACGCCACCCATCGGCGCGGGCGGTGGTTCCGGGTCATGCGTGAGTCCTTGGTACGGGCGTGAGACGGCGCCGCGCTCGCGCGCGACGCCCAGGGGAGGTGCACCGTAGCGCGAAAAGCTAACCCGCGCCGCGAGCGAGATGCAAGGCAAACGCCCTCGCGCCGGAGTGGGGCGCGAGGGCGTCTCGTCGGGGCTTTCCCGACACGCGCGACGACGCGCGTCCGAGCGCTGGCGTAAGCTACGTCTGCGCCGGCTCGTCCTTCTGCGCGCGCTCCTCGACCACCGCGTGCTTGTCCTTCGTCTGGTTGGCCGCGAGCTCGAGCTGCACCTTGAGCTGCCCGATGCCCTCGCGCATCGTGCGGATCTTCGCCTGGTCGCCGCCGCCGCGCGTCGCCACGAGGATGAGGTTCGACACGAGGTCGGCGATCATGCCGAACTGCCCCTTGAGCAGCCCGACGAGCGGCATGGCGGCGCGGCGAAACTGCGCTCCGAACACGGCGATCGACTGCTGCCCCTTCACCTGCAGCGCGGCGGCCTCGACCAATCCGTGCAGGCGCTGCACGAACATGGTCGCGCTCTCGAGCGCGGCCATCTTCGACTGCCCGGCTCCGTCCAGCTTCGCCATGCGGTACCTCGTCGTGGGTCGTGAGTCGCGGGCGGCCGGCGGCGGACGCGCCGCCCGGCACCCAGAGACTGACGACCCACGGCCCCTCTACTTCACCCGCTCCAGCCGTGTGGTCGCCCGGAGGCCGCGCCCCGCGCGGCTCTGCGCGGCGCCGTCGACCTCCACCACGTCCGCGAGGAAGGCGAAGCGGCCCTGGTGGAGCGCGCCGCCCACGCCGTAGGCGTCCACCGGCACGCCCTCCTCCTCGAAGTGGCGGATGCGCTCCCGCGTCACCGCGCCGGCCATCACGATGCGAATGTCGCCGAGTCCCTCGGCGTCGAGCGCGTTACGGACGTTCCAGACGAGCTGCGAGTTCACGCCGGTGGGGACGTACGCGCCCATGGCGGGGAGGATCGACTGGTCCACGAGATACTCCGACGTCGCGAGCAGCACTCCCCAGAGCCGCCCGTCGAGCGCGCGCGCGATGTCGAGGGACGTGCGGACGGCATCGTTCTGGTAGTCCACCGGCGCGAGCACCTCGAGCTCCCCCGCGGCGCGCTCCACGAACGCCGTCGTCGCGCGAACCGTGTCCCCGCCGTACGCCGCGATGAGCGTGTGCGGCACCATCGCGAGCCGCGGCTGCCCGCGCCCGAGTGGCGCGACCGCGTGCGCCAGGGCGACCGCGCCCCCCACCTGGGCCGCGTAGGCGTCCCCCGCGTACTCGAGGAAGTGGTCGCGCGCGGCGGGCACCATGATGACGGGCTTCGGGCGCGCCGCCTCGGAGAGCAATCGCGCGTTCGTCGTCACGCGCGTGCGGCGGGAGAGCACGCCGAGGCACATGGACTCGAGGTGCGCGAACAGGGAGTAGGGTCCCTCGACGGTCATCACCGTCTCGGCCGGCTCCACCTTGTCGCCGTCGTACAGCGCGTGGACCGAGAGGGCGCTCCAGTCTTCCACCGCGACGCGCAGCAGCGCGATGGTCTCGTCCACCCCGCCCAGCACGCCCCCCTGCTCGGCGGAGATCTGGAGGGTGACGCGGAGGGGCGTGCCCTCCGCGAGGAGCACGGCGCGCGCGTGGACCGCGCCGCGGTCAGCGAAGGCACCCTGCCTGACGAGGTCGGCCGGGAAGGGGAAGGAGGCCGGCTCGAGACGCTTGCGCTTGCGGGGGGGCATCGCGGCGTAGCCTACCCGGGTACGGGCGACGGAGCAAGCGGCCTCTGGCCGCCCGCGCGGGGCGGCTCAGCGCGCGCCGCGCGGCGGTCGAGGCGCGTGCCGGAGCACCACGTCCGCCGGCGGGGCGGTCGCCGCGGCCACCGAGAGGGCGGCGGCGTGCACGGCGGCGCGGACCACGCGCGCAAGTCCAGGCGGCGCAAGGATCTCACCGATGGCCTCGAGGGCACGGGCGGCGGTGGCGGCGTCGGGGGTCTCGCGCTCCATGGCAGCTCTCCTGTTCGTGTCTAACCGCTATACTCTGCTACAGAGGTGAGAATACCTCCATATTCTAACTTGTCAAGTGCCTGATACTGGTTAAATTGTCTCCCATGACGCTACCGACAGAGACCGCCGCAGGGGCGGCGGCGACCGCCGAGCGGTTCGAGTTCGTCGGGGGGCGGCTGTGCCTCGACTTCACGAACACCGTCACCTGGACCGGCGACGGGCTCGAGAACGAGCGGCTCGAGTCGCCCGCCGACCTGGCCGCGTGGGGGCTCGCCGCCGGCGTGCTCGACGACGGGCAGGCGCGGACGCTCGCGTCGCTCGCCGGAGACGCCGGGCGCGAGCTCCTGCGCGCGGCGCTCCGCCTGCGCGCGGGCCTGCACGGGATCTTCCTCGCGCACGCCGCCGGGCGCGCGCCGAGCGCGGACGACCTCGCGGCGCTGAACGAGGCGCTCGTGGCGGCCGCGCCGCACCTGCGCGTCGGCGCCGCGGGCGGGCGGTACCTCTGGGAGTGGACGCCGGGGGGCGCGCCGGACCGCGTGCTCTGGCACGTGGCGTGGAGCGCCGCCAACCTCCTCGCCGACGACGACGACCTGGCGCGCGTCCGCACGTGCGGCAGCGAGGACTGCGGCTGGCTCTACGTGGACGAGAGCCGCAACCACTCGCGCCGCTGGTGCGAGATGAAGTCGTGCGGCAACCGCGCGAAGGCGCGGCGGCACTACGAGCGGAAGCGGGCGCGGAGGGTGGACCCGAGCTGCGCGA
>JBJMNJ010000074.1:0-4114 GCA_045804325.1 Gemmatimonadaceae bacterium
TGGTGGCGGACGACCTGTGGCCGCTGCCGAAGTACCGGGAGATGCTCTTCCCCGTCTGACCGCCGACCGCCGACCGGCGACCGCTGCTGTTCAGCGAGTCGCCGGTCGCCTCTCGGCGTTGCGTACCGCCCGGCTCGCTCGTTTTAGGTGTGAGCCATCTAATGAATAGAACCAACCCAATCGCGCGCGGCGCCGTCCGCCTCGCCGCGGCGCTGCTCGTTGGCGTCCCCCTCCTCGTCCCAGCGCGCGCGCATGCGCAGCGCTGGGCCGTTTCGTCGTGGACGACGGAGGACGGCCTCCCCTCCAACGCCGTCCTCGGCATCCGCCAGACGGGCGACGGCTACCTGTGGCTCGCGAGCTACCAGGGGCTCGTGCGCTTCGACGGCGTCGCCTTCCGCATGTTCGCCGAGGACGACATTCCGGGCGTGGTGCGTGCGAGCTTCTTCGCGGTCGCGGCGGACACCGCGCGCGGGCGGCTCTGGGCGGCGAGCGAGAGCAACGGCGTCGCGCGGCTCGCGGGCGGGCGCTGGCGCGTGTTCACGACGCGCGACGGCCTCTCGAGCGACCGCGTCACCGCGCTGCACATCGACGCGCGCGGCGCGGCGTGGGTCGGGACGCGCGCCGGGATCTGCCGCATCGTCGGCGACCGCATCGAGCACCTCCCCGCGCTCCCCGGCGCCGACGCGGCGATCGTCACGGCGCTCACGACGGACGCGGAGGGCCACCTCTGGATCGGCACGGTGGCGAGCGGCGTGTTCCGCTGGGACGGGCACGCCTACGTCAACCGCAGCGCGCGCGACGGGCTCGGCGACGACCGCGTGGCATCGCTGTACTCGACGCGCGACGGCGCGGTGTGGGTCGGGAGCTACGGCGCCGGCGTGGCACGGATCCGCCCTCGCGGGGGCGACGCCGCCGGCGGGGCACCCGCCGACGACAGCGTGGCGCGGTTCGCCACCGCGGGCGACGCGGTGCCGCGGCGCGTCAACGAGATCCTCGAGGACGCGCAGGGCGCGCTGTGGATCGGCGCCGACAACGGCCTGTTCCGGCTCAAGGACGGACGGGTCGACGCGGTGGCGCGCCCCGGCGGCCTCCCGCTCACGCAGGTGGACGCGCTCACGGTCGACGCCGAGGGGAGCCTCTGGGTCGGCTCGCGCAACGCGGGGCTCGTGCGCGTGCGCAGCGCGAGCGTGCGGATGATCACCGCCGCCGACGGGCTGCCGCACGACCTCGTGTTCGCCGTGGACGGCGACGGCGCGGGCGGCGTGTGGATCGCGACGCTGAGCGGCGTGGCGCACCGGTCGGCCGACGGCGCCACGACGCACTACACGACGAGGACGGGCGCGCTCCGCGACGACGTCGCGCGCGACGTGCTGCGCGACCGCCGCGGCGACGTGTGGGTGGCGACGAACGGCGGGCTCACGCGCATTCGCGATGGCACGACGACGACGCTCACCTCGCGCGACGGGCTCGCCGACGACCGGGCGCGCGCGCTGCTCGAGGACCGCGCGGGGGGGCTGTGGGTGGGCACGTTCAACGGGCTCACGGAGCTGCACGGCGGCGCGGTGCGCCGGCGCTACGGCCACGCCGAGGGGCTCGCGGACGGCTACGTGCTCTCGGTGTTCCAGGACGCGGCCGGGACGATCTGGGTGGGCACGCAGTCGTCGGGACTCTTCCGGCTGGAGCGCGGGCGCTTCGTGCCCGGGCCGGCGGCGCTCGCGCAGCTGCCGGTGTTCCGGATGGCGGACGGCCCGAACGGCGCGCTCTGGGCGGGGACGTCGCGCGGGCTCGCGCTCGTGCGCGGCGGGCACGTCACGTTCGTCTCGTCGCGCGAGGGTCTCCCCGGCAACGCGGTCTTCCAGGCGCTCGACGACGGCCTCGGCGCCCTCTGGCTCACGGGCCCGTGGGGCATCGATCGCGCGCCGCGCGGCGAGGTGGAGCGCGTGGCGCTCGGGGCGCGCCGCGCGGTGGACGCGAAGCACTTCGGCAGCGACGACGGGCTGCGCGCGCTCCAGGCGTCGCCGATCTCGCGCGCGTGGCGCGCGCCGGACGGCGCGCTCTGGTTCCCGACCTCGGGCGGCGTGGCGCTGGTGGACCCCCAGCGGCTCCAGCGCAACCTGCGCCCGCCGCCGACGCACGTGGAGGCCGTGGCGCTGGACGGCGCGGCGCCGCTCGCCGCGCTCGCCGGCGGAACCGTCGCGCCGCCGGGCACGCGCAAGCTGGAGTTCCTCTTCACGGCGCCGAGCTTCGTCTCGCCCGAGCAGGTGCGCTTCCGCTACCGCCTCGACGGCTTCGACCGCGGGTGGGTGGACGCGGGGACGCAGCGGCGCGCCGTGTACACGAACCTCGCCCCCGGGGCCTACACGTTCCGCGTGCAGGCGCGCAACGAGGACGGCGTGTGGAGCGCCGCGGAGGCCAGCGCGCGCGTGACGATCCGCCCGCACCTGTGGCAGACGCGCTGGTTCCTCGCGCTCGTGGCCGGCGTGCTGGTGGCGCTCGCGCTGGTCGCACACCGGCTGCGCATCCGCGTCGTGACCCACGCGACGCGGGAGAACATGCTGCGCGCGCTCTCGCTGCGCGACGACCTCACGGGCCTCTACAACCGCCGCGGCCTCGTCGCGCTCGCCGAGCAGCAGGTGCGGACGGCCGAGCGCGCGCGCGTGGGGTTCGCGGTCGCGTTCGTGGACATGGACGGCCTCAAGGAGATCAACGACACGTGGGGCCACCGCACGGGCGACCGCGCGATCGCCGACGCGGCGGCGCTGCTCCGCGCGACCTTCCGCGAGTCCGACGTCGTGGCGCGCCTTGGCGGCGACGAGTTCGCGGCGCTCGTGCCCGACGACCCGTCGGGGGCGAAGGGCGGCGCCGAGGCGGCGTGCGCGCGCCTGGCCGATCTGGTGGCGCGCCACAACGCGACCGCCGGGCGCCCCTACCGCGTGTCGCTCAGCGTGGGCCTCGCGCGCTTCGACCCGGGCGCGCCGCTCTCGCTCGAGACGCTGCTCGAGGCGGCGGACCGCGCGATGTACGCGGACAAGAAGCTCAAGATGCGGATGACGGGGACGCCGGCGCGGGGGATGGGGAAGATCTAGGACGAGAAAGGAGAGAGGAGAAGGGAGACGCACCCTGCGGGGATGCCGCTCCTTTCTCCTCTCTCCTTTCTCGCTCTAGTCCATCGCGAACTCCCGCGCGAACGCCACGTCGAACGCGAACGTCTTGCGGCGGCTGCGGGTCTCCATGGCGTCGGCGATGCGCTCGAGGCGCTGCGGGATGCCGAGGATCTTCTCCTGGGCCTTCTTGCCCGCCTCCTGGAGCCCATCGAGCGTGTCGATGGCCCAGAAGCGGATCGCCTCCTGCACGATCCTCAGATACTCTCTGGGGCCGTAGATGCCGGCGCGGCGGATCACGTCGGCCATCTCGCGGAAGTGCGGCATGTTCACGCCGGGCATGTCGATCGACGGCATGATCTCGGCGGCGGACACGAGACCGCGGTCCGGGTCGCGCGCGAGCACTTCCTTGAAGATGGTCCGGTAGAACGTGTAGTGACGCGCCTCCTCCTTCGCGACGTTGGCCAGCACCTCGCCGATGAGCGGCTCGTACTCGCCGGCGAGCTTGCCGGTGTTGGCGTGGCTCACCTGCGTCGCGCGCTCCTGGAGCGTCGTGTAGACGAAGACGCGGTACGGGTCCTTGTCCCACGCGGGCTCGAACCCGGCCTTGAGGTACTCGAACTGCATGCGCTCGAGCACCGGGTTGTTGAGGAGGTCGCTCTCGCGCGCGTAGTCGTGCAGCACGGCGCCGTGACGGTCCTCCTCCGCGGTCCACAGGTTGTTCCACTTGGACCAGAAGGTGTCGCCGCCGAGGTACGCGGCGAGGAGCCGGTGGAAGTGGGGGAGCCCCTCCTCGGTGAGGAGGTTGAGCGCGAGCGCGACGCGCATGGGGAGGTCGATCCCCTCGGCGCGCTTGCGCAGCTCGCTCACGTAGTGGTCGGGGTCCGTCTCGGGCGGCGGGGAGAGGAGCTCGCTCGGGAACCAGAGCACGCGCTTGGCCTCGTGCTGCTCCATCAGCGAGTGCACCACCTCCTCGAGGTCGGCCAGCACCTCGACCTTCGCGAGTGTCGTCG
>JBJMNJ010000075.1:0-14421 GCA_045804325.1 Gemmatimonadaceae bacterium
TCTACGCCAAGAACGTCCGCACCACCGTGACGTTAGGCCACGCGCGCGGGGTCATCCTGCTCGCCGGCGAGCTGGCCGGCCTCACGGTCCACGAGTACCCGCCGGCGGAGATCAAGAAGGCGGTCGTCGGCACCGGCGCGGCGACCAAGGAGCAGGTGCAGTACATGCTCACCCGCCTGCTCCGCCTCAAGGCCGTGCCGCAGCCGTCGGACGCGGCCGACGGCGTAGCCGCGGCCCTCACGTACTGCATGGGCGCGCGCGTCGCGGCCCTCAGCGCCGCCGCGCGCAGGATGTGACATGATCAGCCAGATTGCCGGCAAGGTGGTCACGAAGGACCTCGACCGCGTCGAGGTGATGACGGAAGGCGGCGTGGGCTACGAGCTCGCCATCCCGCTGGGCGTCTACGAGACGCTGCCGAAGGAGGGCGCGCAGGTGACGCTGCACACCCACCTCGTCGTGAAGGAGGACGGGTGGCAGCTCTTCGGCTTCTCGACGGCGTACGAGCGGCGCGTCTTCCAGAAGGTGCTCGCCGCCAAGGGCGTCGGCCCCGCGCTCGCGCTCGGCATGCTCTCGACGCTCACGGCCGAGCGCCTCGTGCGCGCCATCCGCGAGAAGGACGTGCCGACGCTGCAGAGCGTGCCGCGCGTCGGGCGGAAGAAGGCCGAGCAGCTCATCCTCGACCTCGCGGACAAGCTCGACGCGCTCCAGACGTCCGGCGACGGCGCGGGCCCGCGCCCCGAGGGCGCGGGCGCGGAGGACGCGGTGCGCGCGCTCGTCTCGCTCGGCTACACGTCGGGCGACGCGGAGCGCGCGGTGCGCCAGGCGATCGACGGCGGGGCGCGCGGCGTCTCGGCGCCGGAGCTCATCAGGGCGGCGCTGGCGAAGATCGGCGGGCGCTGACGTGGGACTGTTCGACTTCCTCAAGCGTCCGCCGGGTGCCGCGGAGGTGCTGCACGCGCTCGTGTACGCGGACGTCCCTCTGGAGCGGTGGCCCGCCATCCTCGGGTCCCCGCACGTGCTGCCGGCCGACGCGCCTCTCCGCCGGCTGCAGGACGCCGCCGCGGCGGAGGCGGCCGGCGACCGTGACGGCGCGCGCACGAGGCTGCGCGCCGCCGCGGACGACCCCGCGGCGGAGAGCCGCGTCCGCCTGCTCGCGTGGCGCGGCCTGCGCGACCTCGGCGACAAGCCGCCGGCCGACGCGGCCCGCGTCCCGCGCGGCGTCGTGTGCGAGGTGGCGCTCCCGCACGGCCTGGACGTGCTGGGCTGCTACGAGGACCGAACCGCGCGGCTGCACGGCGCCGCGGGCAACATGGTGATCTGGGACGCCCGCGATCCCGACATCGACGCGCGGATCGACGCGGTGCTCGCCCAAGCGCCGGCGCTCGTCGGCTCCATTCGCGCGCACGGCGACCTGGGACTCATCGTGCCCCGCGGGACCGTCGCCCTCACGGCGCTCACCGACGCGGGGCGGCACACGCGCCCGGAGCCGCTGTCCGCACTCAGCGGCGGCAGGTCCAAGTACTCCCCGCTGTTCGCCGCGGCGACGCAGCTCTTCGTCGCGCTCGTCGAGCGGGCGGGGCGCTCCGCCGGCGGCGGCTAGCGCGGCCGCGCGTCCCAGGTTCCCTTTCCGAGCGTCCCTCAACCGGAAACCGATGCCCGCTCAGCGCACCGCCACGTTCACTGAGTCCGTCATCCGCGAGATGACGCGCGTCGCGGCCCTGCACAACGCGATCAACCTCGCGCAGGGGTTCCCCGACTTCCCCATGCCGGAGCCGATGAAGGACGCGGCGTGCACGGCGATCCACGGGGACGTGAACCAGTACGCGATCACGTGGGGCTCGCCGCCGCTGCGGCTCGCGATCGCGGAGAAGTACCGGCGCTGGTACGCGATGGAGGTGGACCCCGATCGGCACGTGACGGTGACGTGCGGCGCGACGGAGGCCATGGCCGCGGTGTTCCTCGCGCTCCTGAATCCGGGCGACGAGGTGATCGTGCTCGAGCCGTTCTACGAGAACTACGGCCCCGACGCGATCCTGGCGGGCGCCAAGCCGGTGTTCGTGCCGCTGGAGCGCCCCGACTGGCGCCTCGACCCCGACCGGCTGCGCGCGGCGTTCTCGGACCGCACGAAGGCCATCGTCGTCAACACGCCGCACAACCCGACGGGGCGGGTGCTCACGCGCGACGAGATTTCGCTCATCGCCGAGCTGTGCGTGAAGCACGACGCGTGGGCGATCACGGACGAGATCTACGAGCACATCCGCTACGCCGGGAACCACCACCCGATCGCGACGTGGCCGGGCATGCGCGAGCGCACGGTCACGATCTCCGGGCTCTCGAAGACCTTCAGCTGCACCGGGTGGCGCCTCGGCTACGCCATCGCGCCCGAGCGCGAGAGCGTCGCGATTCGCAAGGTGCACGACTTCCTCACCGTCGGCGCCCCCGCCCCGCTCCAGGCGGCGGCCGCCGTGGGCATGGCGTTCGACGCGGACTACTACAACCACCTCGCGCTGGACTACCGCGCGCGGCGGGACGTGATGTGCGCCGCGCTCGCCGAGGCGGGCTTCGCGTTCAGCGTGCCCGAGGGCGCCTACTACGTCCTCGCCGACTACACGGCCCTGAGCGACCGCGACGACGTCGCGTTCGCCAAGTGGCTGACGGCGGAGGCGGGCGTGGCCACGGTGCCGGGGTCGAGCTTCTACAGCGAGCGCTCGCGCGGGCGGGGGCTGGTGCGCTTCGCCTTCTGCAAGAAGCTCGAGACGCTGGAGCAGGCGGCGGAGCGGCTGGCGGGGGTGCGGGCGGCCGTCTGAGGCGACGCCGGCGGCGGTTACCGGCGGGTGATTTCGGCGTCTCTTCGGGCTATATTTCGGGACGCCATTTCGCTTGGACGAACCCCATCCGCCAGGTAGTGTGTTGCCATGACGCGAGCCGAGATCACGACCCCCGAGGTGCTCTCCGAGGAGAGCGTCGTCGAGCTGTCGCTGCGCCCGCAGCGCCTGCTCGAGTTCATCGGGCAGCAGAAGGTGAAGGAGAGCCTGCGCATCTACATCGATGCGGCCATCGCGCGGCGGGAGCCGCTCGACCACACGCTCTTCTTCGGCCCCCCCGGCCTCGGCAAGACGACGCTCGCGGAGCTCATCGCGCGCGAGCTCGGCGTCAACATCCGCACGACCTCCGGCCCCGCGCTCGAGAAGCCGGGGGACCTCGTCGGGACCCTCACGAACATGCGCGAGGGGGACATCCTCTTCATCGACGAGATCCACCGCCTGCGTCCGGTGATCGAGGAGTTCCTCTACCCGGCCATGGAGGACTACCGGATCGACATCCGGCTCTCCGAGGGCCCGAAGGCGCAGACGATCACGATGCCGGTCGAGCGCTTCACGCTCATCGGCGCCACGACGCGCCTCGGCATGCTCACCGCGCCGATGCGCGCGCGCTTCGGCATCGAGCAGCGCCTGAACTACTACCCGCAGGAGGACCTCGAGCTCATCGTGCGGCGCACGGCCGAGGTGCTCAAGGTGGAGCTCGACGACGACGGGGCGCGGGAGCTCGCGCGCCGCTCGCGCGGCACGCCCCGCGTCGCCAACCGCCTCCTCCGCCGCGTGCGCGACTTCGCGCAGGTCAAGGCGGACGGGCGCATCACGAAGGACGTCGCGCAGCAGGCGCTCCAGCTCCTCGAGGTCGACCAGTTCGGGCTGGACGACATGGACGCGCGCATCCTCAAGGCGATCATCGAGAAGTTCGACGGCGGCCCCGTCGGCCTCAACACGATCGGCGCGGCGGTGGGCGAGGACCCGGGGACGATCGAGGAGGTGTACGAGCCCTTCCTCGTGCAGAACGGCTTCCTCCAGCGCACGCCGCGCGGCCGCCAGGCGACGACCCTCGCGTACCGGCACTTCGGCTACACGCCGCCGCCGCGGGAGGCGCAGGTGGGGCAGGAGAGTCTGTTCTAGAACAGCACGTCGCGACCCGGCAGAGGCTCGTAGCGCCTACCTGACCACCGGGCATCCAACCTTCGGCGACGGGCGACGGGCGACCGCTGCCGACGGGCTAGCGAGTCGGATGGCGAGAGCCCTCGGGAGGCCACCACTGGCCTCCCGGGGGTTCTCCTCGCCGACTACCCGCTGACCGGCGGGGCGGCAGCAGTCGCCCATCGCCTGTCGCCAGCGCCCGTAGCTCGGCGCACGGCTGCGGATTGGCGACGCGCCGATGTGTTTAGATTCCCCGCGTGTCACGCGGCGACCGGACCTCCGACTACGACTTCTCGCTGCCCGCGGAGCTGATCGCGCAGTCCCCGGCGGCGCGGCGCGACGAGAGCCGGTTGATGGTCGTCCGGCGCGACGGCGGGACGATCGAGCACCTGCGCTTTCGCGACCTCGCGGAGCTCGTGCCGCCGGGGGACGCGCTCGTGCTCAACGCGACGCGCGTCATTCGCGCGCGGCTGCTCGGCACCCGCGACTCCGGCGCGCCGGCCGAGGTGTTCCTCCTGCGGCCGCTCGGCGCGCACACGTGGGAGGCGATGGTGAGCCCGGGGGGCAAGCTGCGTCCCGGCCGCGTCGTGCACGTGGCGCCGGAGCTCGACGTGGAGATCCTCGAGATCACCGAGCGGCGCACGCGCGTGGTGCGCCTGGTGACCGCGCTCGACGCGCACGAGGCCATCCAGCGCTTCGGGCACGTCCCCCTGCCCCCGTACATCGAGCGCGGCGACGACGTGGCGGATGAGGAGCGCTACCAGACCGTCTTCGCGCGCGAGCCGGGCTCGGTCGCCGCGCCGACGGCCGGCCTGCATTTCACGCCCGAGCTGCTCGCCGCCCTCGCCGCGCGCGGCGTGCGGCGCGCGGAGGTCGTGCTGCACGTGGGCGCGGGGACGTTCAAGCCCGTCGAGGTGGAGGACCCGGCCGAGCACGTGATGCACGAGGAGCGCTGGACGATCGCGCCGGAGACCGCGGCCCTGCTCAATGCCACGCGCGCCGCGGGCGGCCGGCTCTGGGCGGTGGGGACGACCTGCACGCGCACCCTCGAGAGCGCGGCGTCCGCCGACGGCACGTTCGCGGCCGACTCGCGCGAGACGCGCATCTTCATCCGCCCTCCGTACGCATTCCGCGCCGTGGACCGGCTCGTCACGAACTTCCACCTGCCGCGCTCCACCCTCGTCATGCTCGTCGCGGCGTTCGCGGGGTACGAGCTCACCATGGCGGCGTATCGAATTGCCGTCGAGCAGCGGTACAGGTTCTATTCGTACGGCGATGCCATGGTCGTCATCTAGTGGCAGCACGCCCCCGAGCATTCGGCCGCCCTCAGCATGTCATTCGCCTTTCGCATCGAGCACGTCGAGGGCCGCGCACGGGCGGGCGTCTTCGGTACGCCGCACGGCGACGTGCAGACCCCGGCCTTCATGGCCGTGGGCACGCTCGCCACCGTGAAAGCCTTGGATCCGGAGGACCTCAAGCAGTTGGGGGCCCAGATGATCCTCGCCAACGCCTACCACCTCCACCTCCGGCCCGGCGACGAGGTCGTGCGGGAGCTCGGGGGGCTGCACCGGTTCATGGCGTGGGACGGGCCCATCCTCACCGACTCCGGCGGCTTCCAGGTGTTCTCCCTCGAGGGGCTGCGCACCGTCACCGAGGACGGGGTCGAGTTCCGGAGCCACATCGACGGGTCGCGGCGGCACTTCTCCCCCGAGTCCGTGATGCGCATCGAGCGCAACCTCGGCGCCGACGTCGTCATGCAGTTCGACCACGTCATCCCCGGGCAGAGCGAGGAGGGGCTGGCGCGCGAGGCGAGCGAGCGGAGCCTGCGCTGGCTCGCGCGCTGCCTCGAGGAGTTCGGGCGGCTCGAGCGCCCGCGGCCCCAGGCGCTCTTCCCCATCGTGCAGGGGGGGATCCACCCGCACCTCCGCCGCGAGGCGGCGGCGGCCGTCCGCTCGATGGGCGACTGGATCGGCTACGGGATCGGAGGGCTCTCCGTGGGCGAGCCGAAGCCCGACATGTACGCCATGCTCGACGTCGTCGCCGACGCCCTGCCCGACGACCGCCCGCGCTACCTCATGGGCGTCGGCTTTCCGGAGGACCTCGTGGAGGGGGTGCGGCGCGGGGTGGACCTGTTCGACTGCGTGGCGCCCACGCGCATGGGGCGCAACGGCACCGCCTTCACGAGCCAGGGGCGCCTCAACATCAAGCGCGCCGACCTGCGCGCCGACCCGCGTCCGCTCGACGAGGCGTGCGGGTGCTCCACCTGCCGGCGCTTCTCCCGCGCGTACGTTCGCCATCTGTTCGCCGCGGACGAGATGCTCGGGCCGCGACTTCTGTCCCTGCACAACGTACATTTCCTCGTCGCCCTCATGCGCGCCGCACGCGACGCGCTCCGCACGGGCACCTTCGACGCGTGGAGCCGCGAGTGGCTCGCGCGCCACGCCACCCAGACCGCGCACGCCCGATGACCGCCCCCATCCTCGCCGGCCTGCTGCTGCTCCAGGGCACCCCCGCCAACGCCCTGTACCAGCAGCTCTTCATGTTCGGCTCGATCTTCCTGATCTTCTGGTTCCTCATCCTCCGCCCGCAGCAGAAGCAGCGGCGGCAGCACGAGGAGATGCTGCGCCAGCTCAAGAAGGGGGACGAGGTCGTGACCACCGGCGGGATCATCGGCCGGGTCGTGCACGTGCAGGACGACGAGCGCGTCGTCATCACGTCGGAGAACACCCGCCTCCTCGTCGAGCGCGCCCGCATCGCGCGCGTGGTGACCGCCGCCGGCGCCACGTCCTCGGCGCCCGCCGCCCCGTCCGCGCGCCCGTGAGCCTGCTGGAGATCCGCGTCCTCGGCGACCCCATCCTCCGCCAGGAGACGAAGGTGGTCGCCGAGGTGACCGACGAGCACCGCCGCCTGATCGACGAGATGATCGAGACGATGTACGCGGCCAAGGGGATCGGCCTCGCCGCCCCGCAGGTCGGCCGCCTCGAGCGCATCGCCGTCATCGACGTGCACGAGGGCAAGCCGTTCGCGATCGTCAACCCGGAGATCGTCCGCGAGGAGGGCGCCGAGAAGGGGGAGGAGGGGTGCCTCTCCATCCCCGAGATCTACGGCGACGTCGAGCGCAGCCAGCGCGTCACGGTGCACGCCCTCGACCGCGACGGACACCCGCTGGAGATCGAGGGCGACGAGCTCCTCGCGCGCTGCCTCCAGCACGAGATCGACCACCTGCACGGCAAGCTCTTCATCGACTACTTCAGCCTCCTCAAGCGCCGCGGCGCGCTGAGCAAATGGGAGAAGCTGAGGAAGGACTACCCGGAGCTGCGCCGGCGCGTCACGCCGGAAGTGATCGCCGACCACCATGAGGGGGAGGAATCTCTCTGAGGGCGCTCGGCTCTCGGCCCTCGGCCCTCGGCGGCTGACGGCCGAGGGCCGAGGGCCGAGGGCGTTATGAGAATCCTCTTCTGGGGCACCCCCGACTTCGCCACCTCGCCGCTCCGCGCCCTCATCGGCGAGGGGTTCGACGTCGTGGGGGTCGTCACGCAGCCGGACCGGCCGCGCGGGCGGTCGCGCTCCACGCTCGTGCCGCCGCCCGTGAAGGAGGTGGCGCTCGAGGAGGGGATCCCGGTGCTCCAGCCCGAGCGCCCGCGCGGCGACGAGTTCGTCGGAGCGCTTCGCGACCTCGAGCCCGAGCTCTCCGTCGTCGTCGCCTACGGACACATCCTCCGGCAGGAGATCATCGACCTGCCGCGCCTCGGCACGCTGAACATCCACGCCTCGCTCCTCCCCGCGCTGCGCGGCGCGGCGCCCATCCAGGCGGCCATCCGCCAGCGCCTCCCGGAGACCGGCATCTCCATCATGCGCATGGTGCTCGCGCTCGACGCCGGGCCGGTGCTGCACCAGCTCCGCACGCCCATCTCCGACGACGAGACCTACGGCGAGCTCCAGGCGCGTCTCGCCGAGCTCGGGGCGCTCGCGCTGGTGGAGAGCCTGTCGCTCGTGGCGCACGGCGCCGCGCGCGAGACGCCGCAGGACGACGCGCGGGCGACCTACGCGCCCAAGGTGGAGCGCGCCGACGCGCGCGTCGCGTGGGACGCCGACGCGGCCGAGGTGAGCGCGCAGATCCGCGCCTACGACCCGCGCCCCGGCGCGTTCACGACGGCACGCGGCGCGGAGCTGAAGCTCTTCGGCTCGCGCGTCATCGCCGAGCGCGCGGGGCGCCCCGGCGAGGTGCTCGCCGTGGACGACGGCCTGATCGTCGCGTGCGCGCGCGGCGCCGTGCGCGTCGCGCAGGTGCAGCCCGCCGGCAAGGGGCGCATGCGCAGCATCGACTGGGCGCGGGGTCGCTCCGTCGCCGTCGGGGACGTGCTGGAGTGACGGCTCCCACGTAGCACAGACGCCCCGCCCGATGCCCGCGCGCCCCGTCCCGCGCATCCACGCCGTCACGAGCGACGAGGTGCTCGCGCGCGCCGACTTCATCGCCGTCGCCGCGCGGGTGATGGACGCGCTCGGCGACCGCGGCGCGGTGCACCTGCGCGGGCGACTCCTCGGGGGCCGCGCCCTGCACGCGCTGACCGCGCGGCTCGCGGCCGCGCAGGACTCCACCGGATGCTGGCTCGTCGTGAACGACCGCGTGGACGTCGCGCTCGGCGCGGGCGCGCGCGGGGCGCAGCTCACCTCCCGCTCGATGCGCGTCGCGGAAGCTCGCCGCGTCGCTCCGCCCGAGCGGCTCGCGCTCGGCGCCAGCGTCCACGCGGCCGCGGACGCGCGCGAGGCGGAGCTCGGGGGGGCGGACTGGTGCGTCGCGGGACACGTCTTCCCCACCGTCTCACACCCCGGGGAGCCGCCGCGGGGCGTCGAGTTCGTGCGCGAGCTCGTCGCGTCGGTACGGATGCCGGTGGTGGCCATCGGCGGCGTGCTGCCGGAGCACGTCGCGGCGCTGCGCGCGGCCGGGGCGCACGGCGTGGCCGTGATTCGCGGCATCTGGGGCGCCGCCAATCCCGAACGGGCCGCCGCCGACTATCTTTCCCCCTATGACGCAGACGCACCTTACGGCGGCGCCGGGGCCGTCGGCTGAGGCCCTCGAGGTCACCGTGAACGGGGACCGGCGGGCGCTCCCCGCCGGGTCCACGGTGGCGAGCCTCCTCGCCGCACACGACCTCGACGCCCGCCTCGTCGTCGTGGAGCTGAACCGGGAGATCCTGCGCGACCGCGCGCGCTTCCCGGACGTGGCGCTCGCCCAGGGCGACGTCGTCGAGATCGTCCACTTCGTGGGCGGGGGCTGAACCATGGCGACTCCAACGATGCCGGATTCGGCGGCCGCGAGCGCGGCCGCCCAGGAGCTCGACACGAAGCTGACCATCGCCGGGCGCGAGTTCCGCTCGCGCCTCATGGTCGGCACGGGCAAGTACGCGAGCAACGAGCAGATGGTCCGCGCCATCGAGGCCAGCGGCGCCGAGGTGGTGACCGTCGCCGTGCGCCGCGTGAGCCTCGACCGCACCAAGGAGGAGGGGGTCCTCCATCACCTGGATCCCGCGCACTTCTTCCTCCTCGCCAACACCGCCGGCTGCTACACGGCCGACGAGGCCGTGCGCTACGCGCGGCTCGCCCGCGCGGCCGGCTTCAACGAGTGGGTGAAGCTCGAGGTCATCGGCGACCAGCAGACGCTGCTCCCCGACACCGCGGGCCTCGTCGAGGCGACCCGCGTGCTCGCCGCCGAGGGGTTCAAGGTGATGGCGTACACGAACGACGACCTCATCTCGGCGCTCCGCCTCGAGGACGCCGGGGCCGTCGCGGTGATGCCGCTCGCCTCGCCCATCGGATCGGGGCTCGGCCTGCTCAATCCGTTCGCGATCCGCACGATCAAGCACCGCCTCTCCGTGCCCGTGCTCGTGGACGCCGGCGTGGGCACGGCGAGCGACGCCTGCGTGACGATGGAGCAGGGCGTGGACGGCATCCTGATGAACACCGCGCTCGCCGCGGCGCGCGACCCGGTACGGATGGCGACGGCGATGCGGCTGGCCGTGGACGCGGGGCGGCTCGCGTACCTCGCGGGGCGGATGGAGCGGCGGGAGGTGGCGGTGCCGTCGTCGCCCCTCCACGGGATGCTCGACGACTAGCGCCGCACACCATCATGGCCGACCGCGCCCCGCCGACGGGCCCAGGACACACCGCCACCGCCGGGCAGGCGGTCACCGACGCGCGCGTGGCGGCGGCCGAGGTGTGCGCCGACCTGCGCGCGGGCCAGCTCCTCGACCCGGTGTTCGAGCGGCGCACGGCGGGGCTCGACGCCCGCGACCGGCGCTGGACGCAGGAGCTCGTGTACGGGATGCTGCGGCGCCGCGCGTGGATCGACGCCCTGCTCGCCGAGCGGGTGCGCGGCGGCTTCGCGCGCGTGGACCCCGACCTCGCCGACCTCCTGCGCCTCGGCGTGTACCAGCTCCTGCGCATGGGGAGCGTGCCGGCCTACGCGGCCATCGCCCAGACGGTGGAGCTCGCGAAGCGCCGCCACGGCCTCGGCGCGAGCAAGCTCGCGAACGCGGTGCTGCGGCGCGTGGACCGCGAGCGCGACTCGCTCGCGCTGCCGACGCCCTCCGATCCAATCGACGCGCTCGCCCTGCTCCACTCGCACCCGCGCTGGCTCGTGGCGCGCTGGGTGGCGCGCTGGGGCGCCGAGGAGACGGCGCGGCTGCTCGAGTCGAACAACCGCGAGGCGCCGGTCGTCGCACGCCCGTACTCGGTGGTGCGCGAGCAGCTCGAGGCCGCGCTGGAGAGCGCGGGCGTGCACGTCGCGGAGGCGGCGCTCGCGCGCGACAGCATCGAGCTCGCGTCGAGCACGTCGCTCGCCGAGCTCGGCGTGTTCCGCCAGGGGCTCTTCTTCGTGCAGGACCAGGCGTCGAGCCTCGTGGGGCAGTACGCGGCGATCGCGCCGGGCGCGGTCGTCGCCGACCTGTGCGCCGCGCCGGGCGGCAAGTCGCTCGAGCTCGCGCGCCCCGCGCAGCGCAACCCCGCGTCCGTGGTGTTCAGCTCGGACCGCTCGTTCGCTCGGCTGCAGCGCGTCGTCGCGAACGTGAAGCGCCTGGAGGCGCGCACCGTGCTGCCCTACGTCGCCGACGCGCGCCAGCCGGCGCTCCGCCCCGTGGACGTCGTCCTCCTCGACGCGCCGTGCACGGGCACGGGGACCTTCCGCCGCCACCCGGACGCGCGCTGGCGGCTCAAGGTGAGCGACCTCGCGGTGATGTCGGCGCTCCAGCGCGCCATCCTCCGCGCCGCGGCGGACGTCGTGAAGCCGGGCGGGCTGCTCGTGTACAGCACGTGCTCGCTCGAGCCGGAGGAGAACGACGCGCAGGTGGAGAGCTTCCTCGCCGACCGGCCGGAGTTCGTGCTGGAGCCGCCGCCCGAGGGCGCGGTGCCCGAGGCGGTGCTCGACGCCGGGCGCCTGCGCGTGCTGCCGCAGCGCCACGGCACCGACGGGGCCTTCGCGGCGCGCCTCAGGCGGGCGGCCGCGTGAGCGCTCGCACCGCCGTGCGGCGCATCCTCCCCTACCTGGTCGCCGCCGCGGGCGGCTTCCTCGTCGGCTACCTGCTCATCTTCCTCTTCGTCTTCCCGACCGACGTGGTGCCGGTGGAGACGAAGGTGCCGAGCGTGGTCGGGCTCACCTACGACGACGCCGTGGCGCAGCTCCGCAAGGTCGGCTTCGACGCCCAGCAGGGGGAGACGCGCTACCACGCCACGGCGCCCAAGAGCTCGGTGCTCGAGCAGAACCCGCCCGCGGGCGCGGTGATGCCGCGCTCCACGAAGGTGACGCTCGCGGTGAGCGGCGGCCAGCGCCGCGGCCGCGTGCCCACCGTGATCGGCATGACGCGCGAGCGCGCGCAGGTGACGCTCGAGAACGCGGGGTTCGACGTGGGCGGCGTGGAGGAGCAGCCGAGTGAGCGGCCGCGCGGCGAGGTGATCGCGACCGCGCCGGGCGCGGACGTCGAGGCGCCCCTCCCGAGCACCGTGACGCTCTACGTCAGCGGCGGCCCCGCGACGATCTCCGTCCCGGACGTCATCGGGCGGCCGTTCGCCGAGGCGCGGGCGATGCTCGAGCAGCTCGGGTTCACCGTCCCGAGCGCGATCGTCGACGACATCGCGCCCGAGGTGAACGGCACCGTGACCGCGCAGAACCCGCCGGCGGGCACGATCGTCCCGCCGCGCTCGTCGGTGCAGCTGACGGTCTCGGGGAGGACGCAGTGACCGCCGCCCGTCCCGTGCGCATCGCGCCGTCGATCCTCTCGGCGGACTTCGCGCGCCTCGCCGACGAGATCGCGATGTGCGAGGCCGGCGGCGCCGACTGGATCCACGTGGACGTGATGGACGGCCGCTTCGTCCCGAACCTCACCTTCGGCAAGAAGGTCATCGAGACGGTGCGCCGCCTCACCGACCTCCCGCTCGACTGCCACCTGATGGTCGTCGAGCCGGAGCGCTACTTCGACGACTTCAAGCAGGCCGGCGCGGACTACATCACCATCCACGCCGAGGTCGCGCCGCACCTGCACCGCCAGGTGCACCGCGTGAAGGAGCTCGGCTGCGGCGCCGGCGTCGTCGTCAACCCCGCCACGCCGCTCGCCGCCGTCGAGGAGATCGCCGCCGACCTCGACCTGCTGCTCGTCATGTCGGTGAACCCCGGCTTCGGCGGGCAGGAGTTCATCCCGTCGTCGGTCGCGAAGATCGCCCGCGCCCGCGCGCTGCTCGACGGCGTGGGCAGCCGCGCGGTGCTCGAGGTGGACGGCGGCATCAACCGCCGCACCATCGCGGAGTGCTGGCGGGCCGGCGCGGACACGTTCGTGGCGGGGAACGCCATCTTCGGCGCGACCGCGGCGCAGGCGGAGATCGCCGCGCTGCGCGCCGCGTGCTCGGAGGCCGCGTGACCGTCCGCCAGCAGTGGCTCCTCGTCCTCGGCGTCGTCGCCCTGCTCGGCGCCGGGCTCTTCGCCGCCGTGAACCTGCTCGGCGACGAGCTCTTCCCGGTGAAGGTCGGCGTCGAGGCGCCGACGTTCAGGGCGCGCACGCTGCCGCCGGACGGGCGCGGGGCGGCGGTGAAGACGCTGGCCGACTACCGCGGGCAGGTGGTGCTGCTGAACATCTGGGCCACCTGGTGCGGCCCGTGCCGGGTCGAGATGCCGAGCATCGAGGCGCTGCACCGCGAGCTCGGGCCGAAGGGGCTGAAGGTGGTGGCGGTGAGCGTCGACGACCCGGGCACGGAGCGGAAGATCGTCGACTTCGCGCGGGAGTACGGGCTCACGTTCGAGCTGCTGCACGACCCCGCCGGCGCCATCCAGAAGGCGTACCAGACGACGGGCGTGCCCGAGACGTTCGTGATCGGGCGCGACGGCGTGATCCGCAAGAAGGAGATCGGCGCGAGGAACTGGAACTCCGCCTCGAGCCGCTCGCTCGTCTCGGCGCTGCTCGCCGAGCCGGCGCCCTGAGCCGACGAGCGCCGCCGTGCCCGCGCGCCGCGCGACCCGCCTCATCCCGACCCGGCTCGGCGGCCACCTGTACGCGGCCGCCACCGAGCGCGTCGGCCTGAAGCTCGCGGCGGTCTTCTTCGCCGTGGTGCTCTGGGTCGTGGCGGGGGCCGAGGAGCCGACCGAGGCCCGCGTGCCGGTGACGTTCGCGCCGCTGCACGACACGGCGCTGGTGCTCGCGCGGCCGATGCCGGTGTTGCGCGCGGTGGTGGCGGGGCGGCGGCGCGAGCTGCTCAAGCTGTACCGGTCGCCCCCGGTGCTCCGCTACACGTTCCTCGGCGACCTGCCCGACACGGTGCACCTGCTGCTCCGCCCGACCGACATCGACCTCCCCACGGGCGTGGTGGCGCGCGTGCTCGACGTGCGTCCGCGCGAGGCGCTGCTGCACTTCGTCTCGCGCGACCCGCGCCGCGACAGCCTGCTGCGCGCCGTCGTGGAGTCCGTGACGAAGGCGCCGGCCGTCAGCCCCGTGCAGCGCCAGCGGGTGGCGGGCGCGATCGCGCCCGCGCTGCCGGACTCGGTGCCGGCCGACACGACGGCGCCGGACACGCTCGCGCCCCCGGCCCACGCCGCCCCGCCCGACACGCTCGCCGCGCACGTGGACTCCGCGCGGCGGCGGCGCGCCGACTCCCTGCAGGCCCCGCGCGCGGACTCCGGGCGCCGGCCGCCGCCGAGGCGTTAGGCGTGCCCGTCGTCCTCGGCATCGAGACGTCGTGCGACGAGACGTCGGCGGCCGTCGTCGAGGAAACGCGCCAGCCCGGACGGCCGTGGCACATGCTGTCGAACATCGTCGCCTCACAGGTCGCGATCCACCGCGAATGGGGCGGTGTCGTGCCCGAGCTCTCGGCGAGACAGCACATTCGCGACATCTGCGGCGTCGTCGAACGCGCGCTGGAGGAAGCCGGCTCACCGACCCTCGGCGCGGTGGCCGTGACCCAGGGCCCCGGCCTT
>JBJMNJ010000076.1:0-21827 GCA_045804325.1 Gemmatimonadaceae bacterium
GTACCTCGGGATGTAGGACGAGAAAGGAGAGAGGAGAAAGGAGACAAGGCGGTTTCTCCTCTCTCCTTTCTCCTCTCTCCTTTCTCGTCTCAGTCCTTGTACGGCGACTCCTCCTTCTCCCTCGCCGCCTCCTTCTCCCTCGCCGGCTCCTTCTTCGCCGCCGCGCCGCCCGGGGCCTTGAGGGCCTTCACGAGGGCATCGCCCAGGACCTCCACCTGCCAGCGGCGGAGCTCCTTCGTCTCCTCGAGCTCCGCCACGCTCGCCGGGCGCTTGCGGGCGATCGACTCGAGGCGGTCGCGAGAGCAGAGCACGCCCGGGTCGAGGTCGAGGCGCGTGGCGGCGGCGTCGCGCACGGCGCGCAGACGACTCACGCGCGCGTCGAAGTCCGGGTCGCGGTCCCAGCGCGGCGCCTTCGGGAAGCGCGGGAGCTGCGCCTCGGGCACCGCGAGGCCGCGCTGGACCGCGTCCAGGATCTCCGCGCCGCGCTGCTCGAGGATCCCGCGCGGCATCCCCTTCACCGCTCCGAGCGCCTCCTTCGTGGTCGGGGCGGCGCGCGAGATCTCGAGCAGCGTCTCGTTCCCCACCACGCGGAACGTCGAGCGGTCGAGCTGCCGCGCGACGCCGTCGCGCCACGGGACGAGCTCGCGGAGCAGTGCCAGCTCGCGGCGCGTGAGGTCGCGCGCGCCCTTCACGCGGAGGAACGTGCCCTCCGGATCGTCGGCCGCGAACTGCGTCCCCTCCAGCCGGGCGAACTCCTCCGCCGCCCACGACCAGCGCCCGAGCCGCTCGAGCTCCGCGCGCAGCGCGTCGCGCAGGTCGAGCAGGTACATCGTGTCGAGCGCGGCGTAGTCGAGCATGTCCTGCGTGAGCGGGCGCATGCTCCAGTCGGCGCGCTGGTGCTTCTTGTCGAGCTTGATCCCGAAGAACTTCTCGAGCAGCGCGGCGAGCCCGAACGTCCGGAGCCCCACGAGCTGCGCGGCGATCCGCGTGTCGAAGATGTTCGTGATCCGCCACCCGTAGTCCTGGTGCAGCAGCCGCAGGTCGTAGTCCGCGTCGTGGAACACCACCTCGACCTGCGGGCTCTCGACCATCGCGCCGAGCCCCGGCGGCGCGCCGATGGGGAGCGGGTCGATGACGGCCGTCTTGGTCCGCGTGGAGAGCTGCAGCAGATAGATCCGGTCGACGAAGCGGTGGAAGCTCGCGCCCTCGGTGTCGATGGCGAGGATGGTCTCGTTGGAGATCGACTCGACGAAGCGGGCGACGGCGCTCTCGGTGTCCAGGTACAGCGGGTGGTGCGCGGGAGCCTTGCGGGTCACGTCGACTGGGTGGCGAGAGGGTGAGCGGCCTGCACCCCAGGGGGCGCTGCGATAATCTAGCCGCGGCGCCGCGTGGCGGGCGCCTCTCCCCGGCCCTCGGCCCTCGGCCGAAGTAGTGACCGGGCTTCTCACCGAACCGTCCTTCCCGACGGGAACCCCAGTCCGTTCCGCGCGGCGCCGCGCGGCGGGCGCGGCGTTCCGCCCTCGGGAAGCACATGAAGCCCTCGTCGTCGCTGCGTTCAGCCGCTGGATCGAAGACCTCCCCCGCCCGCAGGGCCCCGTTCGCGGCCCTCCGCCTCGCGGCCCTGGGACTCCGTCCGCTCGCGACGCTCGCGGGGTGCGGGGGCGCGGCCGTCGGCCGGCTCGATCCGGGCGCCGGCGACACGGTCTACGTCGGCGTGGCGGTGGGGCTCCAGTCCCCCGAGCGATACGCGAACGTGTTCCGCGGCGTGGAGATGGCGCTCGAGGAGCTGAACGCGGCGCGCCCCGCGGGCGCCCCGCCCCTCGCGCTCCGCCGCGCGCCGGACTCCGCCTCCTCGGCCGTGGAGATCGCCGCGGCCTTCCGGGACGACCCGCGCGTCGTCGGCGTCGTCGGCCACACCGAGAGCGCCGCGACCATCGCCGCCGCCGCCGTGTACGGCGACCGCGCGCACGGCGGTCGCGACGCCCTCGTCGCCGTCTCGCCCACCGCCAGCGCGTCGCTCGTCACGCGCGTGAACGCGTGGGTCTTCCGCGTCTGCCCCGTGGCCACCGCACAGGCCCGCGCGCTGGCGCGCTACGCGGCGGACTCGCTCCGTCTCGCCCGAGTGGCGGTCCTCTACCGCAACGACCCCTCCGGGAAGGACTTCCTCCACGCCTTCGCCGACGAGCTGGAGTCGCGCGGCGGGCGGGTGGTCGAGCGCGACCCGTTCATGGAGGAGATCCCCGAGTTCGACGGCTACGCGCGGCGCATGGCGGGCCGCGGCGTGCGCGGCGTCGTGATCTCCGGCAACGCCTCGGACGCCCGCAAGGCGATCCGCGCGGTGCGCCGGGCCGGGGGCACGCCCGTCTTCCTCGCGAGCAACCCGCCCGAGGGCGCCGACGCCGAGGCGCGGCGCGACTTCGCGGGGCTCCGCTTCGTGACCCTCTACGCGCCGGACCGCCCGGCGACGCCCGCCGGCGCGCGCTTCGCGGCCGACTTCGCGCGCCGCGCCGGGCTGCCGCCGGACCACTGGGCCGCCCTCGGCTACGACGCCGCGACGCTCATCGGCCGCGCCGTCCAGGCCGTCGGTCCGCAGCGCCGCGCCGTGCGCGACTGGATCGCCGGCGTCGGCACCGCCAGCCCCCCGCTCGACGGGGCCTCGGGCGTGATCCGCTTCGACGGCGGCGGCGACCCGGTCGAGAAGACCGTCATCGTGCGGGAGGCGAGCCAGTGACGGCGCGCTCGCGCCCGACCCTCCGCCGCCGGCTCGTCCTCGGCCTCGGCTCCAGCATCGCGCTCCTGTTCGGCACCGGCGTCGTGGGCACGGCGATGCTGCGCCGTGCGCACGGCGGCCTGCAGGCGAGCGTGCGCGACGTCGTGGACGTGAAGACGAAGGTGTTCGCGAGCCAGGACGCCACGCGCCAGTACGTTCTCCTCGCGCAGCACGACCTGCTGCGCGGCGAGGACGCGCAGACCGCGCGCATGGACAGCGCGAGCGCCACGGCGGACTCGCTGCGCCACCTGCTCGCGGTGGGCGACGTCATCACCGAGGGGGAGCGCGCGCGCCTCGCCCGCATCGGCACGCTGCAGGGGCGCATCGGCACGCGCCTCGCCGTGGCGCGCTCGTATCAGGACGTGCGCGACGCGCCCGCGGCGCTCGCGCAGGTGGCGCTCACGAGCGCGCTCCTCGACTCGCTGTTCGCCGAGTCGGCCGCGATCATCGCCGCGGAGGACGGGCGCGCCGCCGCGATGGTCGCGCGGGCCGACGCGCTCGTCGCGCGCCAGCAGAGCCTCGTCTACGCCCTGCTCGCCCTCGGACTCGCTGCGGCGCTCGGCGCCGGCGTGCTGACGCTGCGTGCCGTCACGCGCCCGCTCGCCCGGCTCGCGCGGGCGGCGCACCGCGTCGGCGAGGGAGACCTGCGCGCCGAGGTCGAGCTGGACGCGTCGGGGCTCGACGAGGAGTACCGCGTCGTGGCCGCCGCCCTGACGGAGACCACGCGGCGCCTCGCGGGACTCGTGCGCGAGATCCAGCGCGAGGCGAGCGCCACGACCGAGGCGGCCGCCGCGCTCACCGCGGCCTCCGGCGAGACCGCCGCGGCCACGGGCGAGGTGAGCGGGGCGATGGCGCAGATCGTCGGCGTCGCCGAGCGCCAGCTCGAGGCGGTGCGGGCGTCGCGCGCCGTGCTGACGCAGGTGTCGTCCGCCGCCGACGCGATGGACGGCACGGCGCGCGAGGCGCGAGCGCTCGAGGGCGACGTGGAGCGCCTGACGACCGAGGCGCGCGCCGGCGTGAGCGAGGCGATGGAGACGCTCGGGAAGGCGCGCGACGTCATCGGCGCGTCCGCCGCGAGCGTGGAGCGGCTCGAGGGGGCCGTGACGCACGTCGTGGACTTCCTCACCCTCACGCAGCGCATCGCCCAGCAGACGAACCTCCTCGCGCTCAACGCGGCCATCGAGGCGGCGCGCGCCGGCGAGCACGGGAAGGGCTTTGCCGTCGTGGCCTCCGAGATCCGCAAGCTCGCCGACGAGAGCCGCCGTGCTTCCGACGAGGCGCGCAGCGTCCTCACGACGATGCACGACGAGGTGGTGAACGCCGCGCGCTCGTTCCGCGACGGCGTGCGCTCGCTCGGCGACGTGGACGCGACGTCGCGCACCGTGACCGACGCCCTCGCGGCCATCCAGCAGGCGGTCGGGCGCATCGACACGCTGACGGTCGCCGTGGCGTCCGCGGCGGAGTCGAGCCGGGCGTCCGCGCTCGAGATGAGCGAGCGACTGGCCGCCGCCGCGGAGCACGCCGAGGCGCAGACGCTCGCGAGCGGCGAGGCGAGCGCGGGGGCGGAGGAGACGGCGGCCGCGTCGCAGGAGGTGGCGGCCACGGCGGCGCACCTCGCCGAGAGCGCGGAGCGGATGCGCGAGCTCACCGCGGCGTTCGTGCTGGACGACGGAGAGACGCGCGAGCTCGCCGCGGTGCCCGAGCCGGCCGCGGCGCCCGTCGCGGTGCTCGTCGCGGTCCCCGACACCGTGCCCACCGCGGCGGCGGAGCTCCCGGCGCCATACCGGCGTCCGCGCTCCCGCCGCGCGGAGCGGGCGACGACGTAACGGCCCTCGGCCCTCGGCCTGCTCACGGAATTCCTTGCGGGGTAAACGGCGTACAAGGCCGCCGAGCCGCGTACGCCGTGCGGCAGCCGAGGGCCGAGAGCCGAGCGCCGCCGTGCGGCACCCCCCTTGCTCCCGCGAGGCGCGCGATGGCCACTCACGACGACGACTCGCCCGGCGACCCCGGGAACCCGGCCCGCCGCCCCGACATGGCGGTGCCTGCGGGCGCGCCCGCCCCGCCGCGGCCCGCGCTGCCGCCCGCGCTGCCGCCCACGCAGGCGCACGACCCGCTCGCCCTCCCCGCGCCGCCGCCGAAGCCGGCGGACCGCCGCGCGCCGCCGCCGGTGCACTCCGACCGGCGCTCGCGGCACGTCGGGTGGCGGAGCCGCGACGTGCTGCGCACCGCGGCGCTCGTCGCCGCGCTGTGGATCGGGCTCAAGCTCGTGTGGCTGGCCCATCCGCTCATCCTCGTCGCCTTCCTGGGCGTGCTGTTCGGGCTCGCGGCCACCGCGGGCGTGGACCGGCTCGCGCGCTGGAAGGTGCCGCGTGGCGTCGGCGCGGCGCTCGTCGTGCTGGGCTCCGTCGGGCTCATCGTGCTCTTCTTCGCCTGGTCCGCGCCGGTGATCCGCACGCAGTCGCGCGAGCTGCGCACGAAGCTTCCCGAGGCCGTGGACAAGTTCGACGCGTGGCTCGAGCGCCATCGCGGCGGCGTGCTGGGGCTCGTGCTCGGCGAGCAGGGGCAGGTGGGCGCCCCCGCCGCCGAGCGGGCGGCCACGACGCCGCCGCAGGTGGACAGCGCGCGCGGCGCGCGCCAGGACTCCGCCACCGGCGCGCGGGGGCCCATCACCCGCGCCATCGCGAGCGACTCGGCCGGCGCGCGCGGGGGCGACACCGCGGGAGGCGCGTCGCCGACGAGCGCCGCCGCCGACGGTACGGCGGGGAGCCAGCTCCGGCAGCGCCTCTTCTCCGGGGCCACCGGCGCGAAGCGCTACCTCTTCCCCTTCCTCACGTCGACGTTCGCGGTGATCGGCGGGCTGCTGCTCATCCTCTTCCTCTCCATCTACGTCGCCGCCGACCCGGCGACGTACCACGACGGGCTGATGCACCTCTTCCCGCACGGCGGCCGCGAGCGCGCCGGCGAGGTGCTCACCGCCATGGCCACGGTGCTGCGGAAGTGGCTCGTCACGCAGCTCGTCGCGATGCTCGCCATCGGCACGGTCACCACCGTGGTGCTGCTCCTCCTGAACGTCCGCGCCGCCGTGCCGCTCGGCATCCTCGCGGGGATATTCGAGTTCATCCCCACGGTCGGGCCGATCCTGAGCGCGCTGCCCGCGCTCGCGATGGGCTTCGTGGACTCGCCGGAGAAGGCGCTCTGGGTGGCCGTCGCCTACATCGGGATCCAGTTCCTCGAGAACCACATCCTCATCCCGATCCTCATGCGGGAGGGGGTGAACATCCCCCCGGCGCTCACGATCATCGCGCAGGCGGTGTTCGCGCTCGTGTTCGGGTTCATCGGCCTCCTCGTCGCCGTGCCGGTGCTCGCCGCGGGGCTGGTCGCGGTGAAGATGCTCTACGTCGAGGACGTGGTCGGCGACCCGGTGGACGTCGTGAGCGACGACGAGGTGGCATAGCGCGTGGCCGCCACCGGCCAGGCGGGGCGGCGGGGCGAGCGCTTCTCGATCCCACTCCTCCTCCGGTTCCCGGGCGCCGCCGCCCTCCCGCGCGCCGCGCTCGGCCGCTTCCCCTCGCCGGTGGAGCGCGTGGCGCTGGACGGCGCGGAGCTCTGGCTCAAGCGCGACGACCTGAACGCCGAGGCGCTCGGCGGCAACAAGGTGCGCGCGCTGGAGTTCCTCCTCGGCGGCGTGGGCCCGGGCGACACCGTGCTCACGTTAGGCGGCGAGGGGTCCACGCACGTCCTCGCGACCGCCTTCCACGCGCGGCGCCTCGGCGCGCGCGCCGTGGCCGTGCGGTGGCGGCACGAGATGAACCCGGTGGCGCTCCGCGTGCGCGACCGGGCCGCGGCGCTCTGCGACGAGGTCGTGACGACGCGGACGGCGCCGGGCGGCTTCCTCCGCGCCTACCTCCGCCGCCTGACGCGCCGCGTCCGCTGGGTCCCCCTCGGCGGCAGCTCGCCGCTCGGCACGCTGGGCCACGTGAACGCCGGGCTGGAGCTGGCCGAGCAGATCGCGGCCGGGCAGCTCCCGCGCCCGTCGCGCGTCGTCGTGCCGCTGGGCACCGGCGGCACGGCGGCCGGCGTGGCGCTCGGGCTCGCGATCGCGGGCGTGGACGCGACGGTGGTGGGGGCGCGCGTGGGGCCGCGCCTCTTCGTGAACCGCGCGCAGGTGCTGCGGCTCGCGGGGCGCACGCGCCGCCTCCTCGAGCGCGCGACGGGCGCGGCGGTGCCGCGCGTGGACCGCGCGCGCGTGCGGGTGGCGCACCACGTGTACGGCGGCGCGTACGGCCGCCCCCTGGCGGCGGGCGAGGCCGCCGCTGCAACGTTGCTCGCCGCCGCGGGGCTCACGCTCGACGCGACCTACGCCGCCAAGGCCGCCGCCGCGGCGCTGGAGCTGGCGCGCGCCGGGGAGGGGCCGGTGCTGTTGTGGGTGACGTTCGATTCGCGATGGATGGGCCAACCGCCAAGAGGCGGCGAGCCATGAGCTGCGGGACAGCCACGAGCCGACAGCATGGGTCTTCCAGAGATCACGATCCACATCTACCCGACCGACTGCGACATGCTCGGTCACGTCAACCACGCGACGATGATCAGCTTCCTCGAGCACGCGCGGTGGGCGCTCATCGAGGAGTCACGGCCGCTCGCGGACGCGCTCAAGGGCGACGTGTGGCCGGTCGTGCGCCACGTGGACATCTCGTACCACGCGCAGACGCTCCCCGGCGACGACATCGTGATCCGCTCCGGGCTCGTGCGGATCAAGAACACCAGCTACATCGTGCGGCAGGACGTGCGGAAGAAGCGGGACGGGACGCTCGTCGCCGACGCGACGCTCGTCTTCGTCACCATCGGGCGCAACGGGCGCCCCGTCCCCGTCCCGCGCGAGTGGCTCGGCAGCATGGCGCACTGGCCGGAGTCGGAGGAGCCCGCCGCCGCGCCCGCGGCGAGCGGGGCGACGTGATCGCCCTCACCGGGGCGATGGAGGTCGGGTACGACGACGTCGGCGTGGGGACCCCGGCCGTCTTCCTGCACCCCTTCCCCGCCGACCGCACCTACTGGGCGCCGCAGCTCGGCGCGCTCGTGGACCATTCGCGCTGCATCGCGCCGGACCTGCGCGGCTTCGGCGAGAGCACGGTCGGGCCGCCGTACACGGTGGACCAGTACGCCGACGACGTCGCCGTCCTCCTCGACGTGCTCGGCGTCGAGCGCGCGGTGGTGTGCGGGCTCTCGCTGGGCGGCTACGTCGCGCTCGCCTTCTGGCGGCGCCACCGGCATCGCGTGCGCGCGCTCGTGCTCGCGGACACGCGGGCGGGGGCGGACACGGACGAGGCGCGCGAGCGGCGGCGCGCCCTCGCGGCACTCGCGCGCGAGCGCGGGGCGGCCGCGGTGGCGGACGCGCAGATCACCGGCCTCGTCGGCAAGAGCACGCGCGAGCGCCACCCCGAGCTCGTGGACGCCCTGCACCACATGCTCGAGATCGCGCCCGTGGAGGGGATCGTCGGCGCGCTCGAGGCCATGATGGCGCGACCGGACTCGACCCCGCTGCTCGCCGGGATCGACGTGCCGACGCTCGTCGTCGTGGGCGCGGAGGACGTCCTCACCCCGGAGGCCGAGGCACGGCGGCTGCACGCAGGCATTCCGGGCAGCCGTCTCGAGGTGATCGCCGGCGCCGGGCACGTGAGCAGCTTCGAGCGCCCGGCGGCGTTCAACCACATCGTGAGCGAATTCCTCGCGTCGCTCGTCTTCGAATAGTCCTCGGCCCTCGGCGCTCGGCCTGCTCACGGGCTTCCTCGCGGCGCGACCGGTATACAAGGCCGACGGGCTCCCTCCGCGGTTCGGCGGCCGAGGGCCGAGGGCCGAGGGCCGCATTTCACCCCGCACCTGCATCGCCATTGTCTCCGCCGAACGCCTCCGCCTCCGCCAGCCCCGCCCCGCACGGCGGCGCCGAGCCCACGCTCGCCGCCAGGCTCGGGGCCGTCCTGTTCAAGTACCGCGGCTTCATCCCCGTCCCGTTCCTGCTCGTCGTGCTCCTCGCGCCCGGGCACCAGACCTGGCGTGGCTGGCTGGCCGGGCTCCTCCTCGTCGCCCTCGGCGAGGGGGCCCGGCTCGCCGGCGTGGCCGCCGCGGGCACCACCACGCGCCGGCGCTCGCGCCGCGTCGAGCGACTCGTCACCTACGGGGTCTTCGCCTGGGTGCGGAACCCGCTCTACGTCGGGAACTTCCTCGCGTGGATGGGCTTCGTCGTCGCCTCGGGGGTGCTCTGGTTCGTCCCGATCGCGATCGCCCTCTTCGCCCTCGAGTACACGCTCATCGTGCGCTTCGAGGAGGGGCTGCTGGAGTCGCACTTCGGCCGCGAGTACCTCGAGTACAAGGCGCGCACGCCGCGCTGGCTCCCGCGCCCGCCGGCGCACCCCGCGCACGGGCCGCACGACTGGGCGGAATCGTGGCGGAGCGAGGTCAGCACGTTCCTGCAGTACGTGGCGATCGTCGCGGCGCTGCTGCTCAAGGCGCGGTACTTCTAGCCGAGCCTTTCACCGGTCAGGTACTCGAGCAGCCGCTCGTGGTCGCCGAACACCGCCTCGGCGCTGCTCCGGCCGCGCCGCTCGACGAGGTCGAGGCGCACGGCGCGCATCCCCACCGCGAGCGCGCCCCTCACGTCGGTCTCCTCGAGATCGCCTACGTGCACGGTCTCCTCGGGCTGCACCCCGAGCGCGTCGAGCGCGGCCCGGAAGGGCTCGGGGCGCGGCTTCGCGTAGCCGACCTCGTCGGAGTAGATCGTCGCCGCGAACGCGTCGAGGAGCCCGTCCTTCGCGAGCACCCGGTTCTGCGCCGCGCCGCTCGTGAAGCCGGTGTCGGAGACGATGGCGAGGCGCACGCCGGCCGCCGCGAGCCCGCGCACGAGCTGGCCGGCGCCGGGCAGCAGCGCCGGCGGATAGCGGTCGAGCGCCTCCTCGCCGCGGGCGATGGCGCGGGCGACGTGCTCGCAGTCGGACGGGCGCTCGACGTCGAGGTGGCGGAGGGTGAGGCGGAGGATGTCCGCCGGGGAGAAGCCGCGGTGCTCCTCACGCCACCAGCGCGCGGCCTCCTCGCGGGCCTCGCGGCGCGCGTGGGCGACCGTCGCCTCGTCGATGTCCGCGCGGCCGACGTCCGCGAGGAGCGCGCGCACCACCCGGCGGTGGTGCTCGGCGCGCTCGTCGAACGGCGCGCCGGCGTAGAGGGTGTCCCAGTAGTCCAGCGTGACCGCCAACGGCCGTCGGCCGTTCGCGGGACGCTTCACGCGCCAGGCGGGCACGCTCGTCGATCCGGCGCCGCCGGCGGAGCCGCTGCCGACCGCCGCCTCAGCGGCTCGGGCGCTGCGGGGGTGGCTCGCTCTTGAAGACGTCGCGGTTGATCTGCACGAACTGGCGCAGGTTCCCCGGCACGTCCTCCTCGGGGAAGATCGCCGTGACCGGGCACTCCGGCTCGCACGCGCCGCAGTCGATGCACTCGTCCGGGTGGATGTAGAGCTGCTCGGCGCCCTCGTAGATGCAGTCCACGGGGCACACGTCGACGCAGGCCTTGTCCTTCACACCCTTGCAGGCTTCGGTGATGACGTAGGGCATTGGGAGTCTCGGGGATCTTCGCGCGGGGGACGATGGGAAATTAAAGGGAGCAGGGAGCAGGTGACAGGGAGCGGGGGCCGCTGGTCCGCCGCCCTGCTCCCTGGTCCCTGGTCCCCGCTCCCCGCTCCCTGCTCCCCGCTCCCTGCGCCCGTCAGGGCGCCCTCGCCCCCCGCTTCGCGTTCGCGCGCGGGCCGCCCGCGCCGGCGCGCTGCGAGATGATCGGCGCCGGAATGCCGTACTCGTGCGGGTAGTAGAAGCGGAACGACCGCTTGTCGCACTGGATGATGCCGAACGGATCGCCGCGCGCGACGAGCTTCTCGAGGTCCTGGCGGCTCGGCTGACAGCTCCACGCGTTGAGCCCGCCCACCGCGCACGTCTTCACGTCGTCCCCCGTGCACGTCGTCGGCGTGTGCGTGTGCACCTCGGGCATCCCGGACGGGCACTCGAACTCGATGCTCGACGGTCCGGCGGCGATCACGGGCGCGCCCTGCACGTTGAGCACGCGGAAGATCGTGTCCACCTTCGCCGGCGCCTCGCGCGAGACCTGGTATACGCCGTAGGTCCACTGCGCGACGCAGTAGGCGCGCTCGACCTGTCGCGCGTCCTCGCTCCACAGGCGCTCGAGGGCCTCCCGCGGCTGGTCCATCACCACGCCGAGCCGAACGGCCTGCGCGTCGGCCCGCGTCGCGCCGAGCGCGAGGGACGACGCCGCCGCGAGGCCCCACACGCTGAGGCCGCACCACACACGAACACGCCGCTGCGCGTACCGCATCGACCCGTCCTCCGTCGGGCGCCGCGCTTCCGGGGGCCGGGAGGCGGCGGTCGCGACACAGTAAAGCAGCGCGCGTGCCAGCGCGAGAGTGCGCGCAAGAAGCGAGGCGATACAAAGTGCGCACGACGCGAGAGGAGCGAGGCCCCAGCCCCTGTGGGCGGCTCCTCGCTCCTCTCGCGTCGCTCATGCGCTCGGTAATTCTGCCCTGCGCGCGCGCGGTGCGTCGTGCGCTGTCTACTTCCTCCACGGCGGCGGGTCGCCCTTCTTCCGCTCGAGCTCGGGGTTCTCCCGGAAGAGGGTGACGGTCTTGCCGATCACCTGCACGACCTCCGCGTGCACCGCCTCGGCCAGGTCGCGCGCGGCGTCCCTGGCCTTCACGTCCACAGGGCGCCCGAGCTGGACCTTCACGAGCTCGTGCGTCCGCAGCGCGTCCTCGAGGGACGCCACCACGCTGTCGGTCATCCCGTGTTGGCCGATGTGGACCATCGGCGTGAGGTGGTGCGCTTCGGCGCGCAGGGACGCGCGCTCCTTCGACGTGAGACTCATCGTTCGTTCTGGCGCTGCGCTCCGTCCATCCTGAAGAAGGGCCGCGGGTCGAGCGGCGGGCCGTCCCACCAGCGCGCGGCCGAGCCCTCCGAGTGGAGCATGACCTGGAAGTGCAGGTGCGGCGTGTCCTTCGGGGCGTTACCGGTCGTGCCCACGTACCCGATGACCTCCCCCTTTGCGACCTTCATGCCCTCGGCGAGCCCGTCGCGGTAGTGGTCGAGGTGGGCGTAGTAGTAGATGAAGCGCTCGTCGGCGTCCACCGCGTAGATCGTGATCCCGCCTGCGGCGTTGCTGCGCAGTCGGATCACCCGCCCGTCGTCCGCGGCGAGCACGGGCGTGCCCTTCGGCGCGAGGATGTCCACCGCGGCATGCACGCGGCCGCCGGCGCGCGGCTCGTTGAACGAGTCCGGCACCCGCGCCGCGCGCACCCCGTCCACCGGCACCATGAGGTGGCGCTCGTCGAGGGCGCGCATCGCCTCCGCCATCTCCCGGGAGACGTTGGGGCGCTCGGCGCGGGCCGCGTCGGCCCGGGCGGGCGCGCGCCGGCGCGCGGGCAGGCGGTCGGGATTGCCGCCGGCGAGGAAGACGGAGCACCCGGCGTTGGAGAGGAGGGTGCCGGCGAGGAGCGCGACGACGGCGCGGCGGTGGGCGGAGCGGGAGGTCATGGTGACCGAATGACGAACCGCTGCCCCGGAGATAACAGGGGCGGCGGCTCGGCTCGCCAGCACGCGGCGCGTGTCACCGCTACTCCCGGAACCGACCGAGCATCGGGACGAGGCGCCGCGGCGAGAGTCGCGCGCGCGCCGCGTCCGGGATCTCGCTGAGCGTGAGCGCGAGCCCGGCGACGGACTGGCCGTCGATCACGAGCGTGCGGTGCGAGCCGGCGACGAAGCCGCCGTCCTGCGCCGGCTCGTCGAGGCCGACGCTCGCGCGGAAGGTCACCGCGCCCACCTTGCACTCGACGCCGGGCGCCGGCCCGGCGAGCGCGGAGCGCTGGCACGCGTCGATCACCGCGGCGCGCGCGTTCGTCACGGTGCCGCTCGTGGCGAGCCACGCGCGCTCGCCGGCGCGCTCGAAGAGGCCGCCGAGCACGTGGCCGGTCTCGGGGGCGTCGGGCGCCGGGGCGACGACGCCGAGCGCGCCGGTGGTGTCCATGAGGAAGGCGAAGCCGTCGGTGACGTCCTCGCCGCGCCACCCGACGACGACCTGCAGGAACGTCGGCGCGGGCACGCACGGCTCGTCGGGGAGGCACTCCAGCGCCGTGTCTTCGGGGAGCTGCAGCTGGAGAAGCAGCGCGTGGTACGCGCGCGCCTCGCCGTCGATGGCGGCGGTGACGGTGTTGAGCCGGTCGGCCGTGCGGAGCACCTCGGCCAGCGCGTACGCGCCGTCGCCGGCGTCGCTCTGCCCCGCGACGTAGAGCGAGTCGCCCACCTGGTCGAAGCGCGTGGCCATGCGCCGCGCGTCGCGCTGCGGGCCGGTGATGGAGTCGCTGCCGCACGCGGCGAGGAGCAGCGGAGCGAACACCGCGAGCGCGAGCGCGCGGAGCGTGGTACGAGGCATCGGCATCACCGTCCGATGAGGGTGAGTCGGACCGCCGTAGGAGCAGGCGTACCATGCCGCCGCGTGCGCCAGCCGCCAATACGTCAAGAGACGTAGCCTCGATGCCAGCAACCATCGGGCCCGGTCGGGCTCGTGACCCGAGTGGCCTCGCCGGAATCACTTGGCGTCGGGAACGGCAGCGCCTCCGGCGGGATGAGCGGGACGTCCAGGATGGGTATTCGCGATTCGGGCTCCCGGTGGCAGAGCCTGCCACGGGGAGCCCGAACGTCAGACGGACATCCTCCTCATCCCGTTCATCCTGTCGAGGTGCGCCTGCTCTCGCCCCGCTGGCGCCTCCTCAGTCCCCCGCCGCCCCGGCGAGCGGCGCCTCGGCGCCCGACGGCGGGAGGCCCGCCCGCTGCGCGAGCTCGGCGATCCCCTCGTCGATCGTGCGCGAGTGGTGCATCGAGCAGAACTTCGGCCCGCACATCGCGCAGAACTCCGCGCTCTTGAAGTACTCGGCCGGCAGCGTCTCGTCGTGGTACTCGCGCGCGCGCTCCGGGTCGAGCGAGAGGCGGAACTGCTCGTTCCAGTCGAACGCGTAGCGGGCGCGGCTGAGCGCGTCGTCGCGGTCGCGCGCGCCCGGGCGCCCGCGCGCGATGTCCGCGGCGTGGGCGGCGATCTTGTAGGCGATCACTCCCTGCCGCACGTCCTCCGCGTTCGGGAGGCCGAGGTGCTCCTTGGGCGTGACGTAGCAGAGCATGTCCGCGCCGTACCACCCGATCATCGCCGCGCCGATGGCGCTCGTGATGTGGTCGTAGCCCGGCGCGACGTCGGTGACGAGCGGCCCGAGCGTGTAGAACGGCGCCTCGTGGCAGATCTCCTTCTGCTTCCGGACGTTCATCTCGATCTGGTGCATCGGGATGTGGCCCGGGCCCTCCACCATGACCTGCACGTCCTTCTCCCACGCGCGCTTCGTCAGCTCGCCGAGTGTCTCGAGCTCGGCGAACTGCGCGCGGTCGCTCGCGTCGTGCAGGGAGCCCGGGCGCAGCGAGTCGCCGAGCGAGACGGTGACGTCGTAGGCGCGGAGGATCTCGCAGACCTCGTCGAAGTGCGTGTAGAGCGGGTTCTGCTCGCGCCGCGCCATCATCCACACCGCGTGCAGCGACCCGCCGCGGCTCACGATGCCCGTCACGCGTCCGTAGACGAGCGGGAGGTGCTCGAGGAGGATGCCGGCGTGGAGCGTCATGTAGTCCACGCCCTGGCGCGCCTGGTGCTCGATCATGTCGAGCAGCTGCTGCGCCGTCATGTCCGCGACGTCCTTCACGACGTCCGTGACGAGCTGGTAGATCGGCACGGTGCCGATGGGCACCGTGGACGCGTCGATGATCGCCTGCCGGACGAGGTCGATGTCGCGCCCCGTGGAGAGGTCCATCACGGTGTCGGCGCCGTACTGCACGGCGAGGCGCAGCTTCTCCAGCTCCTCGCCGATGCCCGAGCTCACCGCGGAGTTGCCGATGTTCGCGTTGATCTTGACGCGCGCCACCTTGCCGATGGCCATCGGCTCGAGGCGCCCCGCGAGGTGGCGGACGTTGGCGGGGATCACGAGGCGCCCGCGGGCGACCTCGTCGCGGATCGTCGTCGCGGGCACGCCCTCGCGGGCGGCGACGAGCTCCATGGCGGGCGTGACCTCGCCCATGCGCGCGCGGCGCATCTGCGTCACACAGTCTCTCATTGTCTCGACTCCCTACGCCGGTACGAACCGGATCAGGTTCAACGGGTCTCTCTCAGCCCGCGCACAGTGGTGTGGCGGGCACCCCGGTCGAGGGACAAGTAAGCAAATGCGTACGTACGAAGGGAAGGGGTCGGACGGGAAAGGAGATGAGGAGAAAGGAGAGGCCTCCTAGCGAGCAGCCTCTCCTTTCTCCTTTCTCCTCTCTCCCTTCCCGTCTTCACCCCCCCATCTCCTCCATCGTCGGAAACCCGTGCTGCTTCCGCCCGATGTCCGCGTCGTACTTCGCCGTGCTCTTGTACAGCTCGAAGCGGCCGTCGGCGGCGAGCTCCTTCACGCGCTCGCGGAGGGCGAACCGCTCCTGCTCCGGCATCTCGGTGAAGCCGCGCGCGATCTTCAGGTCCTGCCGCAGGACGCGCAGCGAGTCCACGCCCATGATCGTCGTCGTCGCGCCGGTGCTCATCGCGTAGCGGTAGGCCTCCTGGGCCGTGACGGCGCGCTTCTTCACCGAGTCGCCCTCTCCCCCGAGCGCCTTCATGCCGAGCACCGCGATGCCGCGCGCCCGGCAGACCGGGAGCACCTCGCGCTCGAAGCTGCGGAACGACCCGTCGAAGACGTTGAGCGGCATCTGCACGGCGTCGAAGGGAAAGCCGTGGGAGAGCATCTCGAGGTGGATGGCCGGGTCCTTGTGTCCGGTGAACCCCAGGTAGCGCACGAGCCCCTGCTCCTTCGCCTCGCGCAGCGCCTCGACCACGCCGCCCGGCGCGAAGTGGCGCTCGGGGTCGTTGGGGTACACGCACTCGTGCACCTGCCAGAGGTCGAGGTAGTCGGTCTTCAGACGCCGCAGCGACTCCTTGAGCTGCCGCATCGCGACCTTCCGGTCGCGCCCGTGCGTGCAGACCTTCGTCATGAGGAAGGCCTGCGCGCGCCGCCCCTCGAGCGCCTTGCCCATCCACTCCTCGCTCCGCCCCTCGTTGTACTCCCAGGCGTTGTCGAGGAAGTTCACGCCCGCGTCGATCGCCTCGTGGACGATGCGCAGCGCCTCGCGCTGGCTCGGGGCGAGCCCGAGGTGGTAGCCGCCGAGCCCCATCACGGAGACGAGCTCGCCCGTGCGTCCGAACGGGCGGCGCGGGATCTCGGCCTCCGGCGTGCGGGGCGCGGACGGCCTCTTCGTCGCGCGCTTCGCGGCGCGCGGGGACGGGCGGCGGGCGGTCGTGGGCATGGCGGTCGGAGTTGGGGTGCGCGAGGCGCGATGCAGAAACCGATCCCGTGACGCGAGCCAGGTCGGGCTCGTCGCGAGACGAGGCTCCCCGGGGAGCATTCGACAGGATGAGAACAGGATCTGGAACGGCGATGGCCGAATCCCGGGTTCATCCTGTCGATGCAGTTGCCCTTGCGATACTCTCCAGACAGCCCACGCGCCGACCGCCACGAGTGACCACTCCGCCCGCCGACACGCTTCTTCGCCGCCGCTCGGTGGTCCTGCTCGGCGCCGCCGCGCTCGTGACGCTGCTCGCCGTGGGACTCTGCGTCCGCGCGGGCCGGCAGGTGCAGGGGCTGCTGCCGAGCACGACGCCGCGCACCGAGGTCACGCACGCCATGGTCGTCGAGCAGGTGCGCGCGGTCGCGCAGCTCGTCACCAGCGAGACGCGGGTCCGCGACGTCGTCACGTTCGAGAGCACCTGGCTCGGCTCCACGAAGCGCTCGCTCGTGATCGCCACCGGGCGCGTGCTCGCCGGCCCCGACCTCGAGCGGGGCGCGGAGGTGCAGGTGGACGACTCCGCGCGGCGCATCACCGTGACGCTCCCGCCGGCGCGCGTGATCTCCGTCGAGGTGACGGACATGCGCACCTACGACGAGCGCAACGGCCTCTGGAACCCGTTCCGCCCCGAGGACCGCGACACGATCTACCGCCGCGTGCGGAACCAGCTCGTGCGCTCGTCGATGGAGATGGGCGTCGTCGAGCACGCCAACAAGAGCGCCGTGGCGCTGCTCCAGCGCCTGCTCGCGCGCGACGGCTACACCGTGGACGTGCGCGTGCGCTCGGGCGGCATCACGACGCCGGCGGGGTGAGCGCGGCCGGCTTCGCCGCCGTCGTGCTCGCCGCGGGCGCCGGGACGCGCTTCGGCGAGCCCAAGGCCGTGGCCCCGCTCCGCCCTGGCGTGCGGTTCGTGGACGCCGTCGTCGAGGCCGCCCTCGCCGCCGGCGCCTCGCCCGTGCTCGTCGTCGGCGCGCCGGGACTCGCCGTGCCCGCCGGCGCGCGGCTCGTCCCCAACCCGCACGCGCTCGGCGAGCAGATCGCCTCGCTCCGTCTCGGGCTCGCGCGCCTCGCGAACACCGCCGCGGCCGGCGCCCTCGCCTGGCCGGTGGACCACCCGTTCGTGCGCGCGGAGACGGCGCGGGCGCTCGCCGAGCGGGCCCTCGCCGCGGGCGCGTCCGTCGCGCTCCCGGTGCACGCCGGGCGGCGCGGGCACCCGGCCTGGTTCGCGCGCGCGACGTGGCGCGAGCTCATGACGGTGGCCGAGGGGGGCGCGCGGGCCGTCGTGCGCGCGTACGGCGCCGCCGTGCTCGAGGTCCCCGTGGACGACGCGGGCGTGCTGCGCGACGTGGACACGCGCGCGGACCTCGCCTGCGGGCTCGAGGCCGAGGAGCGTTAGGCTCGCGGCTCAGCGCCGCTCGCGCGGCAGCACGCGGACCGTCGTGGCCGCGGTCGCCGGCCCGTCGCCCGCGCCGACTGCGAGCTCCACGCGGTACGTGCCCGCCGGCACCTCGGGAATGCGCAGGGCGAGCGCGCGTCCCAGGCGCTCCCCGCCCCCCGGCTCCGTCCACCGCATCGTGACGGGGCGCGCGCGCGGCGCGAGCCTGATGCGCGACGCCGCGCGCTCGAGCAGGCCGACGTGCACGCGCTGCATCGAGAGCGAGACCTGCGACGAGTCGCCCGCGGACGGCGCGTACGACTCCCAGTAGAGGTGCACGGCGTCGCCGGCCCGCACGGTGCGCGTCCCGAGCAGCGTGAGCAGCACGTCTTCCGTGAGCGGCGCGGACGTCGGGGGCGGCGCCCGCAGCACCGCGAGCGACGAGACCTGCGCGTCGACGGCGAGCGGGCGCACCCCGTAGCGCGAGCGCGCCGCGAAGGACGCGCGCGGCGACCACGCCTCGACGCTCGCGACCCCCGCCTCGCGCGGCATGCGCGCCATGAGCACGCCCACCCGGCTCGCGCCGTCGGCTTCGGCGCGCGCGAGCTCGCGCCCCGGGCTCGCCGCGACCACGAGGGCGACGCGGGCATCGCCCCGCGTCCACGCGCTGTCGGCGCCGAGGTCGTACGCCACGGCGACGAGCAGCGAGTCGCCGCGCTTGAAGAGCACGAGCTGGTGCTCCACCGGCCCGAACGCCTTCTCGCGTCGCACGTAGCGAGGCGCGTAGCGCATCCGCGCGCGGCGGCGGCGCGGCTCCCAGTCCTCCTCCTCGGCCGCGGCCGGGCGCTGGAGCGCGCGCTGGGTCGGCGTCACGTCGTAGCTCGGCGTCGGCTCGTGGCCGACGACGGACTCCTCGGTGATGCGCTGCACGCGCGACCACGCGACGGGCCACGCGTAGCGCAGCGTGAGCTCCTCGAGGTCGCCGCCCCACGGCGAGGAGTACGCCTGCGGCGACCCCGCGAGCACGCGCGACATCACGCGCCGCGAGAGGAGCTCGGCGAGCGCGTCGTCGCCGGGGAGCAGCCAGAGCGGCCGCGCGAGCCACGTGTAGTACCGCGTCGCGGAGTCGCGCGGCGCACCGCAGCCGAGCCGCTTGTAGTCGTCGGCGCCGTCGGCCATCCACGGCGAGACGTCGAGCCACCCGCAGCGCTCGCGCTCGGGCATGAGCGCGAGGGCCGAGTCATACGCGGCGGCGGCGCCGGCGTGATCGCTCGCCTCGTGCAGCGCGAATCCGAGAAGGGCCCGACACCACCAGCGCGTGCCGGCGCAGGCGCGCGCCGCCGCGGCGGCCTCCGCGAGCTGCCCATCCTCGACGAGGTAGCGCACGCGCTGCCCCGCGACCCAGTCATCCTCGGGCGCGGCACTGGAGGCCGCGACGAGCCGCTCGAGCAATTCCCGCCGGCGCGTGCCGACCGCCGCGGGCTCCGGCGGGGGCTCGCCCTCGCCGTTGTTGTCCCAGTAGCAGAAGCGCCCGATGCGTACCTCGCACGCGCCGGAGCCGCCCGGGCCCACGGGCGAGCGCGAGCGGCGGAAGCTCTCGAACGCGCGCTGCGCCCCGCGCGCCAGGTCGACCGCGCGCGGCCGCGCGCGCGCCGCGCCCTGCGCCTCCGCGGCGGGCGCGGCCGCGAGCAGCAGCACGAGGAGCGACGCCACGCGGCTGACGTTCATTCGTCCACGTTAGCCCCGCGTGTCGGGATGCGGGAGGCTGTCGACCGCGAGGGGCCGAGGGCCGAGGGCGGCGTTAGATTTCTCCCGTGCCTTTCATCGACTACGCCGGCAACACGCGCGAGCTCCCGCCGGGCGAGACGCTCGTCGGGAGCGGGCCGCAGGCCCGGTGGCGTCTCCAGAACGACGGGCTCGCTCCCCGGCACTTCACGCTCGCCGTGCACGCGGGCGGGCGCGTGACCGTCCAGCCGCACTCGGCGCGCACCGTCGTGGCGATCAACGGCGAGCGCGCCCCGCTCGGGCCGACGACGCTCGCGCACGGCGACGTGCTCCGCGCCGGGCGCGCGAGCCTGTGCTACCTGGAGCACCTCGCGGACGCGGGGCCGCCGCCCGCGGCGCGGGCCGGCGGGCCGCCGGCGCACCTCGTGGACGAGGCGGCGGGCGAGGCGTTCCCGCTCGACCGGCCGCTCGTGCGCATCGGCCGCGGCGCGGGGAGCGACGTCCCCGTGCGCGACCCCGCCGTCTCGCGCACCCACGCGGAGGTGCGCGCGGAGGCGGGGGAGCTGGTGCTCCACCCCGTGGGCTCGACGGGCACGCGCGTGAACGAGCGCCGCACGGGGGTGACCGTGCTCGAGGAGGGGGACGTGATCGAGGTGGGGGAGCGGCGGCTGCGCTTCACGCGCGCGCCGCTGGCGCCGGGCCTGAACGTGCGGCGGGGCGCGCCCGCGCCCGCGGACGAGCGCTCGGTGCGCCCCACGACCTCGGTGCGCCTCGTGACCCTACGCGGAGGGCGCGCGCCTCACCCCTGGTGGGTGGTCGCTGCGCTCCTCGGCCTCGCCGTGTTCACGGCCGCGTTCGCTTGGCTCCTCCTGCAGTGATCGGCTCGTCGGCCACGGGGGCGGCCTCGAGCGGCGTCACGGAGTCGGGGAGCCGCACCTCGGGGCCGGCCATCTCGGGCTGACGGACCTGGGCCGGCGCGAGCGAGTCCGCGCCCGCGGTCGAGTCGGCGACGCGGCCCGCCGCGGCGCTCGTGGTGTGCGCGCGGCGCGCGTCGGCGGTGTTCGGCGTGCGGAAGAACGAGACGATGAGCGCGACGAGCGCCACGGCTCCGCTCACGCCCGCGATGGCGGTGCCGATCTTCCGCTGGCGGCGCTTGCGGACCTGCTCGCGCAGCGCGAGCGGGCTCATGAAGGTCGTCTGCATCTGCGCCGCCTGCCGCACGTGGTTGGACACGCGCGACCGGGCGCCGGCGCTGCTCTGGCTCGGCGCGACCGTCGTGAAGCGCAGCGACGTCGTCCCCACCATGATCTCGTCCCCCTCCTCCAGCCGGCGGGGCTCCGTGACGCGATGCCCGTTCACGAGCGTGACGCCGCGGCGCGCGTGGATCTTGTAGCCGAACGCGTCGCCCTCGTGCACCAGCTCCGCGTGCGTGCGGCTGATGTCCGGGTCGAGGATGAGCACCGTGCAGGTGAGATCGCGACCGATCGTATTGTTCTCGCCGAGCCGGTACCAGCGCTCGCGGCGGACGTCGCGGAGGTAGGCGCCGCGCAGCTCGGTGGGGGCGTGCGGGACCCCGCCGTGGACGCGGAACGTCGCGTCGCCGAGCCGGACCTCGTCGCCCGGCTTGATCTCCTCGGACGAGGACTCGATGGGGAAGCCGTTGAGCTCCACCCAGGCGGTGTCGTTGCCGCGATTGAGGACGACGCGGCCGTCGCGCTCGATCGAGACGAGGGCGTGGACGCGGTCCAGCCGGCGGTCCTCGATGCGCCAGCCGGCCTCGCGTCCGCTGCCGATGATCAGGACGCCCGGCCCGAGGACGCGGGTCTGTCCGTCGTATTCGAGGTAAGCCATCGGAGGGCCAGAGGAACGAGAAGCGAACGACGCGGGGGCTCGCGCGTCCGAGCACCCGGATGGGCGAAGCCGCCCAGAAAATACCGCAGGGAACCTAACCCCCGGGCCGGCGGGCCAGCCTGTGATGTGGCTCACCCCGGGGCCGCTGGCAGGGGTCGGACCTTCGGGCAGCGGCTACGGTGGAGGTCGCTACCAAGGGGACGATTGCCCCCCGCCTTCCGTCCCGAGGCCGGGGCGGAGGCACGGGAACGGCGACCAGGAGGCACGGGTTCGTTGACCGGGCCGCTAAAGGGGAATAATTTTCTCCCGTTGTGCGGCGTCGCGCACCCGGCGCGCAAATCATTGCGACGACGACGCTTGACGCCGCTAGCGCGTCCCCGGGCGGGGACCACCAGGAGAGCGCATGAGCACGAACATCGAGGCCCTGATCACCCGAGAGTACCAGGCGGGGTTCGTCACCGACATCGAGTCGGACACGATCGCGCCGGGGCTCGACGAGGATGTGATCCGGACCATCGCGCAGAAGAAGGACGAGCCGGAGTGGCTCCTCGACTGGCGCCTGAAGGCCTACCGGCGCTGGAGCCAGATGAGCGAGCCGCACTGGCCCAACGTCCATTACGATCCGATCGACTACCAGGCGCTCTCGTACTGGTCCGCGCCG
>JBJMNJ010000077.1:0-3686 GCA_045804325.1 Gemmatimonadaceae bacterium
TTCTGCGCGGGCAGCAGCACGTCGGGCGAGGAGATGGGGTAGCCGAAGCCCTCGGGCATGACGCCGACGATCTGGTAAGGCTCGCCGTTGAGGACGAGCGACTTGCCGACGGCCGAGGGGTCGGCGCCGAACCGCTTCTGCCACGTCTCGTGTCCGAGGACGGCGACGAGTCCCGCGCCCTCGACGTCGTCCTCGGGCAGGAAGGCGCGGCCGAGCGCTGGCTCCACGCCGACCGTCTTGAAGAAGCCCGAAGGCACGAACGCGCCGACGACGCGCTCGGGCTCGCCGCCGCCCGTCAGGTTGACGCTCTGCGGGACGTAGGTGGCGAACGACTCGAACGAGCGCGTCCCCGCGCGGTAGTCTTCGAGGTTCGGCACCGAGACGAAAGAGCGCGGCTGCGTCGGCGTCGTCTCGTAGACGAGCACCAGCCGCTCGGCCTCCTTCAGCGGCAGCGGCTTGAACAGCACGCCGTTGACGACCGAGAAGATGGCCGTGTTCGCGCCCACCCCCAGCGCCAGCGTCAACACCGCCACCGCCGTGAACCCCGGCCGCTTCAACAGCGTCCGCACCCCGAACCTGACGTCCTTCAGCAGTGTCCTCATCGTGCTTACCTCTTTACTCGTATCTGAGTGCAATCATCGGGTCGACCTTCATCGCGCGCCGCGCGGGGACGAGGCAGGCGAGGAGCGCCGCCGCCGCGAGCAGCAGCGTCACGCCGGCAAACGTCGCGGGGTCGGTGGCCGAGACGCCGTAGAGAGCGCCCTCGACGGCGCGCGTCGCGGCGAGCGCGACGAGCAGCCCGACCGCGAGCCCGACGAAGACGAGCGACATCCCCTCGCGCAACACCAGCCGCAGCACGTCCGGCGCGCGCGCGCCGAGCGCCATCCGCACCCCTATCTCGTGCGTGCGCCGCGTGACCGTGTAGGCCACGACGCCGTAGACGCCGAAGGCCGCCAGCAGGAGCGCCAGCGCGCCGAAGACGCCGAAGAGTCCCGCCGCCACCTGCGAAGGGACGAGCGCCGCCGCGAGGTGCTCGCCCATCGTCGCCTGACCCGCGAGCGCCTCGGCGTCGAGCGACTCGATTGCGCCGCGCACGACCGCCGCCGCCGCCGCCGGGTCGCCCTCGGTGCGCACGACGAGCGTCGCCGCGTCCGTGTAGCCCTGCGCGAGCGGCAGGTAGAGGAACGGGACGCGCTCGTCGCCGAGGCTCCGGTACTTGCCGTCGGCGACCACGCCGACTATCTCGACGGGCGGCCCTTCGGAGTCGGCGCGCACGCGCCGCCCCACGGGGTCTGCGTCGCCGAAGGCGCGGCGCGCCACCGTCTCGTTGATGACGGCGACCGGCGGCGAGCCTGCGCGGTCGTGCTCGGCGAAGCCGCGCCCGCGCAGCACCGTGATGCCCATCGTCTCGAAGTAGCGCGCCCCGACGTAGGCGCGGTCAACCTCGACGCCCGCGTACGGCTGCGACTCCGCGCCGTCTATGAGGAGCGTCCCGCGCACGCCCCGGCTGCCGAGCGGGACGTTCGACGCGAGCGAGGCCGAGCGCACGCCGGGGAGGGCGTCGGCGCGTGCGAGCGCCTGCGCGTAGAACTCGGCGCCGCGCGCGGCGTCGTAGCGGCTCGGGTCGAGGTAGAGGTCTGTCAGGAGCACGCGCCTCGTCTCGAACCCCAGCTCGACGGTCGCGGCCTCGCGGAGGCTGCGCAGGAAGAGACCCGCGCCCACGAGCAGCACGAGCGAGCCGGCGACCTGCGCGACGACGAGCGCGCCCCGCAGCGAGAACCTGCGCCCGCGCCCCCGTGTCTGCCCCCGCTCGTCCTTGAGCGCGGGCAGCAGGTCGGGCCGCGACGCGCGCAGCGCCGGCATGAGCCCGAACGCGACCCCCGTCAGGAGCGACAGCCCGAAGGCGAACCCGAAGACGCGCGCGTCCGGCGTGAAGTCGAGCGCCGACGTGTCCTCGGGTATCAGGCGGAAGAGCCGCGCGAGCAGGTCGGATGTCCACAGCGTGAGCAGCGACGCGACGGCGCCGCCCGCGAGCGAGAGCAGGAGACTCTCGGCGAGCAACTGCCGGACGACGCGCCAGCGGGTCGCGCCGAGCGCGAGCCGGACGGCTATCTCCTTCCGCCGCTCCAGCCCGCGCACGAGCATGAGGTTGGCGATGTTGGCGCACGCGATCAGCAGCACGAGTCCGACGACGGCGAGCGCCACGCCCGCCATCGCGTTGACCGTTCCGCGCTTGCGCGGCGCGATGTTGAACCCGCGCGCGGGCGCCAGCTCCATCCGCAGCCCCTCGCGGAACTCCGCGGGGTACTTTTCGCCGAGGCGCGCGAGCATCGTGTCCAGCTCGGCGCGCGCCTGCTCGCGGCTCACGCCGCGCTTCACGCGCCCGATGACTCGCAGCCAGTTCGTCTCGTCGTTCGACAGCTCCGCCGCCCTGATGCCCGCCGCGGCCGCCGCGCGCAGCGGCATCCAGAGCGCGGGCGACTTGGGCAGGCTCGTCCCCTGAAACTCTTTCGACGCGACGCCGATGACCGTGAAGGGGCGCTCGCCGAGGACTATCTGCCGGCCGATGACCGACGGGTCGGCGCCGAAGCGGCTGACCCAGAAGCGCCCGCTGAGGACGACCACCGGCTCGGGCGCCCCGCCCTCGTCGCCCGCGGCGTCGAAGAGGCGCCCGCGCTCGGCGCGCACGCCGAGCGTCGAGAAGTAGTTGCCCGAGACGAGATGCGCCGCCACGTGCTCGGCGCGCCCGTCGTCGCCCCTGAGCGCCAGCCCCGTCCCGGCGAACGCCGCGAGCCCCTCGAACGTTTTCGCGCGCGCGGCGTACTCGCGGAAGTCCCCGTAAGAGAGCGTCCCCGAGAGCATGCCCCCGGCGTCGGTCGGGTAGACGAGCGCCAGACGCCCGGGCTCGCTCACGCCCGGCAGCGGGCGCAGCAGGATGGCGTTCACACCGCTGAAGATCGAAGTGTTTGCGCCGATGCCTATCGCGAGCGTCAGCACCGCCGCGAGCGCGAAGCCCGGCTGCCTCGCCAGCGAGCGCGCCCCGTACCTCACGTCCTTCAGCAGAGTCATCCGCCTGCTCCTTACCTTTCACTCGTATCTGAGAGCGACCATCGGGTCTACCTTCGTCGCCCTCCGCGCCGGCAGGTAGCAGGCGAGGAGCGCGGCCGCGGCGAGCACGGACGCGACGCCGCCGAAGACGAGCGGGTCGGTGGCCGAGACGCCGTAGAGGATGCCCGCCATCACGCGCGTCACGGCCAGCGCGCCCGCCAGCCCCAGCCCGAGCCCGACGAGCGTGAGCACGAGCCCCTGCGAGAGGACGAGCGTCAGGATGTCCTTCCCCTGCGCGCCGAGCGCGAGCCGGATGCCGATCTCGTGGCGGCGCTGCGCGACGGCGTAGGACATCACCGCGTAGAGCCCGACCGCCGCGAGCAGCAGCGCGCCCACGGCGAAGAAGGCGAGCAGGGACATCGTCAGGCGCTTGGGCGAGACCGTATCGTCAACCACGTCGCGCATCGTCCGCACGTTGTAGACGGGGAGCCCCGCGTCCAGGGCCTTCACCTCGCCGCGCACCGCGGGCGCGAGCCCCGCGGCGGCCCCGCCCTCGCCCGCGCGCACGACCAGCGCCATCGTGTACCAGGGGTCTTGCCGGTGCGGCCGGTAGAAGGCCAACTCCTCGTCGTCGTCCA
>JBJMNJ010000078.1:0-33644 GCA_045804325.1 Gemmatimonadaceae bacterium
CGCGGGACCGCCGCCGAGAGCCGAAAGCCGAGAGCCGAGAGCGCGCCTGCATGTTCGACCCCTACCTCGTGCGGTGGAGCCTCACACCCGACGGCGAGCCGATCGCCACCGCCTACAGCCGCCTGCTCCCCGTGCGCCGGGGCGGCGAGCGGCTGATGCTGAAGGTTGCGCTGACCGAGGAGGAGCGGCGCGGCGCGCAGCTCATGGTCTGGTGGCGCGGCGACGGCGCGGCGCGCGTGATCGCGCGCGCGGGCGACGCCCTCCTCATGGAGCGCGCGACGGGCACGCGGTCGCTCGCCGAGATGGCGCGCGGCGGCCGGGACGACGAGGCGAGTCGGGCGATCTGCGGCGTGGCCGCGCGGCTGCACGCGCACGACGACCGGCCGCCCCGCGGCCTCGTGCCGCTGGCGCGCTGGTTCCGGGCGCTGGATGCCGCCGCAGAGTCGCACGAGCTGCTCGCGCGCGCGGCGGCCGCGGCGCGCGGGCTCCTTGCCGAGCCGCGCGACGTCGTCGTACTGCACGGCGACCTGCACCACGGCAACGTCCTGGACGGCGGCGAGCGCGGCTGGCTCGCGGTGGACCCGAAGGGCCTGATCGGCGAGCGTGCGTTCGACTTCGCGAACGTCTTCTGCAACCCCGACCGCGAGACCGCGACCGCGCCGGGGCGCCTCGTGCGCCAGGCGACCGTGGTCGCCGACGCCGCAGGGCTCGATCGCGCGCGGCTGCTGCAGTGGGTCCTCGCGTATGCAGGCCTGTCCGCCGCGTGGTCCACGGAGGACGGCGGCGATCCCGGCGCTGCCCTGGCGGTCGCGGCCCTCGCGGCTCGGGAGCTCGAGAGTGCATGATGGTGCGCGGCCGAGGGCCGAGGGCCGCGGACCGAGCACCCACCGAGAGGAGACCTTCGTGCGAATCACGATGACCAGCGTCATGGTCGACGACCAGGCGAAGGCGCTCGACTTCTACACCCGCGTGCTCGGCTTCGTGAAGAAGGCCGACATCCCGATCGGCGAGCACCGCTGGCTCACCGTCGTCTCGCCCGAGCGGCCGGACGAGGTCGAGCTGCTGCTCGAGCCCATGGGGCACCCCGCCGCGCGCCCGTTCCAGCAGGCGCTTCACCAGGACGGCGTGCCGGCGACGTCGTTCGCCTGCTCGGACGTGCGCGCGGAGTACGATCGCCTGTCGAAGCTCGGCGTCGCGTTCCGCAAGCCGCCCACGGAGATGGGCCCGGTCACGGTCGCGGTGCTCGACGACACGTGCGGGAACCTCATTCAGATCCACCAGGCGTAACGACTGCCCGATCTTCTCCCGTGCGCATCGCCACCCCGATCCCCGACGTCGAGCTCCGCGTCCTCGGCTCCCTCATCGAGAAGGAGCTCACGACGCCGGACAGCTACCCCCTGACGCTCAACGCGCTCACGGCATCCTGCAACCAGACGACGAACCGCGAGCCGGTGATGCGCCTCGAGGAGAGCGCCGTGGCCGCGGCCGCGGCCGCGCTCGGCCGCCGCGGCCTCGTGCGCGGGAGCACGCCGATGGGCTCGCGAGTGCGGAAGTACGAGCACGTCCTCACCAACCTGCTCCACCTCGACCGCGGGGAGCGCGCCGTGCTCGGCGTGCTGCTCCTGCGGGGCGCGCAGACGCCCGGCGAGCTGCACGCGCGCACCGCCCGCCTCGCGGACTTCCGGGACAGCGACCAAGTCGAGGGCTTGCTGGAGGCGCTCGCGGCGCGCGACGAGCCGCTCGTCGCGCGGCTGGAGCGCCGGCCCGGCCAGAAGGAGGTGCGCTGGAGCCACCTGCTCGGCGGCCCGCCGGCCGAGCGGGCGTTCGCGGAGGACGCGCCTGCCGCGCCCGCGGCCGCCGCGGCCGCCGCGGAGGACGACGGGCGCGTCGCGGCGCTGGAGCGGCGCGTCGAGGAGCTCGCGGCCGAGGTGGCGGGGCTGCGCGCGCAGATCGAGGAGCTGCGGAAGGTGTTCGAGTGACACCCCCGCGCCCGTCATCCTGAGCGCAGCGAGGGGGCACTTTCGATCACCACTGCGCCCTTGCCGCCCTGCGGCGCGACCCGCACCTTCGCGGGCATGCGCCTCCCCGCCGCCCTCCTTGCGCTCACGCTCGCCGCCTGCGCCTCGGCCCCGCGCACGAGCGCAGAAGCCGATGCTCCCTACGACCTCGTCATCACCAACGGCCGCGTCGTCGACGGCACGGGCAACGCGTGGTTCCGCGGCGACGTCGCCGTCCGGGGCGACCGCATCGCGCGCATCGCGCCGGCGGGATTGATCGACCGCGGCCGCGCGCGCCGCGTCATCGACGCGAGCGGGCTCGTCGTCGCGCCCGGCTTCATCGACATCCAGAGCCACTCGCGCGACGAGTTCCTCTCCGGCGACTCGCGCGTCGTCAGCAAGGTGACGCAGGGGATCACCACCGAGATCATGGGCGAGGGGTGGAGCGACGCGCCCTCGAACGCGCGCACCGTCGCCGGCGACGGGAGCGTGGACCCGAGCGCCCCGCGCACCCCGCGCTTCGTCGGTCCCGACGCGTTCGACCAGTGGCTGCGCGCGATGGCGGCGCGCGGCACCTCCGCGAACTTCGGCTCGTTCGTCGGCGCGACGACCGTGCGCATGTACGCGAAGGGGATGGCCGACGGCCCGCCGACGCCCGCGGAGCTCGACACGATGCGCGCGGTGATGCGCGACGCGATGCGCTCGGGCGCGTTCGGCCTCGCGAGCGCGCTGATCTACCCGCCGGGGAAGTTCGCGACCACCGGCGAGCTCGTGGAGATCGCGAAGGCGATGGCGCCGTACGGCGGCGTGTACATCTCGCACATGCGCTCGGAAGCCGACGAGCTCATGGAGGCGATCGACGAGCTGCTCCGCATCGGGCGCGAGGGCGGCGTCCCCGTGGAGATCTACCACCTCAAGGCGGCCGGACGCCGCAACTGGTACAAGGCGCCGCTCGCCATCGCCAAGATCGACTCGGCGCGCGCCGCGGGGCAGGACGTCGCCGCCGACATGTACGCTTACGTCGCCGGCGGCACCGGTCTCGCCGCGTGCCTCCCGCCCTGGGCGTCGGCGGACGGCAGGCTCTTCGCCAACCTGCGCGACCCGGCGACGCGCGCGCGCATGAAGGCCGAGGCGCTGTCGGAGCGCACGACGTGGGAGAACCTCTGCCAGCTCTCGACGCCGGAGGGCGTCATGGTCGTCTCGTTCCGGCGACCGGAGTACAAGGGCTACGAGGGCATGCGACTGTCCGAGATCGCGGCGCGCGAGAAGAAGGACTGGGTGGACGCCGTGATGGACCTGACGCTGGCGGAGCAGGGGCGGCTCGACGGCATCTTCTTCATGGCGAGCGAGGAGAACCTCGCGCTCCAGATGCGCCAGCCGTGGATCAAGTTCGGCACGGACGCCGGCGGCATCGACCCCGACAGCGCGCGCGGCATGACCCACCCGCGCGCCTACGGCAACTTCGCGCGCCTCCTCGGCAGGTACGTGCGCGACGAGCGCGTCATGACGCTCGAGGACGCGGTGCGCAAGATGACGAGCGCGGTGGCGAACCGCCTCAGCATCCGCGACCGCGGGCTGCTGCGCGAGGGGATGTACGCGGACGTGGTCGTGTTCGACCCGGCGACGGTGAGCGACCGCGCGACGTACGACCGGCCGCACCAGCTCTCCGTCGGGATGCGTCACGTGCTCGTGAACGGCGTCGAGGTGGTCACGGACGGGCGGCACACCGGCGCGAAGCCGGGGCGCATCGTGCGCGGTCCGGGGTACGGAATGAAGTAGGCCGGTGACCGCCGCCCGCGTCTCACAGTCCCTGCCGTATGACGGACGAAGACCTCACCGCCCGCCGCGTCGCCGACCTCGAGGCCTCCGTGCGCGCCATGCGCGCGGAGCTCGAGGCGCTCCGCCGCGAGCTGCGAGCGCAGCGCGGCGGGGCGCCCGCGGTCCCGGGCGCGGCGTTCGAGACGCCATCGACGTCGGCGTCCGCCGGACAGGCCGAGCAGCAGACGCCCCCCGCTCGCGACCCGGTGGTGAGAGGCCCCGAGCGCCGCCGCCCCACCATCGAGACCGCCGAGCTCGAGTCCCTCGTCGGCCGCTACGGCACGCTCGCGCTCGGCGCCCTCACCATCCTCATGGCCGTCGGCGCCTTCCTCGGCTGGGCCATCACGAACGACCTCATCCGCGTGACGCCGGGCATGCGCGTGGGCCTCGGCTTCGTCGCCGCGGGCGTCATCGCGGCGTTCGGCTGGCGCATGCGGACCCACGCGTCGCCGAAGTTCGGCAACACGCTGCTCGCCCTCGCGCTCGCCGTCGTCCACGTGGACGCCTGGGGCGCCGGGCCGTACCTCGGCCTCCTCCCGCAGGCAGCCGCGCTCGGCATCGCCGCGCTCGCGTCGGCCGCGCTCGCGGCGCTCGCGCTGCGCACCGAGGAGGAGTCGCTCTTCTCGGTCGGCTTCGGCGGCGCGCTCGCCGCGCCCTTCGTCACGTCCACCGGCCGAGGCGACGTCGTCGCGCTGCTCACCTACGGGCTCGTCGTCATCGGCCTCGGCCTGTGGGTGCTGCGCGGGCGGCAGTGGGGCGTCGCGGCGCGCCTCGCCGGGCTCGCAGGGTCGCTCTACGCGCTCGCCGGCGTCGCCGCCGACCGCTCGAGCGGCGGCACCGTCGTCCACCTCGCGCCGACGACGTTCGCGCTGCTCTGCGCGTGGCTCACGATGGTCGTGGCGGGGGAGCGGCACCGCCCGGGTCTCGCGCGCGCCTTCCTCGCGCTCGCCGTGCTCGTCCTCTTCGCCTCGAACCAGTGGGACGTGCCCGACGGCGTCTGGATCGGGCTGGCGGTGGTGGGGCTGGCGACGGCGTACGTGTCGCTCCGCCTGCCGCGTCGGGCCGGCGCGCCCTCGCCCGTCGAGACGATACTTCTCCCGCTCGGCTTCCTCTTCGGCGCGCTCTTCAAGCTCGACGACGCCGCCTCCCTGACCGGCGCGCTCCTCGCGGCCGGGTGGTCGGCGGCGGCGCTCGCGATGGTCCGCGCGGACGCCTGGCCCGACCGCCTGGAGCGCCAGGAGCGGCGCGGCCGCGAGCACCTCGCGACGGCGCTGCTCGCGAGCGCGCTGGCGATCGTCCTCGCGCTTCACGAGCGGGACGCGCTCTGCATCGTGCTCCTCGCCGCGCACGGCGCGCTGTCGTCGGTGCTCGTGCGCCGGACGCGCGCGCCGCTCCTGCTGCTCCCGGCGCTCGCGGTGCTCGGGCCGGCGTCGGCGTGGGCGTACGGCGAGCTGCGCGCGCGTCCGGCGTATGGCTACGCGCCCTTCCTCGGACCCGCGTCGCTCGCCGCGCTCGCGCTCGTTCTCGCGTTGATGACGTTCTCGTGGCACGCGTCGCGGACGGAGTGGCGCGAGCGACCGCCGGAGCTCGCCGGGCGCCGCGCCGCCGTGCGCGGCCTCGGGCTCGCCCTGGCGTTCTTCTGGGTGCGCGAGGAGCTCGCGCGCGCCGGCTCGCCCGACCAGGCGACGTTCATGCTGATCGCCTACTACGCGCTCGCCGGCGTCGTGGCCATCTCGGTGGGGCGCATGCGCGGCTTCGCCGAGGTCCGGCGCTGGGGGCTCGCGCTGGCGATCTACGCCGCCGCGAAGGCCGTGCTCCAGGCCAGCGGGCTCGGCTCGATCGGCTTCAAGGTCGGCAGCTACGTCGTGGTCGGCTGCTTCCTGCTCGCCGTCGCGTACTGGTACCGCGCGAGCGGCGATCCGCAGTCGCCAGGCGCCGCGGCGGCATGACTCGGCGCCCGGCCGCCTCCTGACGGGCGGCCGGGCCCGCTCCGGCACGGCCGCTGCATTGGTCAGCGCGGCCTCGAGAGATCCGGAGCAGACCCCCCGTGCGATTCATGAAGACCCTGGCGATCGCCTCGGCGCTCGCCTCGTGGGTGCCGTCGGCCGCCCTCGCGCAGTCGGACAGCGTGAAGGCGTCGCGGGAGCCCCTGTTCACCATGCGCGACGCGGCGGTCGCGGCCGCCTTCGTCGGCGGCATGGTCGCGGCCTTTCCCCTCGACCGCCAGCTCGCGCGCAGCCTGCGCGACTCGAGCAAGCAGGCCATCGAGTTCGCCAAGAACGCGGCCGACGCGCTCAACTGGCTCGGCACCCCCGGCACGCTGGTCATCGGCGGGCTGATGTACGCGGGCGGTCGGTGGGTGTTCAAGAAGCCGGAGTTGGCGGACCTCGGCCTGCATGGCACGGAGGCGGTCGCGGCCGGCCTCGTCGCGACGCTGTCGCTGAAGAACTTCGTCGGCCGCGGGCGTCCGCGGGTGCACGAGGACGACAACTACAAGGACCCGTTCGACTTCCAGTTCGGGCGCGGCTTCCGGGACGACGACTACCGGTCGTTCCCGTCCGGCCACACGACGATGGGCTTCGCGGCCGCCGCGGCGGTCACGGGCGAGAGCAAGCGCTGGTGGCCGAAGGGGTACTGGCTCGTCGCCCCGGTGATGTACGGCGGCGCGACGCTCATCGGCGTCGCGCGCATGTACACCGACAACCACTGGGCGAGCGACGTCATGGGTGGGGCGGCCATCGGGTCCTTCGCCGGATGGAAGGTCGTGCGCTACCACCACACGCACCCCGGCAACCGCATCGACCGCTGGCTGCTCTCCACGAGCGTGCGCCCCGACGGCTACGGCGGCGTCGCCGTGATCGTGGACCTCGCCCCGCTGCTCGACCGCCGCGCCGACGCCGAGGCCCACGCCCATGCGCGTTAGGCGCACGCGCCTCCGCCGCGCGCTCGCGCTGCTCGCCCTCGGCGCGAGCGGCGCGGCGGCGCAGAGCGCCGACAGCGTGCGCCAGGCGAGCCAGCCGCTCTTCACCGCGCGCGACGCGTGGGTGGCGCTCGGCACCGTCGCCGGGACCGTGCTCTTCATGGCGACCGTGGACGAGCCGATCGCGCGCACCATCAGCGACAGCGCGAACCGCGCGGAGCGCCCGTTCCTGCGCAGCGCCGCGAAGACGGTGAAGCTCGTGAACGAGCGCAGCCTCTTCGCCGTGAGCGCGGGGGCGTGGCTCGTCGGCCTCGGGAGCCGCACCGAGGGCATGTCCCGCTTCGGCCTGCACTCCATGGAGGCGATCCTCGCGACGGCCGCGCTGCACACGGTGATCAAGGGGACCGCCGGGCGCGCGCGCCCGTTCATCACCCGGGAGGCGGGCAAGTACGACGCGTTCGACTTCAACCCCGGGAAGGGCTTCTCCGACCCGGAGTTCCGCTCGATGCCGTCGCTGCACGTCGGCGGCACCATGGCGTTCGCGACCGTGCTGTCGGACGAGCTCGACCGCTGGCGTCCGGGCGACTACCGCTGGGTGCGGCCGATCCTGTACACGGCCGCCACGCTGCCGGGGTTCGCGCGCATGTACACCGACAAGCACTGGACGAGCGACGTCCTCTTCGGCGCGGTGAGCGGCTACCTCGTCGCGACGAAGGTCTCGCGCTACACGCGCAAGAACCCGCAGAACCGCATCGACCGCTGGCTCCTGCGCGAGTCCGCCGTCGGCGCCGGCTCGCGCGGCGAGTTCAAGGTCGGGTGGGAGATCGCCACGCCATTCTAGCAGCCATTAGGTTCCAGCCATGACAGAGATAGATCTGCAAGAGACCCAGCCAGCCACCGGCTTCGCCGAGCTGGGCCTGGACGAGCGCCTCGTCTCCGAGCTCGCCGCCCTCGGCTACGAGGAGCCCACCCCCATCCAGCGCGAGGCGATCCCGACGCTGCTCGCCGGGCGCGATGTGCTCGGGCAGGCGGCCACGGGGACGGGGAAGACCGCGGCGTTCGCGCTCCCGCTCCTCGAGAAGGTCGTCGCGTCGCGCGAGCGGGCCGACGACGGCAACCGCCGGCAGCCCGCCGGGCTCGTGCTCGTGCCCACGCGCGAGCTCGCCACGCAGGTGGCCGAGGCGGTGCACCGCTACGGGCGACGCACGGGGGTGCGCGTGCTCCCGATCTACGGCGGCGCGCCGATGCAGCAGCAGCTCCGCGCGCTGGAGCGCGGCGTGGACGTCGTGGTCGCGACGCCGGGTCGCGCGATGGACCACGTGCGCCGCGGCACGCTGAAGCTCGACCGCGTCTGCATCGCCGTGCTCGACGAGGCGGACGAGATGCTCGACATCGGCTTCGCCGAGGAGCTCGAGGCGATCCTCGGACAGCTCCCGCCGGCGAACGCCGGGCGGCAGACGGCGCTCTTCTCGGCCACCATGGCGCCGCGCGTGCGGGCGATCGCCGACCGGCACATGACGGACCCCGTCGTGGTGCGCATCGCCGTCGTGGCCGCCGAGCCCGGGTCGATGCCGCGGGTGCGGCAGGCGGCGTACATCGTCCCGCGAGCGCACAAGCGCGCCACGCTCGCGCGCGTGCTCGACATGGAGGCGCCGCAGAGCGCCATCGTCTTCTGCCGCACGCGCAACGAGGTGGACGAGCTCACCGAGGCGCTCGGGGCGCGCGGCTACGGGGCCGAGGCCATCCACGGCGGCATGTCGCAGGACCAGCGCGAGCGCGTCATGCGGCGCTTCAAGGAGGGCGCGCTCGACGTGCTCGTCGCCACCGACGTCGCCGCGCGCGGGCTCGACATCAAGGACCTCTCGCACGTCATCAACTACGACGTGCCGGCCGCGGCCGAGGTGTACGTCCACCGCATCGGGCGCACGGGGCGCGCGGGACGCGAGGGCGTCGCGATCACCATCGCCGAGCCGCGCGAGCACCGCCTGCTGCGCAACGTCGAGCACCTCACGAAGCAGAAGATCGAGATGTGCACGGTGCCCACCGTCGCCGACCTGCGCGCCCGGCGGCTCGAGCTCACGCGCGCCTCGCTCGAGGAGCTCCTCGTCGAGGCCGCGGGGGGCGGGGCGGGGGAGGAGGGCCGCGCCGAGCGCGACCCCGCGGACGGCGGTCCCCTCGAGCAGTACCGCGTCGTCGTGGACTCGCTCGCCGAGGAGTACGACCTGATGGACGGGGCCGCCGCCGCGGTGCGCTTGGCCTACGAGGCGGCCACGCCGGGCGACGCCGGCGAGGAGGAGGAGGACATCCCGACGGTCCAGCCGCGCGAGCGCGGCGAGCGCCAGTTCGCGGACCGCTTCGAGAGGAGCGACCGCGCGCGGAAGCGGGAGGGGAGGTTCCGGGAGCGCTTCGAGCGGGAGGACGGCCCTCGGCCCTCGGCCGACCGTTCGCGGCCGGGGGGAGGTGAGGGCCGAGGGCCGAGGCCCGAGGGCCGAGCGCGGCGCGAGCAGTCCTGGGACACCACCAGGATCTACGTCGGCGCCGGCCGCGCCACCGGCGTCCGCCCCGGGGACATCGTCGGCGCCATCGCGAACGAGGCGGGCGTGCCCGGCAACCAGATCGGCGCCATCCAGATCGCCGACCGCTTCTCGCTCGTCGAGGTGCCGAGCGCGCAGGCGGACGACGTCATCCAGGCGCTCAAGGGGACGACGATCAAGGGGAAGCGCGTAGCGGTGCGGCGGGACCGGGAGCGTTAGGCGGTGCCCGAGACCGGGATCTTCGTCATCGCGGAGCTCGGGGGCCCGGCCGGCGAGCGCATCGCCGAGATCAACCGCCGCTTCGACCCGCGGCTCGCGGCGATGCGGCCGCCGCACGTGACGCTCGCGGGGTCGTCGGGCGCCGGACCGCTCCCGGGGAGCACGCCGGTGGAGGCGATCCGCGCGGCGCTCGAGCCCGTCGCGCGCACGACGCCGCCGCTCGTGCTCCCCTTCGGCCGCCCGCACCGCTTCATGCAGAGCGACGTCGTCGTGCTCCCGCTCGACCCGCACGGCCCGATCCGCGTGCTGCACGACCGGATCAAGGCGAGCGGGCTGCCGTGGGCGTACCCGAAGTTCACGTTCACCCCGCACGCGACGCTGAGCATGTTCCGCGAGCTGTCGCGCGAGCGGGCCGCCGAGCTGCTCGCGCTGCGCGTGCCCGAGCCCGCGGTGATCGACCGCCTGAAGGTCTTCCTCACGCGCGACCCGCAGCCGGCGACGCTGCTGCTGGAGCTGCCGCTCACCGGCGAGGCGCCGGTGCTCGTGGCCTCGTAGCCCTGGCCGGGACCGTTCTACTCGTCCGCCGGCGGCAGGTGCACCGCGAAGCGGAAGGACGTTCCCACGCCCACGCGCGAGCTGGCGCGCAGCTCCCCGCCCATCGCCTCGACGAGCTGGCGGCAGATGGCCAGCCCCAGCCCCGAGCTGCGGAACACGCGCGAGGCGCCGTCGCCGCGCGGCGCCATCGGCTCGGCGAGCTTGTGCAGCTCCTCCGGCGGGACCCCCGGCCCGGTGTCGGCCACGACGAACTCGACGACGTCGCCGTCGAGCTCGCGCGCGGAGACGCGGACGCTCCCGGTCTCCGTGTACCGGAGCGCGTTCGCGGCGAGGTTCAGCACCGCGCGGCCGAGCGCGAGGGGGTAGCCGACGCGCAGATCCACGGCCGGCGACGTGAACTCGAGGGCGAGCCCCTTCTCCTCGGCGATCGGGAGCAGCAGGTCGCTCACGAAGCCGAACGTCTCGCTCACGGCGAAGAGGAGCGGCTGCTGGCCGAGCAGCGGCTGCCCGCCGCGCCGCATGTCGATCACGTCGTCGACGAGCGCGGCCAGCCGGAACGCGGCGCCGTACATGAGGGCGAGCTGCCGCCCCTGGACGTCCGTCACCGACCCGCTCCCGCCCGAGCGGATCGTCTCGGAGAGGAAGAGGATCGACATGAGCGGCGAGCGCATGTCGTGCGCGAGGTCCACGATCCACGCCGGAACGTCGAGGCGCTCGCCGCGCGCGAGGGGCACGCCCGCGCCGGGCGGGACGGGCTCCGCGCGCGTCGGCTCTCCGACGGCGGCGACAATGTCCCGTGCGTCTCCACTGGAGTGGCGAGTGCCGGGCATCAGTGGGGCCTCGGCCCGCGCCTGCTCAGAGGTCGTCGAGCGGCTGCTCGCGCCCGTCCTGCGGATGGCGCTCGACCAGCCGGTAGAGCGTGGCGCGGTTGACGTCCGCGAGCTTCGCCGCGCGCGAGAGGTTCCCGCGAGAGCGCTCGAGGAGGCGCGACAGGTACGCCTTCTCGAACTCCATGAGCACCGCGTCCTTCGCGGCGTGGTACCCCTGGTTCATGAGCGCCGTGGGGATCGTCGCGCCGCCGGCGCTGAACGCCTGATCGCCGCGGATCGAGATGTCCTCGGCCTTCACCGGCCGTCCGGGGGTCGCGACGACGGCGAGGTGCTCGATGACGTTCTGCAGCTCGCGGACGTTCCCCGGCCACGTGCGCGTGCGCAGGAAGTCGAGCGCGGACGCGCTGAGCTCGGGCACCGGCTCGGTGGGCCGGCGGTAGCGCCCCCAGTAGTGCAGCAGGAAGTGGTTCGCGAGGATCGGGATGTCCTCGGGGCGCTCCCGCAGCGGCGGGATCGAGATCGGGACCACCTGCAGCCGGTAGAACAGGTCCTCGCGCAGCCCGCCCTGGCGCACCGCGTCGGAGGGGTCGCGGTTGGTGGCGGAGATGACGCGCACGTTCACCGTGGCATCGGGCCGCTCGCTGCCGACGCGCCGCACGACGCCGTCCTGCAGCACGCGCAGGAGCTTCGCCTGCAGCGGCAGCGACATCTCGGCGACCTCGTCGAGGAACATCGTCCCGCCGTCCGCGACCTCGAGGAGCCCGGGCTTGTCGCGGTCGGCGCCGGTGAACGCGCCCTTGCGGTGCCCGAACATCTCCGACTCGAGCAGGTTCTCGGGGAACGCGGCGCAGTTGACCGCGACGAGGTCGCGCTGGGCGCGCGACCCGTGGCGGTGGATGAACTGCGCGAACAGCTCCTTGCCCGTGCCGCTCTCGCCGAGGATCATCACGGCCGCGTCGGTGACGGCGACCTTGCGAGCGAGCTCGACGGCGCGGCGGAACGCGGGGGCGATGCCGAGGAGCATCATCCGGTCACTGTTGCCGACGCGCTCGACCAGCGCGACGTCCGCGCGGCGCGCCGCGCGCGCGGCAGCCGCGGTGTGCGCCGCACGCCCCAGGAGGAGCTGGAGGTGCGTGGCGCTGAAGGGCTTCGGGAGGTAGTCCCACGCCCCGGCGCGCAGCGCCTCGATGCTCGACGCGACGCTCGGCCGCCCGGTCATGACGATGACGAGCAGGTCGCGGTCGGCCGCGAGCGCGGCGCGCAGCACGTCCATCCCCGAGGTCGGCGTCAGGTAGAGGTCGAGGATCACGACGTCGAAGCGTCGGCGTCGCAGCGTCTCGACAGCTTCGTTGCCTGTTCCGGCGGAGGTGACGTCGTGGCCCGCCATGCGGGCGGCAGCGACGCATCCTTCGCGCAGGGTCCGATCGTCGTCGACGACCAGGACGCGCAGGGCCGGCGTGCTCGCCGGGAGGGCCTCGTCGCCTACTGCCGTGACATCGCAGTAAGTGGGGGCGGAGAGCGGGGTTGAGGAGATCATGAGCATGCCCGCGGCGGCGCGGGTGAAGAGGCGACCAACCAGTTCGCGGAGGAACTCAGGGGTGCCGACGGGCCCCATAGTTGGAACGCTGGGGTACGCTGTCAAGGAGGGCGTTTTGGCCCTGTATAGCGCGCGCGACAATCTGTCGAGGACTGCCGGCGCGCCCCTCGATGCAAGTACGCCCTTGAGACTACTGGCGAGCGGCGTCGCCGAACGCGCGCACCCCGTCGCCGGCCTCCGTGGCCACGCGCAGCGCCATGCTCGCCTCTCGCAGGAGCTCGGCGGCGTCGGGGGGCTCGCTTCCGAGCTCGACGCTCGCGCTGTAGCCGCCGACGACCTCGATCGCCTCGGCGTCGGGATTCTGCGCGTTGGAGGTCGCCGCGGCCTGTCCCAGCCGCTCGATGAGGCGCCGCGCGCCGACGGCGTCGGTCGCCGGGGCGAGGAGGCGGAACTCGTGCTCGCTCACGCGCGCGATGACGTCGGCGGCGCGCCCCTGGCGGTGAAGCAGCTCCGCCAGGCGGTCCGACGCGGCGCTCGACGGCACGCCGCGCGCGCCGCCGGCGGAGGGGCGCGCGACGAGCGCGACGCCCGCGAGCGGCGCGCTGCGCCGCGACGCGTCGGCGCCGACCTCGCGCGCGCGGCGGGCGAGGCCCAGTGCGCTGTAGTGCCCGCTCGCCGCCTCGAAGATGCCGGCCCGCGCGCGGTCCTCCGCCTGGCGCGTCGCCGCGATGAAGGTGGCGATCTGCGCGAGCAGCGACGGGAGGTCGAGCGGGACGTTCGCCACGAGCCACGCGCCCGCCTCGCACAGGCGCTGGCGCGTCTCACGCCCGAGCGGCTCGTCGGACACGACGGCGATCGGCACCAGTCGGCCGAGCTCCGCGTCCTCCCGCAGCGCCTGGCACATGCTCACGCCCCCGAGCTCGGGGAGGAGCATGTCGGTGATGATGGCGTGCGGCGCGCGCCGCCGCGCGAACGCGAGCGCCTGGTACCCCGTCACCGCGCGCGGCACGGCGAAGCCGCGCGGCGACAGGCAGCTCTCGAGCGCGCGCGCGAGGTGGTCGTCGTGCGTGGCGACGAGGACCGAGGACGTGCGCAGCAGCGCGCTCGCCCCGGAGACACGATACGTCGGCGCGGACGTGCGCAACGAGTCGCTCACCACGGCGCGGACCCGTGCGCGACCGGCGCCGCCGCCGCCCCACCCGCGTACGCGCGCGCCGGCGCGGCGACGCGGCCGTCCAGCCAGACGGCGAACTGCTCGAGGCCGTCGGCGAGCGGCGTCGAGGGCTCGTAGCCCAGCAGCCGCCGGGCCTTCGAGATGTCCGCGCACGTGAGCGGCACGTCGCCCGGCTGCTCGGGCGCCCACTCGATGCGTGCGCGCACGCCGAGCGCGTCCTCCATCTCGCGCACCAGGTCGCGCAGGCCCACCGCGCGGCAGTTGCCGAGGTTGAAGATCTCGTACGGCGACGCGTCGTAGTCCATCGCGGCGCGCACCCCGGCCACCACGTCGGCGACGTACGTGTAGTCGCGGGCCGAGCCGCCGGTGCCGTACAGCGTGATCGGCTGGCCGGCGAGCATGCGCCGCCCGAACGCGTGGATGGCGAGGTCGGGACGCTGGCGCGGTCCGTAGGCCGTGAAGAAGCGCAGGCCGACGAAACGGATGCCGTACAGGTGCGCGTACACGTGCCCGAGGAGCTCGCCGGCCACCTTCGTGCTCGCGTACGGGCTGATGGGCATCAGCACCGGGTCGTCCTCGCGCCACGGCGTGTTCGGGTTGACGCCGTAGACGCTGCTCGAGGACGCGAAGACCACCTGGCGCCAGCCCCGCCGCCGGCAGAGCTCGAGCAGGATCTGCGTCCCGCGGACGTTGACGTCCTGGTAGAGAAGGGGCTGCGCGATGGACGGGCGGACGCCCGCGCGGGCCGCGAGGTGCACGACGACGTCGTAGTCGTCGCGCAGCGCCGCCGCCACGGCCCCCTCGTCGCGCAGGTCGGCGTCGGCGAGCGTGAAGGTCCCGTAGTCGCGGTGGCGTGCGATGTTCGCCCGCTTCTCCGACGGCAGGTAGAACGGGTCGAAGTTGTCGAGCGTCGTGACCGCCCAGCCCTCATCGAGCAGGCGGTCCACGAGGTGGCTGCCGATGAAACCGGCGCCGCCTGTCACGAGCGCGTGTCTCGTCATCGTTCCTCTGGGCCTCCGTCCGTAGTTGCGGTGCGGGCCACGGCGCGGGCAAGAAACGGGGCGCCCGCGCCGCACCGGCGGTCGGGGGCACCGAAGTCGCTGCGCCGCAAGCAGTAGCGACGCCGGCCAGCGCCAGATGGCGCCTCGCGCTGCGGCCGGCGTTGCCTAGTTCGCGCGACATGACGTGGAGCGCAGCGAGCGGCGGCGAATCGCGTCACGAGCGGGCGCCGAGCGCTCGGCGAAAGTGTCGCGCGCACTATGCAACGAATCGCGCGCCAGCCCCCGCGCCTAACGGGTCGGGGCGCGGCCGTCTCACGCGCAACTCGCGCCCGCGACGCGAGTTGAGCGGACGCGGACACCGCGAGTCGCACGCGCCGCGGAAGGGCATGGATTGTGAGTGACCGCACCCCGCGGCACGTCCCGCCCGCCGCGCCCCCGCTCCGCTTCACCCGCACCCGATTGGCCCTATGCGCCCCACCTCCCGCGCCCCTCGCCGTGCGCGAATCGCCCGCGTCGCCAGCGCCGCCCGCGCCGCGACCGCGGCGGCGGCCCTGACGATCCTGCCCGCGGCCGCCGCGGCGCAGGCCGGCCAGGCGGTGCTCCGCCGCGTCCCCGCGTCCGCTCCACGCAACGCGGACGCTGCGGTCCAGCCCGGCGACGTCGTGCGCATCACGGTGTGGCGCAAGCCGGAGCTCAGCGGCGACTTCCGGATCGCCGAGGACAGCGCGATCGCCCATCCTCTATATCGGACCGTGCGCATCGTCGGCCTGTCGCTGCCGGCCGCCCGCGAGCAGATCGCCGCGTTCCTGCGCGGCTTCGACGCCGACCCGCAGTTCGTCGTCGAGCCCCTGCTGCGCGTGACGGTGCGCGGCGAGGTCGTGCGCTCGAACGTCTACTCCCTCGCCCCGTCCACGACGCTCGCGCAGGCGCTCGCGCTCGCGGGCGGCCCGTCCGATCGCGGCCGGCGCGACCGCGTGCTCCTGGTGCGCGGCCAGTCGGCCACGCCCGTCCTCCTGACGGGCGCCAGCGCCACGGGTCTCGTGCGCTCGGGCGACGAGCTCGTCGTCGAGCGGCAGCGCTCCGTCTTCCGCGAGGTCGTCACGCCGACCTTCACCATCGTCGGCGCGCTCGCCGGCGTGGTGAGCATCATCCTGCGGTCCACGCGGTAGCGGCACCCCGTGCCCTTCCTCGAGCTGCCCCGCCCAGCCGGCGCGCCGAACGCGCCGAGCGCGCCGCCCACGCCCGGCATGACGGACGTCGGGCGCATCGTGGCGGCCGTCCGCGCCCGCCCGCTCGTCGTCGTCGTCGCCGCGCTCCTGTGCGCCGGCGCGGCGGCGTACCTCGCGCGCAGGGCAGAAGCGGTGTACCGCGCCACCGCGGTCATCCGCCTCGGCGAGGGGCGCCGCTCGCTCACGTCCGGGCTCGAGGAGGACGAGCGCCTCTTCTCCGAGCGCCTGACGAGCCCCCTCCTCTCGCAGATCCAGCTCGTGCGGAGCCGCAGCGCCATCGGGCGCGTGGTGGACACGCTCGGACTGCGCCTCTGGACCGACCTCTCCGCCGCCGACGCCCCGCTCGTGAGTGGGGTGCGCGTCGCGCCGGACGCGCCCGCCGACTCGCTGCGCCTCCGCTTCGGCTCGAAGAACGTGACCGTGCGCGGCCAGGCCGACAGCGTCCGCGTCCCGTACGGCACGCCCGTCCGCGTCGGCGGCGTGGAGTTCACCGTCGCGTCGCGCCCGAGCGTGCCGCAGGGGCTGTGGTGGGTGCTGAACCGCGAGGAGTCGGTGGACCGCGTGCTCGCCACCCTCAAGGTGGCGCCGCGCGTCTCGACGAACGTCGTGGACGTCTCGTACCGCGCGTTCACCCCCGAGCTCGCGCAGGCGGTCGTGAACGCGGTCGTCGAGGTGTTCCGCGACCAGAGCGCGCAGTCCGCGCAGCAGCTCTCGCGCCGCCGGCGCCTCTTCCTCGAGGAGCAGCTCGGTCAGGCCGACTCGGTGCTCGCCGAGGCGCAGCTCGAGCTCAGCGCGTTCCGGCGCACCACGCAGGCGTTCAGCTCGCGCGACCGCATCACGGCGCAGCAGCGGGACCTCGGCGACCTCGACCTGCGGCGCGGGGAGCTCGCCGCGGAGCGGCGGATGTTCCAGGGGCTCCTCGCCCGCGTGCGCGGGGCAGGCCCCGACCGCTTCAACGCCGAGATCCGCACGCTGATGGCGGCGCTGCCGACCGCCGACCCGGTGCTCGGCCCGCTGTACGAGCGGCTCTCGCGGCAGCAGGCCGCGCGCGACTCGCTCACGACCGGTCCCTGGCGCCGCAGCGAGCGCGACCCCGACCTGCGGCGGCTCGACACGCTCATCACCGAGGGGCGCGCGGAGCTCGCGGCGGCGGCGGCGAGCCGCGTGGCGGCGCTCACCGCCCGGGAGGGCGCGCTCGACGAGCAGCGCGCCCGCGGCGCCGCCGCGATGGACACGCTGCCCCAGCTCGAGGCGCGCGAGGTGCGGCTCGCGCAGCGCGTCGAGACGATCCGCCGCACCGCGGACGCGCTCCGCGAGGAGCACCAGCGCGCGCGGATCGCCGAGGCGGTGGAGGTCGGCGAGGCGGAGATCGTGGACCTCGCACAGCTGCCGTACGAGCCGGAGAAGCAGTTCGTCGGCCTCGAGGTGATCCTCGGCCTCGTGCTCGGCCTCGGCCTCGGCACCGGCGGCGCGGTGCTCCTCGACCGGCGCGACACCTCCATCCGGCGCGGGCACGAGCTCGAGGACCTGCTGCGCGTGCCGAGCCTCGGCGCCATCCCGCGCGTGGAGCTGCGGGGCGCCGCGCGCGGGCTCCGCGCGACGCGCGCCCTGCGCCGCCTGCCGCCGTGGCGCGACGAGGCCGCGGAGGGGCGGCACCTCGTCACCCTCGCGCCGATCGCGTCGCACGGGTCCGAGGCGTACCGCGTCGTGCGGACCAACCTGCGCTTCTCGGGCGACGCGGAGCAGCTGCGGACCCTCGTCGTGACGAGCGCGGCCCCGTCGGAGGGGAAGACGCTCACCGCGGCGAACCTCGCGGTGACCTTCGCGCGCGAGGGGCGGCGCGTGCTGCTCGTCGACTGCGACGTCCGCCGCGCCCGGCTCCACGACCTGTTCGGCGTGCCGCGCCGCCCGGGCCTTTCGGAGCTCGTCCGCGACCCCGCGGCGCGCCCCGCGGCCGCCGCCATTCGCGCGACCAGCGTGCCCGGCCTGCACCTCCTGCCCGCGGGCGTCGCGGACGCGCACGCGAGCGAGCCGCTCGCCGCCGACGGCGTGTTCCGTCTGCTCGGCAGCCTGGCGGACGAGTACGACCTGCTGCTGCTCGACGCGCCGCCCGTGCTCGCGATGGCCGACGCGCTCGCGCTCGCGGGGCTCGCCGACGGCGTGCTCCTCGTCGTGCGCGCCGGCCACACCGAGCGCGCGGCCGCGCAGGACGCGCTGCATCGCCTCGCCGCGGTGCGCGCCCACGTGATCGGCGCGGTGCTGACCGACTCCGAGGAGCCGGCGTACCGGGAGTACTACATGGCGTACGCCGGCGCCGTGCACGACTGAGCGGCGCGCGCCCGCGCGCCGGACCACCTCCCACATCCACCTCCTGCGTAGTTCCACAGCTCGGCCCGAGGCCCCACTCATGTCCAGGACCCCACGCAAGCGCTACGTGATGTCCGCGTTGACGCTCTTCACGCTCGTCGGTGTGGCCGCGGTCGCGGCCTGCCGCGACGAGCGCGTCACCGCGCCGCCCACCGCGCCAGCTGAGGCCCCGGCTCCGGCCGCGGTGCCTGCCGAGGTGACGGCGGCGTCACTGACCACGCTCGCCGAGCCGGTGGTGCTCGTCGGCGCGGGCGACGTCGCGTCGTGCAGCAAGACCACCGACGAGGCGACGGCCGTGCTGCTCGACGGCATCGCCGGCACCGTGTTCGTGGCGGGCGACGGCGCCTACGCCGACGGCACCGCCGCCGAGTACGCGAACTGCTACCAGCCGACGTGGGGGCGCCACAAGGCGCGCACGATCCCCGCCGCCGGCGAGCGCGACTACAACACGACCAACGCCGCCGGCTACTACGGCTACTTCGGCGCGGCCGCGGGCGATCCCGCCAAGGGCTACTACAGCCTCGACCTCGGCGCGTGGCACGTCGTCGTGCTGAACTCGAAGCTCAGCACGAGCGCCACGTCGGCGCAGGTGAAGTGGCTCAAGGCGGACCTCTCGGCGAGCACGAAGAGCTGCACGGTCGCCATCTGGCACCGGCCGATGTTCTACTCGTCCGGCAGTGGCGGGCTGCGCGCGAGCCTCAAGCCGGCGTGGGACGCGCTCATGGGGCACGGCGCGGAGCTCATCATCAACGCCGACCAGCGCTACTACGAGCGCTACGCGCCGCAGACGCCCGACGGCGTCGCGGACCCGGCGCTCGGCATCCGCGAGTTCATCGTCGGCACCGGTGGCGCGAACACGACCGCGATCGGCACCGTGATGCCGAACAGCGAGGTGCGGAACTCGGGGACGTCCGGCGTGCTGAAGCTGACGCTCTCGGACGGGAGCTACGCCTGGGAGTTCGTGCCGGTGGCCGGGAAGACCTTCACGGACGCGGGCACCGGCAACTGTCACGCGGGGCCGCCGCCCGTGGCGGTGCCGGGTGGTCCGTACGGGGCCGAGGGCACCGTCACGCTCGACGGGAGCGCCTCCTACGATCCCGAGGGCGACATCCCGCTCACCTACGACTGGGACTTCGGCGACGGCAGCGCGCATGGCACCGTCGCGCAGCCGACGCACACCTACGCGGCCACCGGCACGTACACCGCGACGCTCGTCGTGACCAACACGAAGGGCGAGGTGAGCGCGCCGGCCACCACGATCGTATCGATCGAGAACCAGCCGCCCGTCGTCGACGCGGGTGTCGACCGGTGGCACTACGCCGGGCTGCCCGTGGCCATCACGTTCGGCGCCAGCGACCCGGGCGGCGTCGGGGACGGGCCGTGGACGTACCGCGTGACGTGGGGCGACGGCGCCGAGAGCACCGGGTCGGCGACCAGCCTGGCCTCGTTCCTCACGGCGTCTCACCCGTACGCGGCCGTGGGCGACTTCGTGGCGACCGTCGCGGTCACGGACAAAGACGGCGGGACCGGGTACGACGCCATCGCCGTGCACGTGAAGACGCCGGGCTCGCCCATCACCCTCCTCGCCGCCGGCGACATGGGCGACTGCTCGACGACGCGCGACGAGCAGACGAGCGACCTCATGATCGCCATCCCCGACGCGCCCGTCGCCACGCTGGGCGACAACGCGTACCCCAGCGGGACCGCGGAGGACTACGCCAACTGCTACGGCTCGGGGTGGGGGCGTCTGCGCCAGCGCACGTACCCCGCGCTCGGCAACCACGAGTACGACCAGGGGAACGCCGAGCCGTCGTTCGACTACTTCGGGGTCGCGGCGGGGCCGCGCGGCAAGGGCTACTACAGCTTCGACGTGGGCGACTGGCACATCATCGTCCTGAACGACAACACGGCCTACACGCCGGTGGCGAAGCTGTCCGAGCAGGACCTCTGGCTCCAGGCCGACCTCGCCGCGAGCTCGAAGCGCTGCACGCTGGCGATCTTCCACCAGCCGATGGTGATGTCGTCGAACACCGTCGGCTACATCTACCGCAGCTCGCGGAAGCCGATCTGGGACCGCCTCTACGCCGCCCACGCGGAGCTGGTGCTGAACGGCCACCAGCATCACTACGAGCGCTTCTCCCCGATGCGGCCGGACCGTACGCGGGACGACGTGAACGGCATCCGCGAGTTCATCGTGGGCACCGGCGGCGAGAGCGCGTCGTTGCCGACCGCGGACATCGCGGCGCTCAGCGAGGTGCGGAGCGACGCCTTCGGCGTCATGAAGATCACGCTGCGCCCCGACGGCTACGACTGGCAGTTCCTGCCGATCGCCGGCTACACGTTCGCCGACAGCGGGTCGGGCACGTGCCACTGAGCGGCGGCGCCGGGCTCACCCAACGGACCCTCGCGGGGCTGCTCTGGACCGCGTGGGGGCGGGTCGCGTACGTCGCGGCGCAGGTGCTCGTCCTCGCGGCGCTCTCGCGGCTGCTCTCGCCCGCGGAGTTCGGCGTCGTCAGCGCGGCGCTCGTCGTGATCGGCCTCTCGGGCATCTTCGCGCAGCTCGGGATGGGGCCGGCCCTCGTGCAGCGGGCGGAGCTCGAGCCGCGGCACCTGGACGCCGCGGCGGTCGCGTCGGTCGCGTTCGGCCTCGCGCTCGCCGCGGGCGTCTGGCTCGGCGCGCCGCTCGCGGCGGTGTTCTTCCGGAGCCCGGAGGTCGGGCCCGTGCTCCGCGTGCTGTCGGTCGTGTTCCCGCTCCAGGCCGTGGCGCTCGTGCACGAGTCGCTCGCGCGGCGCGAGCTGCGCTTCCGCTGGCTCGCCAACCTCGACGTGGTCGCCTACGCGGTCGGCTATGGCATGATCGGCGTGCCGCTCGCCGCGCTGGGCTGGGGGCCGTGGGCGCTCGTCGCCGCGGAGGTCGGCAAGACGGGCCTGCGCACGGCGGCGCTCATCGCCGGCCACCGCGTGCGCCTCGGCGTCCGGGTGGAGCGCGCCGCGCTGCGCGAGCTCCTCCACTTCGGCGGCGGCTTCACCCTCGCCCGCGTCGCGAACTACCTCGCGGTGCAGGGGGACAACCTCGTCGTGGGCCGGACGCTCGGCCCCGCGGCGCTCGGGCTCTACGGGCGGGCGTACCAGCTCATGGTCGCGCCGGCGCAGAACCTGGGCGGCGTGCTCGACACCGTGCTCTTCCCCGTGATGGCCAAGGTGCAGGACGATCCCGCGCGCCTCGCCGCCGCCTACCGCCGCGGCGTGGCGCTCCTCGCGACGGCGACGCTGCCGCTCAGCGGCGTGCTGGTGGTGCTCGCGCCCGAGGTCGTGCGCGTGGCGCTCGGTCCGCGGTGGGCCGCCGTGGTCCCCGCGTTCCAGATCCTCGCGGTCGGCCTGATGTTCCGCACGAGCTACAAGATCAGCGACACGCTCTGCCGCTCGACGGGCGCGGTCTACCGCCGCGCCTGGCGCCAGGTCATCTACGCGGCGCTCGTGATCGGCGGCGCCCTCGTCGGGCAGCGCTGGGGGATCAGCGGCGTGGCCGTCGGCGTCGTCGCCGCGCTCCTCGTGAACTTCTTCATGATGGCGCAGCTCAGCCTCGAGCTCACCCGGCTGACGTGGCGCTCCTTCTGGGAGGCGCACCTGCCCGCCGTGCGCCTCGCCGCCGTCACCACGCCGCTCGCGTGGGTGGCGGCCGAGGCGGCGCGCGCCGCCGGCGTGCCGGCCGTGGTCGGGGCAGGTGCCGCGCTCGCGCTCGTGCTCGGCGCCGCGCTGGCGCTCGGCGCGCTCGCGCCCGGCGCGTTCGCCGGCGACGACGTGCGCTGGCTGGTCGGCACCATGCGCGCTCGGATGTCGCGCCGCCCGCGCGCGGCGCCGACTCGCGCGGTGCCGCTCACCGACGTGGGAGGTGCCCCGTGACCGCCATCGGCCAGCCCATGCCGCGAGGGAGCGTGACGTCCCCGAACGTCGGACCCATGAGCGTCGGACCGGCGAGTGGCGCGCCCGCGGGCGTCACGCCGGCGGGCGCACCCGCGCGCGCGGAGCGCCTCGAGACGCTCGGCGTGATCGCGAGACTGTTCGAGCGCCTGGAGGCGGAGGGCATCTCGTACTGCCACTGGAAGAGCAACGAGCACCTCGGCCCGTCGCTGCTGGCGCTCACGGACCTCGACGTGCTCGTGGACCGCGCCGCCGCCGTCCCGCTCGCGGCGCTGCTCGCGAGCCTGGGCTTCAAGCGCTTCGCGGCGCTGCCCGGGCGCGGCTACGCGGGCATCGAGGACTACGTCGGCTTCGACCGCGAGACCGGTCGGCTCGCGCACCTGCACCTGCACTGGCAGCTCACGCTCGGCGAGGCCTACCTCAAGGGGTACCGCTTCCCGTGGGAGCGCGCGATGCTCTCGGCGCGCGTGTGGGACGGCGCGTCGCGCGTCTACGTCGCGGACCCGCACCTCGAGCTCCTGCTCCTGCTCGTGCGCTCGGCGATGAAGCTGCGCGTGCGCGACCGGCTGCTCCTCGCCCCCGCCGCGCGCTACCTGCGCGGGGGGCAGCTGTGCGAGCTGCGCTGGCTCGCCGACCGCGCGGAGCCGTCCCGGCTCGTGCAGGTCGCCACGCCGCTGGTGGGCGCGCGCGCCGCGCGGCTTCTCCCGGACATGCTGCGGCCCGGGGGCCCCACGGTGCGCGACCTGCGCGCGCTCCGGCGCCTCGCGGACCCGGCGTGGCGGACGTACCGCACGTACGACGCACCCGAGGCGCACGTCCGCCGCTGGCTGCGCGAGCTCCCGGCGCGCGCCCGCGCCCTGACGGCGCGCGTCAGCCGGTCGAGCGTGCGGCCGTCGCCGCGCGTGCTGCCGCACGGCGGCCTCCTCGTGGCGCTCGTCGGCCCGGACGGGGCGGGGAAGTCCACGGTGTCGCGCGAGATCGCGCGCTGGCTCTCGCGCGAGATGACCGTCGTCGCCATCTACGGCGGCAGCGGGAGCGGGCGCATCTCGTGGGCGCGCGCGGCGGCGGAGTGGCTGCACCGGCGGCTGCGCGTCGCGCGCCGCGGGTCCGCGGGCGGGAGCGTTGCGGCCCCCGAGGTCGTCGCCGAGCCGCACGGGCCCCGGGCGCTCGCCCGCGCGGGCTGGGCCCTCCTGCTCGCGGCCGAGCGGCTGCGCACCGTGACGCGGGCGCGGCGCGCGCGCGACCTCGGGCGCGCGGTGATCGCCGACCGCTTTCCGCAGACGCAGTTCCCCGGGATCAACGACGGGCCGCGCCTCGCGCACTGGGTGGACGCGCCGAGCGCGCTGCTCGCGCGCGCGGCCCGCAGCGAGCGCGCCACCTACGCGACGATGGAGCGCACGAGCCCCGACCTCGTCGTGAAGCTCACGCTGCCGGCGGAGGTGGCGCTCCAGCGCAAGCCGGACACGCCGCCGGCGCAGCTCCGGCGCAAGCTCGAGATCGTGCGCCTGCTCCGCTACCCGCCCGCGACGCGCGTGGTGGAGGTGGACGCGACGCTCCCGCTCGAGCAGGTGCTCCTCCGCGTGAAGCGCGCCGTGTGGGAGGCGGTCTGATGGCCGTCGCCGCGTCCCGCGCGCGCGCCGGCGGCGTGCTCGCGAGCCTCACGGCGTCCGTGCCGGGGCTCGAGTCGCACTGCCGCGCGCTCGTCACGCGCGCCGGCCTCCTCGACTGCGACCGCCGGACGTTCGCGCTCGTGGGCAGCGCGCTGCGCAGCGCGTGGACCGGCGAGCCCTGGCGCGAGGTGGACGTCGTCATGCTCGACGGCCACCCGGCCCCGCGCGCCGCGCGCGGGCGCCCGGGGGTCGTGGTGACGGAATGGACCGGCGGGCCGGAGGCGCTCGTCGCCGCGGCGGACTTCACGGTCTGCCAGGTGGCGGTGCACGAGGGCCGGCTGCTCCACGGCCCGCGCTTCCTCGAGGACGTCGCGCGGCGCGTCCTCGTCGCCAACCGCGTGGAGGGCGCCGCCGCGCTCCCCGCGCTGCTGCGCACGTACAAGTTCGCCGCGCGCGGCTACGGCGTGCCGCTCGCCGAGCTGCACCGCGTGCTGGACGCGGTCCGGCGCGCGCCCCCGGCCGCACTCTCGCCCGAGGCGGTGCTGCGGCACGGCGGCGGCGTGGTGCTGCCGTGAGGCCCGCGTCGCACGCCGGCGGCGCGCCGTTGGAGCAGCGCGCGCTGGACGACCTCCCGCGCGCCGCGCGCCTGCTCCGCGCGCTCGACGGGGCGCTGACGCGCGCCGCGGGGCGGCCGCTCCGCTACCACGTCCACGGCGGCTTCGTGCGCGCCGCGCTCGCGGGCGGCGCGTTCAGCGACGTGGACGTCGCGGCCGCCGCGGCGCCGGACCTGCTGGCCCTCCACGCGGTGAGCCGCCGCGGCCTGTCCGTCCCCGACGAGGCGGGCGCGCCCGTGTCCCTGCGCCTCGACGTGCGCCGGCGCGTCGTCGCGACGCCGGAGGCGCTGCTCGCCGACGTGGACGTCGTCGCGTGGCGGGCGGCGTTCAGCAGCACCGACGGCTGCCTGCACGTGGACCCCGGCTGCCTCGGCGCGCTCGCCGACGGGCTGCTGACGCTCCGGCGCGGCGCGCTCGGCAACCCCGAGCGGACCATCGCGCGCACGCTCAAGGGCGCGGCGCGCGGCGGCCGCCTCCCGCTCGCCGACCTCGAGCGGTCCGTCGCCGCCGTGCGCGGGACCCCGTCCCTGACCCACTGGCTTCGCCGCGGCATGCGGGCGCTCCGGCACTCGAGCGCCTACGCCGCGGGCGGCCCCACCTCGTAGCGCCCATGCTGATCACCTTCTCCGGACTCGATGGCGCGGGCAAGTCCACGCTGATCGACCTCCTCCGACAGGACCTGGCCGAGCAGCGCCGGGGCTCCGTGGTCCTCCACATGAACGACCACGTGGGCGTGCACGCGTACCTGCGCATGCTGCGCAACGGCGTCGGCGCGCAGTCGCCCAACCCCGACCCGTCGCAGTGGCAGGCGGTGCGCGAGCGCGAGTCCCGCGAGGCCGCGCACCGCACGTCGTGGCGGCGCCGGGTACGTGCCCGCCTCGTCCGCCTGCGCAACGCGGTGGTGTGGAGCAAGGCGCTGCGGCGCGCGCTCTACCCGCTCGACCTCCTCGTCTTCCTCGCGTACCGCGTGTACCTCGAGCGCGTCCGCCGGAACGTCCTGATCATGGACCGCTACTTCTACGACACGCTGGTGGACGTCGCGGACGGGCGCCGCTGGGGACTGCTCCGGCTGCTCGAGCGCGTCACGCCGGAGCCGGACGTCGCCGTCTACATCGACGTGGACCCGGAGACGGCGTTCGCCCGCAAGGGCGAGTACTCCATCGAGTACCTCCGCCGCCGCCACGAGCGCTACCAGACGGTGTTCCCCTGGGTGCGCTCGCGCGTCACGCTCCCCTCGGGGGACCTCGCCGCGTCGCGTGCCGCGCTGCGCGACGCGGTGCTCGCGCGGATGGCCGTCCGGTGACGGGCGAGCGCGTGCTCCTCCTCGACGGCCAGACGACGCAGGCGCTGGCGTGCGCGCGCTCGTTCGGGCGCGCGGGGAGCGCGGTGCTGGTGGCGAGCACGCGGACCCGCCCGCTCGCCGGGTGGTCGCGCTTCTGCGTGGAGCGCGTGCGCCTGAGCGGGGAGACGCTGTCCGCCTTCGCGGCGCTGCGCACGCGCGCGCAGGCGCTCGCGGTCACGGTCGTCATGCCGCTCACCGAGCGCAGCATGCTGCTGCTCAACGCCGACCGCGAGGCGTGGGAGCGCGCCGGCATCACCGTCGGCTGCGCCCCCGCCGCCGCGCTGGACGCCGCGCTGGACAAGGCGCGCACCATCGACACCGCGCGCGCGTGCGGCGTGGCCGTCCCCGCCACGCGCGAGCCGACCTCGATGGCGGAGTGCTTCGCGGCGGTCCGCGAGGTGGGGCTGCCGTGCGTGGTGAAGGCGCGCTTCAGCAGCGTGTGGTACGGCGCGCGCCTCCTGCGCGACGGCGGCGCGAGCTACGTGCGCCGCATCGAGGAGCTCGAGGACGCCGTGCGGCGGCATCGGCAGGGCAGCTTCTGGCCGATCATCCAGGCGTTCGTGCCCGGGCGCGGCAAGGGCGTCTTCACCGTCTGCGACCGCGGCCGGCCGCTCGCGTGGTTCGCGCACGAGCGCGTGCGCGACGTGCGGCCCACGGGCTCCGGGAGCAGCGTACGCCGCGCCGCGCCGCTCGACCCGCGCCTGCGCGAGCCGGCCGAGCGGCTGCTCGCGGCGATGCGCTGGCACGGCCCGGCGATGGTGGAGTTCCGCGACCCCGGCGAGGGCGCGCCGTGGCTCATGGAAGTGAACGGCCGCTTCTGGGGCTCGCTGCAGCTCGCGGTGAGCGCCGGGGTCGACTTCCCGCGGATGTGGCTCGGCGTGCTGCGCGGCGAGACGCCGTCGCCGCCGGCCGGCTTCCGCGAGGGCCTGACGCTGCGGTGGCTCTGGGGCGACGCGAAGCGGCTCATGTACGTCATGGCCGGCCCGCCGCCCGGATTCCCCGGCCTCTACCCGACGCGGTGGCAGGGGCTGCGCGAGGTCCTCGGCCGACAGCCCGCGGGCACGCACAGCGAGACGTGGGACCGGGACGACCCGTGGCCCGCCGTCGGGGAGTGGGTGCAGGGCTTCGGCGAGATCCTCGAGCGCCGCTCGGGTACACGGCCGAAGGGGCAGTCGGCGATCGCCTGAGTGGACGGCGCGGACACGAGTGGAGGAGCGGTGGAGACGAACGGACCGATTCGCGTGCTGATGATCACCTGCGCCTGGCCGGTGCCCGGCGGGCCGCGCACGACGCACTTCGTGAAGCGGCAGGCCGACTTCCTGCTCGCCGCCGGGGTGGACGTGGACGTGCTGCACTTCAAGGGGCGCCGCGCGCCGCTGAACTACGTGCGCGCGTGGCGCGAGGCGCGGCGCCGCCTGGCCGCGCGCCGCTACGACCTCATCCACGCGCAGTTCGGGCAGAGCGGCTTCGCGGCGCTCGGCGCGCGCCTCCCGACGGTCGTCACCCTGCGCGGCAGCGACATTCTCGGCGTCGTGGGCCCGGGGGGCCGGCGCCTGCGCGCCGGGCGGCTGCTCCAGGCGCTCACGCGCTTCGTCTGCCGGCGCGCGCGGCGCGTCGTGATCGTCTCGGACCACATGCGCGCGTACCTGCCGCGCGGCGTGGGCGCGACGGTGCTCCCCTCGGGGCTCGACTTCGAGCACTTCGCGCCGATGCCGCGCGACGAGGCGCGCCGCCGGCTCGGGCTCGACCCCGCGCGCACCTACGTGCTCTTCGCCGGCGACCCCAACGGGCCGCGCAAGCGCTTCCACATCGCCGACGCCGCCGTGCGCCTCGCCGCCGAGTGGCTGCCGGCGGAGATGCTGGTCGCCTGGGGCGTGCCGCACGAGGACATGCCGCTCTACATGAACGCCGCGGACGCGATGGTCTTCACGTCCATGCAGGAGGGCTCGCCGAACGTCGTGAAGGAGGCGCTCGCCTGCGACCTGCCGGTGGTCTCCGTCCCCGTCGGCGACGTGGCCGAGCGGCTGGGCGGCATCGAGGGGTGCGAGGTGACGGCCGACGACCGCCCCGAGACGGTGGCGGCCGCGCTCGTGCGGGTGCTGCGCCGCGGCGGCCGCGTCGCCGCGCGCGAGACGGTGCTCCACCTCGACGAGCGCGCGTGCACGCAGCGGCTCATCGGCATCTACCGCGACGCCATCGGCGAGCCCGACCCGGCGCGCGCCGGCGCGCGGGAGGTGGCCCATGCGTGAGCGGCCGCAGGTCGCGTCCTTCGGCTACCACGAGGTGACCGACGCCCCCGCCGACTCGGGCTTCCAGCGCCCGGGCGCCATGCCCTACAAGCACACCCGCGCCGCGTTCGACGACCACCTCGCGCAGATCGCGACCGGGCCGGTCGCGCCGACCGTCCCGGTGACCGCCGTCGACCTCGCGCGGCCCGGGCGTCACCTCATGATCACCTTCGACGACGGCGGGACGAGCAACCTCCACGCGGCCGAGGCGCTCGGCCGCCGGGGGTGGGTCGGGCACTTCTTCGTCGTCACGGGGCGCATGGGCACGCGCGGCTTCATGACGCCGGGCGAGGTGCGCGAGCTGCGCGCCATGGGCCACGTCGTGGGGAGCCACTCGCACACGCACCCGAACATCTTCCGCGAGCAGACGATGGCGCGGATGCTCGGCGAGTGGCTGGAGAGCGGCGACCGGCTCGCGCAGGTCCTCGGCGAGCCCATCCCCACCGCGGCGGTGCCCGGCGGGCACATCTCGCCGCTCGTCACGCTGTCGGCCGCGCGCGCCGGGCTGCGCTACCTGTTCACCTGCGAGCCGACCGTGACGCCGTGGCAGGTGGAGCACTGCTGGGTGCTCGGCCGCGCGCTCGTGAAGGTGAGCACGTCGTCGCGGGAGATCCACGACCTCGCGCACTTCCGCGGCTGGGGCCGCGCGCGGGCCGTGCGGCTCGCGAAGGACGCCGTCCGGCGCGCCGTGCCGGGCCTCTACCGCGCCTACGTGGCGCGCACGACGCGCGAATGGGCGCCCGCGCCGCTCCGGGCGCCCGAGTGAGCGCGACGGCCGTGCGCGCGCGCGTGGTGGAGCTCGCCGGGCCGGCGGGGGCGGGCAAGAGCACGCTGCTCGCCGCGCTCCTCGCGCGCGACCCGGCGCTGCGCCCGCGGCCCGCGCGGCGCGGCTGGCGCGCCGCGCTCCTCGCGCTCGCGCACGCCGTGGGGCTGGCGCCGCTGGCCGCGTCGCTCGCGCGGCGCGTCGGGCCCGGCGCCGCGCGCGAGACCCTGCGCTACCTCCTGCGCCTCCGCACCTACCACGCGCTCACGCTCCGCGACGCGCGCCGGACGCGCGGCGCCATCGTGCTGGACGAGGGGCCGGTGTTCACGCTCGCGCGGCTCGCGGTGTTCGCGGCGGGCGGCGCCGCGGCGCGGCCCGCGCGCGGCCTCGACGCCTACGCCCGCGCGTGGCGCGCGCGGTGGGCGCGGACGCTCGACCTCGTCGTCTGGCTCGACGCGCCCGACGCCGTGCTCGTCGGCCGGATCCGCGGGCGGGCCAAGGCGCACCGCGTGCAGGGCGCCGGCGACGCGGCCGCGGCCGACTTCCTCGGGCGCTACCGCGCCGCGTACGCCCGCGAGCTCGACGCGCTCTCGGCGGCCGGCGTGCGCGTGCTCTCGCTCGACACGCAGCACGAGACCCCGGAGGCCGCCGCCGAGCGCGTGCTGGCCGCCCTGCACGGGGGCGCCGATGCGCGCTGAGGCCGTTCCCGTCGTGCCGGCGCGCGCCGTCACGCGCGACCGGGCGCGCGCAGCGCCCGCGACGCCCCGGGCGCTCGCGAAGCCGGCGGAGCGGGCGCCCGCGCTCGTGCGGTGGGCGTTCCTGCTCTACGCGTTCTCGATCCCGTTCGAGTCCCCCGTCCGCATCCTGCCGTACGACGTTCCCACGATAATCGGCGCCCTGTTCCTCGCGTCCACCACGCTCGCGCCGCGCCTGTGCTACGGGCGCGCGCCGGCGGCGCTCTGGTGGTTCGTCGCGTACCTCTACGCGTTCGGCGTCGCCTTCGCGCTCGGCGGCGGCGCCTACGCGGTGCAGGTGCAGGACCAGTTCGTCAAGCTGCTCCAGCTCGTGCTCATCTTCTGGGTCGGCATCAACCTGATGCGCGAGCCGGGCATGGCCGAGCGCATGCTGCTCGCGCTCGCGGCCGCGGCCATCGTCCTCGGGCTGCTCGGGCTCACCGGCGTCGCCAACTCCCAGGTGATGATGGACGACGGCGTGCGGCGCGCCGCGGTGCTCGGGCAGAACCCCAACCGCACCTCGCGGCTCCTCGGCACGGGGGTGCTCGCGCTGGCGGGGCTGGCCTACGCGCGGCCGCGCGCCGCGGTGCGCCCGCTGCTCGTGTGGCCGCTCGTCGTCCTGCTCGCCGGGGCGATGCTCCGCGGGGGGTCGCGCGGCGGCCTGCTCGCCATGACGGTCGGCTTCTGCGTCTTCACGCTGGCCGGCGCCTCGCTCGCGGTGCGCGTCCGCAACCTGCTCGCGGTGGCGCTCGGGCTCTCCCTGATGGCGGGCGCCGCACTCCAGTCGCCGCTGATGCGGCAGCGCCTCGAGATGGCGCGCTCGGGCAACCTCGCGAAGCGCGAGGAGATCTTCCCCACGGCCTGGGGCATGTTCCGCGAGCGGCCGCTCACCGGATGGGGCCCGACCGCGAACTACTACGAGAACGCGTCGCGGATGCCCATGCGCGGCTTCGAGTCGCGCGACACGCACAACCTCGTGCTCGAGCTGCTCACGTCCACCGGGCTGCTCGGCACCGTGCCGTTCCTCATCGGCCTCGGCGTCGCCGGGGCCGCGGCCTGGCGCGCCCGCACGGGCCCGCAGGGGATGCTCCCCGCGGCGTTCGTCGCCGCGCTGCTCGTGGGGAACATGAGCGGCAACTTCCTCTGGTTCAAAGTCTACTGGCTCGTCCTCTCCTACGCCTGCGCGGCGCAGCCGGCCGCGCGGCCCCCGCGGTGAAGGCGGCGCTCGCCTGCGACCTGCCCGTGGGCTCGGTCGCGGTCCGGCATCTCGCCGAGCGCCTCCTCGCGGAGCGGGTGGTGGGGATCGACGAGTCGGTGCTGCACGCACGGGCGGCGCGCCGCGCCGGCGTTGCGTTAGGCGGGACGGACCTGGCTAGTCCGCTCGACACTCCGCCGCGCGCACTCGGCATCCGGAAGTCCGCGAGCGTGCTTTCCGCCCCTTGGAACGCTCCCGGCGCGGGGCACGAAGATGGCATTCCCGCGGGGCCTGCGCGGGTCGCACCACGCACCTGACTCCACCCTCCGCGGCGCCCCTCATGTACGATCTAGCTCGCGACGTAAAGCGGCAGGTCCCCGGCGGTCCTCCGGGCCGAGCCACCGGCGCGTTCACGCCGCCGCCGGCGCCCGCGGACGGGCCGCGCACGCAGCCCGACGACGTCCGCATCGCGCCGGGGCGGGGCCGCGCGGCCACCGCGAACGTCCGGCGCCACCTCGCGCGCGCCTCGCTGCGCGTCGGCACGCTCGTCGCCGCCGACGTGCTCGCGCTGGCGACGACGTTCGCACTCGCCCGCCTGCTGTCCGCCGTCCAGGCGACGGCCGAGGTGGGCGCGTCGGTGGCGCGGCTGTTCGAGGCGGCGGGCGGCGCGACGGGCTGGTGGGAGCCCGCGGCCGTCATGATCGTCGCGCTCGCCGCGAGCGGGAGCTACGGCCGCGGCGACCGGCGCCGCGACCCGGCGCGCCTCGTGCTCGGCGCCGCGCTCGGCGTGGCGCTCCTGGCGTGGGTGGCGCAGCGCACGCTCCCGGGCGCGGGCGCGCCGTACGCCGCCACGCTGCTGCTCGCGGCGGCGCCCGTCCTCGCCGGGCGCCTCCTCCTCGACCGCGGCGTGCGCGGCCTCCGCCGCCTCCGCGCGTCCGGCCGCGGCGCCCCGCGCGTGCTGTTCGTCGGGCGCGGCGCGGACTGCCTCGAGGCGATGGGGCGGAGCGCCTTCGACGTCGAGGCCGGCGCGGAGATCGCCGGCGTCGTGGACGTCGGCGCGGGCGACTCGGGCAACGCGCTCGTCGCCTTCGAGCGGGCGCTCGACGAGCGCGGCGTGGACACCGTCGTGATCTGCGGGCACCTCGACGAGGTGACGTACCGGCGGCTCATCAAGGTCGCCATCGCCGCCGAGTGCGAGGTGCTGGCCGCGGTGCGCACGTTCGAGATCAACGGCGTGCGCCCGTCCGTCGTCTGGCGGAGCGGCCAGCCGCTGATCGAGCTGCGCGCGGTCGCGCTGCGCGGCCAGCAGCTCTTCCTCAAGCGGCTGCTCGACGTCGCCGGCGCGGCCGTGCTGTGCGTGCTGCTCTCGCCGTCGCTCCTCGCCATCGGGCTCGCCGTGCGCCTCGACAGCCGCGGCCCCGCGGTGTTCGGCCAGCGTCGGCTCGGGCGCCACGGCCGGATGTTCCGCTGCTTCAAGTTCCGCTCGATGCACGCGGACGCGGAGCAGCGGCTGCGCGACGACCCGGAGCTGCACGCGGAGTACATCCGCAACGACTTCAAGCTCGCCGAGGACCGCGACCCGCGGATCACGCGCGTCGGACGCTTCCTGCGCAAGACGAGCCTCGACGAGCTGCCGCAGCTCTGGAACGTGCTCCGCGGCGACATGTCGCTCGTGGGGCCGCGCCCCATCGTCCCCGACGAGCTGCGCCACTACGGCGGCGAGGAGCCGCTGTTCCTCTCGCTGCGCCCCGGCATCACCGGCGCGTGGCAGGTGGCGGGGCGCAGCAACCTGGCCTACCCGGGCCGTGCGACGGTGGAGCTGGACTATGTGCAGGGGTGGACGCTCTGGTCGGATCTGCGGATCCTGGCCCTCACGATCCCCGCGGTGCTCCTGCAGCGCGGCGCGCACTGAGATGAGGGCGGGACGCCGCGCGCGGCGCAGCGCCGCGCGCGCCGCGGTCGTGGCCGTGGCAGCGTGTGTCCTCGCGGGACCGAGCGCGGTCGGCGCGGTCGGCGGCTCGACGGAGCCGCCGCGCAGCCGCGCGCACTACGCGGCGCCCGACGGGCGCGCGGACGGGACGGGCGCGCCGGACAGGCCGTGGGATCTCGCGACGGCGCTCGCGGGCGCCGGCGGGCGCGTGCGCGCCGGCGACGTGGTCTGGGTGCGCGGCGGCACGTACCGCGGGAAGTTCCGCAGCACGCTCGTCGGCAGCGCGCGCGCGCCGGTGGTGGTGCGCGCGGCCCACGGCGAGCGGGCGACCATCGAAGGGCGGCTCCGCGTGGACGGGAGCGACGTCACGGTGTGGGGGCTGGAGATCCGGCAGTCCGGCGCCGGCGACGAGCCGGGGCTGTACGCGCTCGCGCCCGGCGGCCGCTACGTGAACCTCGTCATCCACGACGCGGGCGAGAACGGCGTGTCGCTGCGCTCGGAGTCGGGCTTCACGGAGCTCTACGGCTGCATCGTCTACGACAACGGGGACGACGAGCACCTCGACCAGGGCGTCTACGCGCCCAACGACGCGGGAGACAAGCGGATCACCGACAACGTGTTCTTCAACAACATGGCGTCGGGGATCCAGGTGTACGTCACCGCCACGCATCCGCTGCTCACGAACGTGCGCGTCGAGGGGAACATCTCGTTCAACAACTCCAGCATCGCGCCGGCGATCAGTGAGGAGAACGCGACCGTCGGGGGCGCGACCGTCACCGAGCGCGTCGCGATCGTCGGCAACGTGCTGTACTTCGCGGGCGGCCGCGGGCACAACCTCCGCTTCGGGCTCGAGGGGAAGGACAACCGCGACGTCGTCGTGCGCGACAACTACGTCGTCGGCGGCGCGACCGTCGTGCGCACGGAGAACTTCGCGAAGGCCGTCGTCGAGAACAACACGTTCGTCGGCGCGGCGCGCCTCGTTCGCATCGGCGCCGCGTCGCTCGCCGGCCACCGCTGGGCCGGCAACGTGCACTACCGCGACCCCTCCGCGCGCGCGTGGAGCGTG
>JBJMNJ010000079.1:0-4392 GCA_045804325.1 Gemmatimonadaceae bacterium
CACGGCGAGCAGCACGACGAGCGCGAGCAGGCTCTCGTTCCGGCGCAGAGTGCGCGCCGCGTCGTTCTGCCGCTCCGCCATCCGCCGCTGCCCTTCGCCGCGCAGCGATTCCAGCGTCCGGTCCACCTGATCCAGCGGCGCCGAATTCTTCGCCAGCACGGCCGCCGCCTCGGTGGGACGTCCGATCGCCCGGTACGCGTGGGCCACGCCAATGCCCACCTCCACCGTGCCCTGGAGCGTCCCGAGCTCGTCGAGCTTCTGTCGCTCGGCGCTCGAGAGCACGGGCAGCTTCACGGTGCTGCGGCGCACCCGGTCCGCCTCTTCCGCGAGGGCGGCATAGCGCAGGCCGTCGATCTCGGACCCGGTGTTGAGGTAGCGCATCCCAGCCGCTACCTCCTGCACCAGCCTGTACGCCACCTGCTGGACGCTCTCCTGCTCCACGCGCATCTCGCCGACGATCAGCTCACTGCGGCGCCCCGCCCGCTGGAGCGCCCCGGCCGCCAGCACGCCGGCGGCGAGGATGAGCAGGATGGTGATGCCGAAGCCCGCCCAGAGCCGGGCGCGGATGGTCCCGAGGAGCCTCATCGGCCCACCCGGGCGATGACGACCGGTTTGTTGAGGGCGTCGTGATTCGCGTCGAACGCGATCGGTCCCGCCGCGCCGGCCATCGCCGGCCGGTCGCGCCCGATCGACTCGACGTAGTCACGGATCTTCGCCCGGTCCGGGCCCACCGCCACCACTGCCTGGCCGATCAGCATCGCCGCGTCGTACGCGAGGGCCGCGCGCTGGTCCGGCTCTTCCTTGAACGTCGCGGTGTAGGCCGCGATGAAGGCCTTCGCCTCGGGCGACGTCGCCCGCCGCGCGAGGAAGAACGCCGTGTATCGCACGTCGGGAAACTCGTCGGCGTGCGCCTCCAGGCCGGAGGTCGCGTCGCCGCCGATCAGGGGGGTCGTCACGCCGGCCGCCCGCATCGCGCGCAGGGCCTCGAGCGCGTCTTCCTGGCTGCCCGGGAAGAGCAGCACGTCGGGATGGAGCTGCTTGAGGTAGCCCGCGTAGGCGTCCCACGCCGTCGCGCCCTGGAGGTAGGGATCGCGCTGCACCACCACGCCGTTGCCGGCGCGGTAGGCTTCACCGAAGGACTTCGCCCAGTCCTTCCCGTAGGAGTCGTTGCGGTAGATCACGCTCGCGCGGCGCGCGTGCAGGGAATCGAGCAGGTAGCGGGCGACGGCGCGGCTGGACTGCACGTCGCTGGGACAGACGCGGAAGAGCCAGCGGTTCGCGCCGCTCAGCGCGGGGCTCGTTCCCGTGGGAGAGATGGCCACGACGGCGTTGCGCCCCTCGTTGGCGACGTCGGCGTACTCGTCGATGGCGGCGAGCGTGGTCCCGCTCTCGGGATGCCCCACGACCCCGACGACGCGCCGGTCCCCGCGAAAGCCGTCGGCGATGCGAATGGGATCGCTGACGTCGGGGGCGCCCTTGATCATCACGAGCCGGGCGCCGCCAAGCCGCGTCGCGTGCTCGGCGTTGAGCTGGGCCACGGCGAGCTGCACCCCGTTGTAGATCGACTGCATGCCCGCGCGCTGCGGGTTGAGCGCGACGGCGATGCCGATCTCGTTGCCGGTCGCGCCACCGCTCCGGTGGCAGCCGGCGAGCGCGACGAGAGTCGCGAGCGCGAGGGCGCGGCGACCGGCTACGGCCCGAGGCCGGCGGATGGGCGAGAGCATTGCGACGGAATGGGAAGCCTGTTCGCGGGCCGCGTCGCCCCCGAGACGTCAGGTGCGCGCACGCACCGGCTATATGACGATGACGCCTCACAGAAGTATCGGCGGCACACGCCGTGGCATGCAGCGCGGCGCTTGCTATCTTTCGCGCGCCACCCACCCCGACCCTCGCCCGAACACGCATGCCCGCCAACAGCGCCGCCGCCGGGTCTCCACCCGCACCCTGGGTAGGCGTCATCATGGGCAGCCGGAGCGACCTCAAGGTGATGTCGCACGCCGTGGACCTGCTCGCCGCGCTCGACGTGCCCCACGAGGTGCGCGTCGTCTCCGCGCACCGGACGCCGGACTGGATGTTCGAGTACGCGGGCACGGCCGAGGCGCGAGGCCTCGAGGTCATCATCGCCGCCGCCGGCGGCGCCGCCCACCTCCCGGGGATGGTCGCCGCCAAGACCGTGCTGCCAGTGCTCGGGGTGCCGATCCCGGCCACCATGCTCAACGGCGTCGACGCGCTGCTGGCCATCGTGCAGATGCCCAAGGGAGTGCCGGTGGGCACCCTGGCCATCGGCGAGCCAGGCGCGGTGAACGCCGCGCTGCTCGCCGCCTCCATCGTTGCCGCACGCCACCCCGAGGTGCGCGACCGCCTGCGCGCCTGGCGGGCCGCGCGCACGGCCGAGGTCATGGGCGACACCGACCTCTCGGGCGGAACCCGCTGACGATGCCGATCCTGCCGCCCGCCACCATCGGCATCCTGGGCGGGGGCCAGCTTGGACGGATGACCGCGCTCGCGGCGCGCGCGATGGGCTATCGCGTCCAGGTCCTGGATCCCGACCCCGACTGCGCCGCGCGCCCGGTGGTCGACCGCGTGGTCGCGGCCCCCTTCGACGATGCCGATGCGGCGGCGGAGCTCGCGCGCGCCTGCGACGTCGTCACGCTGGAGATCGAGCAGATCGCGCCGGCGGCGCTCGAGGCGACCCTCGCTCACGCGCCACTGCGGCCAGGGGCCGAGGTCCTCCGGGTCGTGCAGCACCGCGGCCGCCAGAAGCGCTGGCTCACCGCCAACGGCTTCCCCGTCGGCGCCTACGCGGTCGTCGAGAGCGCCGATGCGCTCGCCGCCGCCGCGTCGTCCATCGGGCCCGGCCTGTTCGTGAAGACCTGCCAGGGCGGCTATGACGGCCGCAGCCAGCTCCGCCTCGCGGCGGGCGACGATCCGGCGCGCGCCTTCGGCCAGCTCGGTGGTCGCGAGTCGGTGGCTGAACAGGCGCTCGACCTGGAGCTCGAGCTGTCGGTCCTCGTCGCGCGCGGCGCGGGCGGGACGGAGATCGTCGTGTATCCCCCGGCCGTGAACCACCACGAACGTCAGATCCTCGCCTGGAGCGTGCTGCCCGGCGAGCTGCCCCCTGATGTCGTTCGCGACGCGCAGGCGATCGCGCGCGGCATCGCCGACGCGCTGCAGCTCGAGGGGATCCTCGCCGTGGAGATGTTCCTGCTGCGCGACGGTCGCCTGCTCGTCAACGAGCTTGCACCTCGGCCACACAACTCCTACCACGCGTCGGAGCTCGGCTCGCCCACCAGTCAGTTCGAGCAGCTCGTCCGCTGCGTGTGCGCCCTGCCGCTGGGCGCCGTGGCGCCCTCGCGGCCGGCGGCGATCGTCAACCTGTTCGGCGATCTGTGGGAGGGCGGCCGCGTGCCCGACTTCGCGGCCGCCCTGACGGTGCCGGGCACGCGCCTCTTTCTCTACGGGAAGCGTGGCGCGCGCGCGGGCCGGAAGATGGGCCACATCGGCGCCATCGGCGCGACGACGGCCGAAGCGCTCCAGCGAGCCCGGGACGCCGCTGCCCGACTCTGAGCGGAGAGGCCGCGACCGCCGGCACCCCCCTTGCTCGGCTAGGGGGCATGACATCGTCCCCTGTTGCACCGAATGTGATCCAGCCCACCATCACCGGCCCGTCGCTCCTGCTCGGTCTGGTGGGTGGGCTGTTGTTCGCGACGCGCCGCCGCATGTCTACGCCGGCGCGCGCCGCGGCCACCATCAGCGGCCTCGCACTCATCGGCGCCGCGGCCCATCGTCCGCTCGCCGAAGCCGTTCGCCAGGCGGGAACGCGGCGCCGCTCGGGAACGGTGGCGCTCTCGTTCATCGTGAGCCACCCCGTGGAGGCCGTCTTCGCCTTCTGTCGCGACTTCGAGAACTTCCCGCAGTTCATCGGCGCGCTGCGCGAAGTGCGCGACTATGGAGACGGCCGCTCGCACTGGTGCGCCTCCACCCCCGCGGGCGGCACGATCGAGTGGGACACCGTGACGACCAAGTACGTCCCCAACAGCGTGATCGCGTGGACCAGCGTCGGCGGCTCACCCATCGAGACGAGCGCGCGAGTGCGCTTCGTCTCCGAGGGACGCGACACCTGCGTGAAGATCGACGCGACGTACCGCGTGGTCGACAGCTCGATCGCCGACGCGCTGGCCGCGCTGATGACCCCGCAGCGCAAAGGTGAGCTCGTCGCGGACGTGCGCCGCCTCGGTCCTTATCTGGACTGCCTGCTGTCTGGCCGTACGCCGGAGCGGGCCCCGGCCTGACCCTCAGCCTCCGCCCGCGTCGCCGCTGGCGGCCACCCGCGCCGCCGGCGGCTCGCGGTCCGACGCCCGGCGGCTGTGAACCTTGACGCCATCCTCCACC
>JBJMNJ010000080.1:0-4332 GCA_045804325.1 Gemmatimonadaceae bacterium
TCGCGCGTTCGTTCGCGTCGTCATCGTGATTCCAGGGCGCGCGCCCGTACCGCCTCGGACGGCGCGACGTCCTCGGGGAGGGACGCGGTCCCGAAGGCCGCGCGCAGCGCCTCGTTGGACCGCGCGACGTAGCCGCTGAGGAGCTCTCCGGCGCGCGCGACGAGCGGCGCCGGCGGCTCGCCCGCGAACCCCGCGCTCGCGAGCAGCGCGCGCCCGAGCCGCGCCGCGGTCGGCTCCCCCGCCCCGCGCGTCGCCAGCGCCTCCCCGTACGCCCGCAGCCGGGCGTTGAGCTGCCGCTCGGCCAGCGCGAGCTTGTCGGCGGCCACGTTGCGGTCCCGACCCAGCGAGCTCGCGAGCTCCCGCGCCACGACGGACGCGGTGCGGTCGTCGAGCGCGTCGCGACCGGCCACCAGGAGGCCGAGCGCCCGGCGCGCGTAACGGAGCTCCCAGCGCGCGCGGTCGGCGTCGCCGCGCGTGACCTCGCTCGCGAGCCAGTCCACCGTGCTCTCCTCGGGCTCGACCGCCAGCGTCCGCACGTATCCCGCGGCGCGCTGCCGGAGCAGACGCTGCTCCCGCCAGGCGCGCAGAAACGGGAGCGCCATGAGCGCTAGCCCTGGAGCACCGGCAGGCCGACGCGCCGCCGAACGACGCTCTCCTCCTCGAGGAGGTCGACCAGCCGCACGCTGTCCAGCACGTCGTCGATCTTGCGCTGGAGCATCACCCACACGGGGCGAATGGAGCAGTTGTGCGACGCGGAGCAGCGCTCCTCCTCCAGCGGATTCGTCACGCAGTGGAGGTCGAAGGTCATGAGCTCCGACGCCGCGATCACGTCGCGCACCGTGATCTCCTCGGCCGTGCGCGCCAGCGCGTAGCCGCCGCGGGCGCCGCGCGTGCTCGTGACGATGCCGGCGCGGCGCAGGCGGAGCAGGATCTGCTCGACGTAGTCGGCCGGGAGCCGCTCGCGCGCCGCGATGTCGCGGCCGGTCACCGGCCCCTCGCTCGCCCGGCGCGCCAGGTGGAGCGCGCAGATCACGCCGTATTCGGCCCAGGTGGTAATGCGCACGACGGAAAGCTACAGGAGGCGGGGATCGGGAAACAGGGGTCGGGGAGCGAGGCCCCGTCGGGTCGCCTCACTCCCCGTCTCCTACTGCCCGCTCGGTCAGCCGCCCGCCACCATGCCGTGCACGCCGCCCGGGACGCCGATCTCCGTCATCTTGCGGAGGTCGAGCACCTCGTCGACCTGATCGTCCGAGAGGAGGCTGTCGCGCTTCACCAGCTCGCGAATGAGGATGCCTTCCTTGACCGACTGCTTGCTGACCTCGGCGGCCCGCGCGTAGCCGATGTGCGGCATGAGCGCCGTGGCGAGGGCCGCCGAGCGCTCGACCCAGTACGCGCACATGTCCTCGTGGGCCTCGATGCCCTTCACCGTGCGCTCGGTGAGCACGGTCGCGGCGCTCGTGAGGATCTGCATCGAGAGCAGCACGTTGTGCGCGATCACGGGCATCATCACGTTGAGCTCGAGCTGCCCGTGCTCGCTCGCGACGGCGACGGTGGTGTCGCAGCCGATGACCTGGAAGCAGACCTGATTCACCATCTCCGGGATGGACGGGTTGATCTTCCCCGGCATGATCGAGCTGCCCGGCTGCACGGCGGGGAGCTTGATCTCGTCGATCCCGGTGCGCGGGCCCATGACCATGAGCCGCAGGTCGCTCACGATCTTGCTGAGGTCGATCGCGAGGCCGCGGAGCGTCGCGCTGAAGGCCGCCGCGTCGCCCATGCTCTGCATGAGCTGGATGCGGTCCTTCCCCACGCGCAGGTCGAGGCCCGTGATCTTCTTCAGGTGCCGGACCATGAGCTCGGGGTACTCCTTCTCCACCGTCACCCCGGTGCCCACCGCGCTCCCGCCGATGCCGAGGTCGCGCAGGTAGTCCGCGGCCTCCTTGACGCGCCGCACCGCGCGGTCGATCGAGCCCGCGTACGCCGTGAACTCCTGGCCGAGGCGGATGGGCATCGCGTCCTGGAGGTGCGTGCGGCCGGCCTTCACGATGTGGTCGAACTGTCGGCCCTTCTCGGCGAGCGCGTCGCGCAACCCCTCGAACGCCGCCACGAGCGGCCCGAGCCGCGCGAGGCTCGCGAGGCGGATGTTCGTCGGGATCGTGTCATTGGTGCTCTGCGCCATGTTCACGTGATCGTTCGGGTGCACGGGCGAGTTCGCCCCGCGCGCACCGCCGAGGATCTCGTTGGCGCGATTCGCGAGCACCTCGTTCACGTTCATGTTGTGCGAGGTGCCGGCGCCCGCCTGGTACGGGTCCACGACGAAGTGCCGGTCGTGCATGCGCGCGAGCACCTCGTCGGCGGCCGTGACGATGGCGTCCGCGAGACGCGCGTCGAGGCGGCCGGTGTCCTTGTGCGTGAGGGCCGCCGCCTTCTTGATCCACACTTGCGCCATCACGAACGGCCACTGCGGCGTGAGGCCGCTGATGGGGAAGTTCTGCAGGGCGCGCACGGTCTGCACGCCGTAGAGCGCGTCGGCGGGCACGGGAAGCTCGCCGAGCGGGTCCTTCTCGATGCGAGTGGCGTCGGCCATCTCGGGTGTCTCCGGTTGCTGGTAGTTCGAGGAATCTACACGGCCGGGCGCGGCGGGCCGTGAGACCTGAGCCGCCTATCGGCGGGCCCGCAGTGCGAACGCCACCGCAACGATGGCCACGGCCGCCGCGACGATCCCCACGCCCATCCACGCGACGCTGACGGCATGCAGGCGGCCGAAGGCCGCGCGCAGCGGGTCGTCCTGCGCCAGCGCTTCGATGGAGGGACCGATCCGCGCGCGGAGGCGCTGGATGCGCGGCGCGACGACGAGCTGCGCGACGCCGCACGCCGCGGCGAGCGCGAGGGAGGCGCCGAGGCGGAGGCGCGGGCTCGCCGACCCGTCGGCGCGGTCCCCCCAGGCGAGCGCCGCCGAGACGAGCCCGGCGGCCAGCCCCGCATAGAACACCGCGGGCAGGACGCGGCCAACGAGCGCGCCGGCGAGCGCCCGCGTCGGCAGCACCGCGAAGGCGGCGGGCGCCACCACCGCGGCCACGACGCCCGCCGCGCCGAGCCAGGCGGCCAGCAGCGCGAGCGACAGCGCGAGCCGCATGCGATCGTCGGCCCGCGCCGTCACCAGGCGCCGAGCACGCGCGCGGCGCCGCTCAGGAACGGGTTCGAGCGGCGCTCTTCCGCCAGCGTCGTCAGCGGACCGTGCCCGGGGTAGACGACCGCCTCCTCGGGGAGCTCGGCGACCGCGCGCTCGAGCGAGTGCTGCATGGCGCGCGGGTCGGAGAGCGGCAAGTCGGTGCGGCCGATGGAGCCGGCGAAGAGCAGGTCGCCGGCGAGCACGACGCCGTGCCCGTGGAAGACGCAGAGTCCCGGCGCGTGCCCGGGCGTGTGCATCACCGAGAACCGCAGCGCGCCGAGCTCCAGGACGTCGCCCTCGGCGAGCTCACGGTCGAACGGAGGCGGGACGTCGAACGGGAGGCCGTACGCGGCCGCCTGGCGCGCGCCGTTGTCGTAGAGCGGCCGGTCCGCGGGATGGAGGAACACGGGCACGTCCCACGCACGCTTCACCGCCGCCACGCCGCCGATGTGGTCGATGTGCGCGTGCGTGAGCCACACGGCCTCGAGCGTCACGCGGGCGTCCTGCACCGTCCTCACGATGCGTGCGCCCTCGTCGCCCGGGTCGACGAGCGCCGCGCGGCCGCTCGCCTCCTCGACCACGAGGTAGCAGTTCTCCTGGAAGGGACCGACCGTCACCCCGGAGATCTTCGGCACCGACCCCGCCGGCATCAGCGCGGCTCGAAGCGGCGGTCCATCGCGGACGGCGCGTCCGCCGTCTCGAGCACCGGCACCTGCGCGCCGCCCACGTGGTGGTGCGCGAGCCACCGCTCCGCCTCGAGCGCCGCCATGCACCCCGTGCCCGCGGCGGTGATCGCCTGACGATAGTACGCGTCCATGACGTCGCCCGCCGCGAACACGCCGGGCACGCTCGTGACCGTGCGCCACGGGGATGGCGTCTTCACGTAGCCCGACGGCTCGAGCTCCACCTGGCCCTTGAGGAAGTCGGTGTTCGGCGTGTGCCCGATGGCGACGAACAGGCCGCCCACGGAGAGCTCGCGCTCGGCGCCCGTCGCCATGTCGGCGACGCGCAGGCCGGTAATCTCGTCGCCGCCGAGCACGTCGACGACGCGCGAGTTCCACTCGACCCGGACCTTCGGGTTCGAGAGCACGCGCTCGGCCATCACCTTCGAGGCGCGGAACGAGTCGCGGCGGTGCACGATGACGACCTCGCTCGCGAAC
>JBJMNJ010000081.1:0-10079 GCA_045804325.1 Gemmatimonadaceae bacterium
TGACGACGGCGCGCCTCGTCCTCCGGCCCTTCACGCCGGCGGACGGGCCGGACGTCGAGCGCCTGGCGGGCGCCCGCGAGGTGGCCGACACGACACTCCATGTCCCGCACCCGTACCCGCCGGGGGCGGGGGCGGCGTGGAGCATGCGCCTCGAGGGCATGCATCGCGGCGCCTACCTGCGCTGGGGGCGGTTCGAGGACGTGGCTGTCTACGCGATCCTCGCAGACGAGTGGGCGGCGCCCGCTTCCCCACCATGACCGATCATACGCCCACCCGGCTGACGCTGCCGAGCCTCCTCGTGAAGACCGTGGTGGTGCACACGGTGACCTACTTCATCGCGGGCGTGCTGGCGCTCGTGGCCGGCGGGTACGAGACGACGTTCGCCACGCCCCCGCTGTCGTACTTCATGCGTCCCACGACGGACGCCGTCGTGATGGCGGGGCCACTCTTCCAACCGGTCCGCGGGGTCATCTTCGCGCTGGCCTTCTACCCGCTGCGCACGGTGCTCTTCGAGCGGCGTCGCGGGTGGCTGATCCTGTGGTGGCTGCTGCTGGCCCTCGGCGTCCTGTCCACGTTCGGCCCCGCCCCGGGCTCCGTGGAGGGGATCATCTACACGATCGTCCCGCCGCGCCGGCAGATCCTCGGCCTCTGGGAGGTCCTGCTGCAGTCGCTCCTGTTCTCGTTCGTCCTGTACCACTGGGTGAATCGCCCGAGGAAGCGCTGGCTCGACGTGACACTGGGCGTCTCGTTCGCCATCGTGATGCTGCTCCCGCTGCTGGGGCTCTTCGCGCGGTCGCGCTGAGCCCCGCGTGCCGGGGAGCGTGAAGCGAGCCGCTTCCGGAGGACGAGGATGCGCGTTCCCGTCAGCTGGTCCCGACCGTTGGGGATGGCCGCCCTCGCGCTCGCGTGCGCGTCGCCTCGCGCGACCGCGCAGACCGAGACCGCCGCGCCTCCGTATCCGCCGCCGGGACGTCTGGTGGACGTCGGAGGGTGGCGGCTTCACCTGAACTGCGTCGGCGAGTCGCGGCCGGCTCGGCCGACCGTCATCCTCGAGGCCGGCCTCGGCGACTTCTCGGTAGAGTGGAGTCTCGTGCAGCCTGGCGTCGCCCGGTTCGCACGCGTGTGCTCGTACGACCGCGCGGGCGACGGGTGGAGCGACATGGGGCCGCACCCGCGCACCATGCGCCAGATCGTCTTCGAGCTTCACACGCTGCTCGAGCGCGCCGGCGAGCGACCGCCGTTCGTGCTGGTCGGGCACTCGTACGGCGCGTGGCTGGTGCGGGGCTACCAGGCGGCGTACCCCGCCGACGTGGCCGCGCTGGTCCTAGTCGAGCCCGGCGCGAGCGACCCGCTGCGTCTCATGCCGGATGGACGGCTCGTCCACTCGTCGGATCTGGCGACGGGGCGACCGGTGCCATCCGTCAAGACGTCGGGACCGCTCCGCGAGAGCGACATCCCCCCGGCCGCGCTGGCGCAGATGCGAGCGGGCCTCGCGGCCGCGAGCGCGGGCGCCAACGCGCCGCCCCGGGACAAGCTGCCGCCGGACGCGCAGCGGATGCGCACGTGGGCCCTCGGACGGATCGGCCACATCGTGGCGGCCGTGAACCCATTCGAGCCCGAGGAGCTCGCGGAGCTGCGTGCGCGCGCGCGTGGCGAGCATCCGCTCGGCGACCTTCCGCTGTTCGTCGTGACGCGCGGGCTCCCGGACGAGAGCGGGCCCGACGCGGAGCGCCTCGAGGCGGAGCACAGGGCCGATCACGCGGCGATGGCGGCCATGTCGCGGCGAGGCAGGCTGGTGATCGCCGCGCGGAGTGGCCACCACGTGCAGCTGGACGAGCCGGCGCTGGTCGTCGGGACGATTCGCGAGGCCGTGGAGGGCACCGGACGATGAGCGATCCAGCAGCCCATCTCGGACGACCTCATCTTCACCGGCCCGGACGGCCGCCTCGGGACCAAGGCGGAGGATCTCGCGGCGCACGGGCGGCGGCCCCTGGCGAGTCGTCGGCGGCCACGTCAGCGAGGTGCCGTCCCTCTGACGCTCTCGACGCCGCCCGACCCGCGTTGCACCTTGCGGATGCCCGCGGCCGCGCCCGGGCGCTCGCCGACCCCGACTCAGGGACGTCTCGATGGCCGACCCCAGATACCCGCGCTCCATCGACAACGGCGCTGGCGAGCGTCTCATCTTCCTCCGGCGCGTGCCCGGCGCCGCGGGCGACCGCCTCGAGGGCGAGAACATCGTCCGGCCGGGCGCCGGGCCGCCGATGCACGTCCACCTCCACCAGGAGGAGGTCTTCACCGTGAAGGAGGGACGGCTCGGCTACCAGCGGCTGGGGGAGGCGCGGCGGTTCGCCGGGCCGGGCGAGACGGTCGCGTTCCACGCGGGCGAGGCGCACCGGTTCTGGAACGCCGGGCAGGGCGAGCTGCGGTGCACGGGGCACGTCGAGCCTGCCGACAACGTCGAGTACCTCCTCACCGCGATGTTCGCCTCGGCGAAGCGGCGCGGCGGGAGGCCGGACCCGTTCGACATCGCGTTCCTCACGCGGCGCTACCGGAGCGAGTTCGCGCCGGCGGCGCTCCCGGCGGTGGTGCAGCGCGTCCTGTTCCCGGTGCTCGTCGCCCTCGGGACGCTGCTGGGGAAGTACCGCAAGTACGCCGACGCGCCCGAGCCGGTGCACCGCTGAGCGACGCCGTGCGCGCGCCCATTCGCGTCGAGCGTTAGGCGGTGGCGACCCAGGCCGACGTGCGGCGCATCGCGACGGCGCTGCCGGGCGTGGAGGAGGCGGCCGGCTCCTTCGCGTTCTCCATCCGCGTCAAGGGAAAGCCGAAGGGCTTCCTCTGGACGTGGATGGAGCGCGTCGAGCCGAAGCAGCCGAAGGTGCCGAACTCCGGGGTGGTCGCCGTGCGCGTGGCGAACGTGGCGGCGCGCGACGTGATGATCGCGGCCGAGCCGGCGAAGTTCTTCACGGAGCCGCACTACGAGGGGTTCCCCGCGGTGCTCGTGCGGCTCGACGCCGTGACCGTCGAGGACTTGGAGGTCCTGGTGCCGGAAGCGTGGCGGTGCCAGGCCGAACCGCCGGCCAGGAAGCGGAAGCGCTGAGGAGGTCGGCGAGCCCGCCGCGCCTGAATCCCCTGCTCGCCCACCCCGTAGGGCCCGTGGGAGTCACCCCGAGGTGCTCATGATGCGTTCGATGAACGCGGAAGCCGCGATCACTGCCGCCTTCTTCGCCGCTTTCGCGTCGGTGGCGTGGTCGGCCGCGTTCGCGTGGGCGCGATGGCTCGCCCGCCCGCGCGAGCAGGCCCCGTCGGTCGAGAGCGAGCGCCGGCTGGCGCGGCTCGAGATGTCGGTGGACGCCATCGCCATCGAGGTCGAGCGACTCGGGGAGGCGCAGCGCTACGCCGCGAAGCTGCTCGAGGAGCGCCTTCCTGCCGCCCGGCCCGCGCTGCCGCGGGCCGAGCACCCGAAGCCGGTCACGCCGCACTAGCGGCGTCGACGCCCGACGCCCCGCTAGCGAGGAGCGAGCGTCGCGCGCATCACCTCGCGCAGGCGGCGCTTCGCGACGATGTAGCGGGCGAGCTGCTCGGGGTGCAGCACGTGGTACCACGCGGTGCGCACGCTCGTGTGGCCGGCGATCGCCCACGCGAGCGCGGCGTAGCCGGCGAGGAGCGCGCCGGGTCGGTACGGCGCCGCGTGCCCCGCGAGCCAGAACGCGCCGACGCCCAGCGCGACGATGAGGAGCGCGCCCGCCGCGAGGATCGCCCGCGGGCTGGCGTCCGGGATCCACCCCTCGCCGCCGGCGGCGAGCGCCGCGGCACCGTAGATCAGGACGGCGACCACGACGAACGCGCCGGCGACCGGCGCCTGCCACGAGAACATCCGCAGCGCGACCACCAGCGGCCCGAACACCACGGCCGTCGTGACGAGTGCGCGCACGAGCGCGACGAGGGGCTTCCGCATGCCCGTGCGACGACGTATCCGGGGGCCGCGTAACGCATCCGGGCCGGGATGACCCGTTAGGGTGCCCGTTTCGCGCCTCGCAGCGTCACCGCGAGGGCATCGCGGCCGGCCCGGTGCGCTCGATGAGCGGGTCGGCGTGCCGGTGCACGAGGCGCCACGCGCCGTTCTCGCGGCGGAAGACGTGCGTGACGCGGAGCGCCAGCGTCGCGGTGGTGTCCGCGTCGGCGAGGCGGACCCGGCTCCGCTCGATCGAGACCGTGTACGCGAGGTCCCCGCTCACCTCGGCCGACAGGTACTCGACGCGCGTGCGCGCGCCGCTCTCGCGGAAGCGCGAGGCCGCCCAGTCGTAGCGCCCCGCCACCTGACGCCCGCCGCGCTCGAAGCCGCCCCACCCGCCCATGATCGTGGCGTCCGGAGCGCGCGACGCGATCTGCCGCCACTGCCGCGCATCCCCGTTGATGAAGCGGTCGTGGGCGCGCTCGAACTGCGGCAGGAACGCGCGCAGCGTCGAGTCGCGGATCACGGAGCGCGCGAGCACCCCGCGCGCCGCCTGCGCCCGCGCGTGGCTCGGGGCGAGGGCGGCGAGGGAGAGCGCGGCGACGAGGGCGAGGACGGTTCGGGTGGCGAAACGCATGGCGCGATTCCTGAGAGGGTAAGTGAGGCAGATCACATTGCGGGCGCGGCCCACGAGCCAGACTTCGAACCGGGCCGGCGTGTAACCGTTAGGCCGCGCCGGCCCCGAGAGCCCCCGCCTCACCGCCGTCAGGAGCCGGGCCATGCGCCTCCGAGCCGTCGTCGCCGGCGCGATCGCCGCCGCCGCGCCGGTCGCGTGCCGCCTCGAGCGATCGCGCCCCGCGGACTCCACGGCCGTCACCGTGGTGATGTCGCCCGGGGCCATCGTCGTGGCGACGCCGCCGGACAGCGCGCGCCCGCCGCGCGCGGCCGCGCGCGGCGACACGACGCCCATCGTCGCGACCGAGGCCGAGCTGCGCGAGCTCGCGCCGACGCTCGTCCTTCCCGTCCAGGGCTTCCACGCGGCCGACCTCCGCGACAGCTACACGGAGCCGCGCAGCGGGGCGCGCGTGCACCACGCGCTCGACATCCTCGCGCCGCGCGGCACTCCCGTGGTCTCCGCCGCCGACGGGCGCGTCCTGAAGCTGCACGAGAGCAGGGCCGGCGGGCTCATGGTGTACGCGGCCGACGCGTCGGACCGCTTCATCCTCATGTACGGCCACCTCGACCGCTACGAGGTCGGCCTCCAGTCCGGGATGCCGCTGGTCCGCGGCCAGGTCATCGGCTACGTGGGGACGACCGGGAACGCGCCGCCCGGCACGCCGCACCTGCACTTCGTCATCGCGCGCGGGCGGCCGAGCGTGTCGTGGTGGCGCGGGACGCCGGTGAACCCGTACCCGCTGCTGAAGGGTGCCGAGGCCGCGTCCGCGTCGCCCGCGCCGTGATCCGCCGGCGCGCCTGACGAGCGGGGAGGTTGCGAGGGCGCCGCGCGCGGCGCACACTTGGCGCTCCTACTGTCACGGGGGACGGCATTGCGTTGGGTCACGATCGGCCTGGCGGCCGTGGGCGCGTCCGGCCTCGGCGGGCAGCCCGCGCGCTCGTCGGCGGACAGCGCCGCCATCGCCGCGCTCGAGCAGCGCGTCGAGGACGCCGTCGCGCGGCGCGACGCCGCGTTCCTCGAGGGCGTGTACGCGCCGACGTTCCGCTTCCGCCACTCGACGGGGATGCTCGAGGACCGCGCGGCGCGCATGCGGTCCCTGCGCGAGACCCCCGCCCCCGACGCGCCGCGCGTGATCTCGCGCACCGTGGACTCGCTCGAGGTGGAGCCCCACGGCGACGTCGCGCTCACCACGGGCCGCATCTTCGTGCGCCGCGACGACCCGCGCGCGGAGGGGCCGGCGCGGCTCGGCTACACGGTGCGGTACGCGCGCGTGTATGTGCGGCGCGGCGGGCGCTGGCAGCTCCTCACGCACCACTCCACGCACGAGACGCCGGGGCCGCCGCCCGACGCGGCGCCAGCCGCGAAGGGCGCGCCGCCGGGGGGCTCGTTCTGAGCGCCGCGCCGGGGCCACTCCCGCGCCGCTTCGGCCTCCTCCCGGCGACGGCGCTGAACATGACCAACATGGTCGGCGTCGGGCCGTTCATCACGATCCCGCTGCTCATGACGGCGCTCGGCGGGCCGCAGGCGATGGTCGGGTGGCTCGTCGCGCTCGTGATCGTGATCTGCGACGGGATGGTGTGGAGCGAGCTCGGGGCGGCGATGCCGGGGTCGGGCGGGTCGTTCCTCTACCTGCGCGAGGCGTTCGGCCGGACGCGCTTCGGCCGCGCGATGGCGTTCCTCTTCGTCTGGCAGTTCGTGCTGAGCGGCCCGCTCGAGATCGCCAGCGGCTACATCGGCTTCGCGGACTACGCCGGCTACGTGTGGAAGGGGATGACGCGCCCGATGGCGATCGCGCTCGTGATCGCGGTCGGGCTCGTGAACGTCGCGCTGCTCTACCGGCGCATCCACTCGATCGCCACGATCACCGTCTCGCTCTGGGCCGGGACGGTGCTCACCGCGCTCGCGGTGATCGTCCCGGGCGCCCTGCACTTCGACCCGAAGCTCGCGTTCGACTTCCCGCCCGGCGCCTTCGACTTCTCGCTCGGCTTCTTCCTCGGCCTCGGCGCCGCCGCGCGCATCGGCATCTACGACTACCTCGGCTACTACGACGTCTGCTACATCGGCGACGAGGTGCGGGACCCGGGGCGCGTGATCCCGCGGTCCATTCTCATCAGCACGGCGGCAGTGGCGCTGCTGTACATGGGGATCAACCTCTCGATCATCGGCGTCGTGCCGTGGCGCGAGTTCGTGCCGGCGGACGTGCACCCGAGCTCGAAGTTCGTGGTGTCCATCTTCATGGAGCGCCTGTACGGGCCGGGCGTCGCGACGGTGTTCACGCTGCTCGTCCTGTGGACGGCGTTCGGCTCCGTGTTCGCGCTGCTGCTCGGGTACTCGCGCATCCCGTACGCCGCGGCGGAGAGCGGCTACTTCTTCCGCGCGTTCGGTCGCCTCCACCCCACGACGCAGTTTCCCTACGTCTCGCTCCTCGTGCTCGGGGCGATCTCGATCCTCGCGGGGTTCTTCTCGCTCGGCACCGTCATCGACGCGCTCATCGTGACGCGCATCCTCGTGCAGTTCATGGGGCAGATCGTCGGCCTGATGCTGCTGCGCAAGCGCGCGCCGGACATGCCGCGGCCGTTCCGCATGTGGCTCTACCCGCTGCCGGCGCTCGTCGCGCTGTTCGGGTGGATCTTCCTCTTCGCGACGACGCAGCCGCGGGTGATCCTGTTCGGCGTCGGCGTGCTCGCGCTCGGGGGCGTGGCATTCCTCGCCTGGTCGTGGCGCACGGAGCGGTGGCCGTTCGGGGCCGAGCCGGTGCCCTACTGACGACGCCACCGCGGGCGCCGAGCCCCGCTCCGATCTCCTTCGAGACTAGTCGGCACGCAGCGCCACCGCGGGGTCGACTCGCGAAGCGCGTCTCGCGGGGAGCCAGATGGCGAGAAACGCCGTCGCGACGAGCACCGCCGTCGCACCGGAGAGCGCGAGGGGATCCGCGGCCGTGACGCCGTAGAGGAACCCGCGCAGAAGAGGCGTGGCGGCGGCGTAGAGCACGAGGCCGCCGGCCACGCCGCTCGCGAGCAGCTTCATGCCGCCCACCGTGACGGACCGCGCGATCTGCTTCGGAGCGGCGCCGAGCGCGATGCGGATGCCGAGCTCGCGCGTGCGGAGCGCGACCATGTACGTCATCACGCCGTACAGTCCGATCGCTCCGAGCGCCAGCGTGATCGCCGCCGCCGCACTCATCAACGCGAGCGTCAATGACAGACGCGCCGTCGATGCGCGCACGACGTCGCTCATCGTCTCGACGTTGAAGATCGGGACGGACGGATCGAGGTCGCGCACGATCTTCCTGATCGGCGCGACGATGCCGCTCGGCGGACCGTGAGTCTGCACGACGAGCGCCATCGTCCGTCGCGCTCCGGGCTCCGTCGTTCTGTCGATCGGGACGGCCTGCGGCATGTAGACGGTCGGCGAAGGCGGCGTCCCGAGGTCGTGGTCGCGCACGTCGCCGACGACGCCGACGACCGTGTACGTCGGCCCCGAAGGCGCCAGGGAGACGCGGCGCCCGATCGCGGCGCCCGCGGCTGTGTCCCTGAAGAAGGTCTCGACGGCGCGCCGACTCAGGACGATGTCTCCGTCGCGCTGCAGGCCGAGCCGCTGGAAGCCGGGGCCGGCGAGGACGGCGATCCTCATGCTCGTGAAGTAGCCGTCGTCCACGGTGACGACCGGAAGAGAGAGCGCGTGGCCGTCATCGCGGCGGAACGACAGCCGACGCACCTCCCCGTCGGCGAGGGGCAGCCGAGTGGTGACGCCGGCGGCGACGACACCCGGCAGCGCGGCGGCCGACTCCGTCAGCCTCGCATAGAACGCGACCGACGCCGAGTCGCCGTAGCGCGCGAAGGGCAGCTGCGTCCAGACGGTCATCACGTTCGTGGCGTCGAACCCGGGCCGCTCCTGACTCAGGCGTTGAAAGGTGCGCAGCAGCAGCGCCGATCCCGCGAGCGCCACGAGCGCCACGGCAACCTGGAAGGCGGCGATCGTCGAGCGCAGCCGCTGACGGGCCCGTCCCGCAGTCTCGCCGCGTCCACCGTCGCGCAAGTTGATCGACAAGGTGGCGCGGCGGAGGCGAACCGTCGGCACCATGGTGCAGATGATCGCGGCACCCGTCGAGACGGCGAGCACGAAGACGACCGTCGCGGCACCCAGGTGCAGCTCCGCGATCCGAGGGAGGTCGGTCGGCCCGAACGCCACCAGGGCGCGCAACGCTCCCCACGACGCGAGGAGCGCGGCGGCGCCCGCGGCCGCCGTCAGCACGATCGATTCGCCGAGGAAATGCGTCGCGATGCGCAGCCGACTGGCGCCGAGGGCTTCGCGCACGGCGAGCTCGAGCTGGCGGGCATCGGCACGGACCAGCATGAGATTCGCGACGTTCGCCAGCGCGACGAAGAGCACGAGGCCGGCGGCCGCCGCCAGCATCCAGAGCGTGCGGGCGATTCCGCTCGTGACCTCGTCGCGAAGCGGAACGACGACCGGAGCGGGTCTCGCCTGTTCGAGCCACGACGCCGTGCCGGATCCGGACGCCAGCCGCGGGAACGACTCGGCCAGTCTCGGCAGCACCGACGACAGCTCGCGCTGCGCGGCCTCGGGCGTAGCACCGGGGGCGAGGCGCGCCACGCCCCGGTAACTGAAGTCGCCCATCGAAGTCGCGTCCCGATCGAGCCGCGCCGGAAGCCAGAGCTTCGTGCTGGGCGCGGGAAACATGAATCGCTGCGGCATGACCCCGACGATCGTTCGCGGGACGCTGTTGACGATCAGCGTCCTCCCGACGACGTCGCGCGACGCCTGGAAGTAGGTACGCCACACCGACTCGCTGATGACGACGGCGTCCGGCCCCCCGGTTCGATCCTCATCGTCCGTGAACGACCGACCGAGGATCGGGGTCACCTGGAGCAGGGGAATCGTCGACGCAGTCACCCAGGTCGCGGCGAGACGCACGGGGTCGGCGACGCCACCGCCGGCCGAGAGGTTCGCGTTCCCGGTTCGATAGAACCCGATGTCCGCGATGCGCCGCGCGAAGCGCTTGTAGGTGAGGTAGACCGCCGGCGGTTGCTCGATGCGCCGCAGCTCGGCCGAGCGCAGATCGAGGCCGACGCTGACGAGGCGATCGGGGTGGCCGTAGGGTAGCGGCTCCAGCAGCACGCCGTACGTGATCGCGAATGCCGTGGCGATCGACCCGATTCCGAGGGCGAGCGTGAGGGCCGCGGCGGCAGCGAAGACCGGCGTGCGCCTCAGTGACCTCAGAGGATGCATCAGCGACATACGGGCGACCCCGTCGATGATCGCGAAGGATACGGCTTCGGAACGCCGAGCCGCAACCGCGGATCACCCGGGCAACGGCGTATCGCGCCGCCACGTCCAGGCGTACCACACGGGGCGGCAGCGCGACGTCAGTCGGCGGCGCTCATCTCCAGCAGGTCCTCGGCGGCCTCCCGGATTTCCGGGTTCGGGCTC
>JBJMNJ010000082.1:0-9176 GCA_045804325.1 Gemmatimonadaceae bacterium
CGCCGTGCGCGCCGCCGCGATCGTGTCCGGCGCGATCCCGTTCGATCGTGCCAGCTGATCGAGGTAGGCGCGCGCGAGCGCGAAGCTCGGCGGCCACACCAACTTCTGCTGGTCCTGGGTGTTCCAGTAGGTCATCTTGACCGTCTTCGCGGCGGCGATCTCGTTGGCCGACAGCAGCGGACTGGGCAGCAGCTCGTAGACGTCGAGGCCGCGGGCGATCTCGGAGCTCACGATCAGCCCGTTGTACCAGTAGGCGGACCAGGAGCCGCCCTGGGCGAGGCGATCGGCGGCCACGGGGCCGCGATCGAAGAATGCGATTTCCTTCGGATGGTCGGCGTCGGTCCAGTCGAAGACCGACAGCCCGCCCTGGTACCAGGCCTGGACCATCACGTCGCGGCCGGGGATCGGGATGAGCGAGCCGTTGTGCGCGACGCAGTTTTCCTGCGCCGTCTGCGGCGCGGGCATCTTGTAGTAGCTGTGGAACTTCAGCTTGTTGTCTTCGATCGTGAAGATCGCGTCCGAGCCCCATTCCATCTTGTCGGTGTCGCGGCAGCGCGGCGCCGAGCCGCCGCCCCACTCGTCGCTGAACAGGATCTTCGAGCCGTCGTTGCTGAACGTCGCCGAGTGCCAGAACGAGAAGTTCGAGTCGGCGACCTGGCCGATGCGCACCGGGTTCTTCACGTCGCGGATGTCGAGCAGCAGGCCGTAGCCCGCGCACGCGCCGCCGGCGAGGCCGATGGCCGGGTACACCGTGATGTCGTGGCACTGCGTCGGGCCCGTGCGCGGACCCTGCGGGCGCGGCGGACGGCCCGAGGCGGCGAAGCGCGCGGCGGCCGCGGCGCTGTCCGCCGGCGTCTCGCCGTGGCGCGCCGGCGCGGCGAGGCCGCTGAAGATGCGCGGCGACGTGACGATGTGCGCCGCCGCGGGGTTCGCGAGCGGCACCTGAATCACCTCGATGCGGAAGAGCGCCGTGTTCGGGTCCTCCTCCATCTGCGCGCCGGAGCACCCGGCGAGCTCGCTCGCCGAGCGCACGCCGGCCGAGCCCGAGACGTAGATGTAGACGTTGTTCGGGTCGTTCGGGTCCGTGACCAGCGTGTTCGTGTGCGAGCCGCGGCACGTCTGCACGATGGTGATCGGACGCGGCCGCGAGATGTCGCTGATGTCGTAGATGCGGATGCCGCGCGCGCGCTCGGTGCTCACCGTGTCCGCGACGCCCTGCAGCCCGCAGTCGGAGCGCGAGTTCGTCGCCTCGGCGGACACGAAGAGCAGGTTGCGGTAGACGGTGACGTCGCTCTGCGAGCCCGGGCAGACGTAGGCCTGACGGAGCGTCGGGTGCGCCGGGTTCGAGATGTCCCAGACCTGCCAGCCGCTGTAGTTGCCCTGGAAGACGAGGTTGCCCGTGAACGCGAGGTCCGAGTTCGTCAGGCGCCCCTCGCCGGGGGTGCTGAGGTTGAGGAACTGCGCCGACGGGCGCGTGGTCGAGACCTGGCGGAGATTCCAGATGGCCTGCCCCGCGTCGAACCAGCCGGCGCGCAGCCCGACGCGCGGGTCGGGGCTCGGGGCGGTGGCCGTGGTCGGGGACGGCAGCGCGTCCACCGACGCCGCGGTGCGCATGCACGCGGCGGCCGGGAGGAGAGCGGCCAGCGCGGAGGCGCGCCGGGCGAACGATACGAGCGTCATGTAAGGGGTGTGGTTGGGGAGTTGGTGCGGGTCGGGCGTCGTCAGCGTGCGCCCATCGCCGCCAGCATCGACTGCATGCGGTCGATCTCGGTGGTCTGGTCGGCCTCCACGTCGGAGGCGAGCTTGAAGACGGTGATGTCCTGCCCCGCGCCGTGCGCCGCGAACAGGTCGTGCACCATCTTCACCGCCCCCTCGTGGTGCCGGATCATGTACGTGAGGAAGAGGCGGTCGAACTCGGCGCCGCGCGCCCGGTCGAGCTCCGCGAGCTGCTCGGGGGTGAGCATGCCGGGCATGAGCTCGCCCATCGCGTGCCCCATGGCGGCGTGCCGCACCTGCTCCTCGGCGTCGGGTGCGGCCTGCCCGCGGTCGCGGAGCCAGCGCTGCATCAGCGCGATCTCGTCGCGCTGGCCGACGTCGATGCGCCCCGCGAGCGTGCCCACGGCCGGGCCCGCGCCGTGCGAGGCCGCCATGCCGGCCATCACGAGCGCCTGCGCGTGGTGGCCGATCATCCCCTGCATGAAGCGCACGTCCGCGGCGGTGAACGGCGGCCGCCCGCTGTCGGCGCGGGCCTGCTCGGCCGGGGACAGGACGCCGGCCCTGGCGACCGTGGCCGAGGCGCTGGCGGTGCCCAGCGTGGCGCCCGAGGCGGTGCCGGGAGTGCTGCCTGACGCGGCCGGCGCGCTCGCGCATGCCGCGAGGACGGACGCCGCCACGACCAGGGCCGCACCCGTCCGGAAGTACGATCTCGTCATCTGATACGCTCCTCCGCCCCATGGCGGTACAGGGAAAACGTATGCCCCGTACCAACCGTTGAGAAGCGCACGCCCGAGCCCGCCATCTGTCGGCGCGGCCCGGGGCGGGACAGATTCCCGCCCCACCCCTGCGGAGGAGCGTCCGGATGCGCGCGTGGCGAAGTCTCGTGCTCGGGTCCCTCACGGCGGCGCTCGCGGCGTGCCGCACCGCGCCCCCCGTCTCCACCACCGGCACGGCGCCGGTGGAGTACCGTTCGCCGGCCGGCGTGGAGTACCGCGCGCAGGTCGACACGGGCCCCATCGCCCGCGCGCGGGCCGCGCTCGACGCCGACCGGTCGACCCCGCAACGCTACATCGACCTCGCCGTCGCCCAGTCCGGGGCGCGGCAGTTCCGCGAGGCCATCGAGACGCTCACGCGCGGGCTCGCCGTCGCGCCCGACCACCCGATGCTCCTCCGCTGGCGCGGGCACCGCTACCTCTCGGTGCGCGACTTCGACCGCGCCGCCGCCGACCTCGAGCGCGGCTTGCGCCTCGACAGCACGAACTACGGCATCCTCTACCACCTCGGCGTGCTGCGCTTCGCGCGCGGCGACTACGCGGGCGCCGCGGACGCGTTCGCGCGGTCGGCGAGGCGCGCGCCCGACGCCGGAGAGCTCGCCGGCTCGACCGACTGGCGCTGGATGTCGCTGATGCGCGCGGGCCGCGCGGCTGACGCGGCGGCGTGGCTCGCCTCGCGCCCCGACACGGTGGACGCGAAGAACGCCTACTCGCGCCGCCTCCAGCTCTACCGCGGCCAGATCGGCCCGGAGGACGTCTTCACTCCCGCCGACACGGGCGACGTGCAGGTGGCGACGCTCTCGTACGGCCTGGGAAACTGGTACCTCGTGCGCGGCGACACGACCGCCGCGCGCCGGTGGTTCGAGCGCGCGGTGGCGTCGGGGGGGTGGCCGGCGTTCGGGTTCATCGTGGCGGAGCAGGAATTGAAGAGGCTGAAGAGGTAGCCCCTCGACCGACAGTCCGATGAATCTCGACCCACACCCCATGACTTCTCCCATCATCCCCCTCCCCGAGTTCGACCAGGAGATGGCCGCCACGCGGCGGCTGCTCGAGCGCGTGCCCACCGACAAGGGGGAGTGGAAGCCGCACCCGAAGTCGTTCGCGCTCGGGCACCTCGCGCAGCTCGTCTCGTGGATGCCGGGCTGGATCGCGCAGACGCTCCGCGAGCCGTTCATGGACATCGCCGGCGGCGGCGAGAGTGGGGGCTACAGCTTCGAGCCGACGGAGAAGCTCGTCGCGGGCTTCGACGAGAACGTGCGCCAGGCGCGCGCGGCGCTGCAGGAGGTGACCGGCGCGCGACTCGACGAGCCGTGGTCGCTGAAGATGGGGCCGCGGGTGCTGATGACGGCTCCGAAGGGCGGCACCGCGCGCCAGCATCTCAGCCACCTCGTGCACCACCGGGGCCAGCTCACGGTCTACCTGCGGCTCGTGAACGTCCCGCTGCCGTCGATCTACGGGCCGACGGCGGACGAGCGGTGGAGCGGGTGAGCGTGCGGCGCTGCGCGCCGCGGTTCTCTACTCCTCTCGGCGCATAGCTTGTCTTCACTCGGTTCTCTACGTCGCCGCGCTGCGCCCGGCGAAGTAGAGAACGGGATGACGAGGAGTCGTACGCGCAGAGGAGTAGAATACCGCGGCCCGCAGGGCCGCTACTCCGCGCGCAGCGCCACCGTCGGATCCACGCTCGCCGCCCGGCGCGCCGGGAGCCAGCTCGCCAGCGCGGCCACGGCGAGGAGGAGCACCGGGACGCCGACGAAGATCGCCGGGTCGAGCGGGCGGCCGTTCTGGGCGTGGATGTAGACGAGGAACGCGAGCACCCACCCCGCGGCCGCGCCCTGCGCCACGGGCCGCATCGCGCCGCCGACGATCTGCGCCACGACGCGGCCGGCGGTGGCGCCGAGCGCGAGGCGCACGCCGATCTCCGCCGTGCGGCGCGCGACCGAGTAGGCGACGACCGCGTAGATGCCGATGGCCGCGAGCAGGAGCAGCAGCGGCCCGAGCACGACGAACATGCGCGCCGGGATGCGGCGGAAGACGAGGTTGCGGTCCACGTGGTCGGCGAGCGTGCGCACGTCGTACACCGGGAGCGCCGGGTCGAGCTCGGCCACCGCCGCCCGCAGCGCCGCCGTCACCGCCGCCTCGGCGCCGGGGCGCGTGCGCACGTGCACCTGCCCGTACGACGCGGGGCGGTCGCGGTACGAGTAGTACACCATCGGCTTGGGCGACTCGCCGAACTGGTCGTACGTCGTCGTGCGCACGACGCCGACGATGGTGTACTCGCGTCCGCCCGCCGTGATGCGCCGGCCCAGCGGCTCGCCGTCGGCGAAGCGGCGCGCGAACTCCTCGTTCACGATCGCCTGCGGCGGCGCGGCGGTGTCGGCGAGCGACGCGAAGCCCCGGCCCGCGCGCAGCGGGATGTCGAGCGCGCGGAAGTAGTCGGGCGTGACGGTGAGCGAGAGGGCGCGGTCCTGCGCGGCGTCCGCGCGGGCGCGCCCCTCGAGCGCGAACGCGCGCAGCGGCAGGCCGTGGATGTCGAGCGGGACGGCGTTCGCGACGGCGGCCGCCTCCACCTCGGGGCGCTCCGCCAGCCGCTCGAGCACGCGCCGTGCGAAGGTGCGCGCGTAGGCGGCGTCGGTCTGGCGCCCCGAGAGGTCGTAGGCCGCGAGCAGCACGCCCTCCCGCCGGAAGCCCGGGTCGGTGTCGCGCGTCTCGCGGAGGTTGCGGAAGAAGATCGCGGCGACGATGAGCACGAGCAGGGCGAGCGCCACCTCCGCGCCGACCAGTGCGCCGCGCAGCCGGCCGGCGCGCGGCGACGCGCGGTCGCCGCGCAGCTCGGCCCCCGGGTCCACGCGCGCGAGCTGGAGCGCCGGCGCGAGCCCCACCGCGACCGCGCCGACCAGCGCGAGCCCCGCGGCCGCGGCGAGCCCGAGGCCGTCCACCGTCGTCTGGAAGCGGAACGGCATGCCGCGCGGCATCGGCACCGCGCGCAGCGCGCCGGTGCCCCACACCGCGATGAGCGCGCCGAGCACCGCGCCGGCGAGCGCGAGCAGCAGGCTCTCGGTGAGGAGGAGGCTCGCGATGCGCGCGGCGCCGGCGCCGAGCGCGCGCCGCACGGCGATCTCGCGCCGGCGCGTGGCCGCGCGCGCGAGGAGGAGATTGGCGGCGTTCGCGCAGACGGCGAGCAGGAGCAGGAGCATGATCCCCTGCAGCGTGATGAGCGCGGGGCCCATGAAGCGCCGCGGCCCGCGCGGCGCGTCCCAGAACGTGTGCACCTCCGCGGCGACGTTCGCGTTGCTGCGCGGGTACGCGACGGCGAGCTCGCGCATCAGGGCGCCCACCTCCGACTGCGCACGCTCGCGCGTGCCGCCCTCGCGAAGCCGCCCGATCAGCGCGTACCCGCGCGCGCCGCGGTCGTCGAGCTCGCGCGAGCCCGCGAGGAGCACCGGCGCCATCGTCGCCGGCAGCCACACGTCGAACTGGAGCCCGACGGTCGTCCCCTGGAACCCCGGCGGCGCGACGCCGACCACGGTGACCTCGCGCTCGTTGAGCCGAATGGAGCGCCCGAGCGCCGCGGGGTCGCCCGCGAGGCGCGACTGCCAGAACCCGTGCGAGACCACCGCGACCGGCTCGCCGCCCGGGCGCGCGGCCTCCTCGGGGCGGATGAAGCGTCCGAGCGCCGGCCGCAGGCCGAGCGCGTCGAAGAAGTTCCCGGAGACGAGCTGCCCGTACGCGCGCTCCGTGCGCCCCGCCTCGCCGAGGTTGAGCGGCGCGCTGCGCGAGGCGACGAGGTCGCGGAACGAGGGGACGCGCTCGCGCAGGTCGAGGTACTCCCGCCACGACGCGCCGGGGTACGTGCCGCCCTCCTCCACGGGCTCGACGAGGAGGAACGCACCGGCGTCGCGCACGCCCGGCAGCGGACGGAGGAGCATCGCCTGGATCCACGAGAGCACGACGACGTTCACGCCGATGCCGACGCCGAGCGAGAGCACGACGACGGCGGCGAGGCCCGGCATGCGCCGGAGCGCGCGCGCCGCGTGGCGAAGGTCGCGCCGGATCTGTTCGTGGATGGCGATCACGGGTGAGGTCCTCCGAGGCGGCGCAGGTAGGCCCGGTCCAGCCGGGCGGCGATGGCGATCGTGAGCGCCCACGTCGCGACCGTCGCGGCGCTCACGGCGAGCGCGAAGACGGGCGGGATGGCCGCGCCGTGCAGCCCGTGCACCAGGAGCGCGAGCACGAGCGTCCCGCCGACGGCCGCGGCGAGCTTCACCGGGTGCCGCTCGAGGCGCGCGCAGAGCGGCTCCACGTCGAGCTCCCACGCGAGCACCGCGAACAGCACGACCAGCGCGGAGAAGGCGAAGCCGAGCCAGAGGCCGCCGCCGAAGCGGACGCCGTCGCCCGCGGGGGCCACGCGGATGTTGATCGCGAGCTGCACGGCCGTGGCGGCGAGGAGCGAGGCGCCGAGCGAGATGGCGACCTTCGCGCCGTAGAGCGCCCGACGCGACATGCCGCGAGCGCGGCGCAGGGCGGCGCCCACCGCGCGCGCCTCGCCGAAGCGCGCGAGCATCGTCCGCAGGGCCTCGGGCGAGTCGCCGGCCTCGGCGAAGTGGCTCTCGAGCTCGCGGCGCAGCTCCGCCCGGTCGCGCGCGGAGCCGCCGGCGTCGCGGACGAGGCGTTCGATCAACCGCGCGACGTCGCGGCGCAGGTCCGCGTCACCCATGGGCCGGCCCGGCGAGAATGAGGCGCACCGCGTCCGCGAGCGACTCCCACTGCTTCCGCTTCGACTCGGCCGCGCGGCGGCCCTTGGCGGTGAGCGCGTAGTACTTCCGCGCGCGCCCGTCCTCCCCGTCGCGCCACTCGCTCTTCAGGAAGCCCGCGCGCTCCATCTGGTGCAGCGCGGGGTAGATGGTGCCCTCCTTCATGACGAAGGCGCTCGCGCTGCGCCGCTCGGCCTCCCGCAGGATCTCCCACCCGTACATGGCGCGCTCGCCGAGGAGCGAGAGGATGAGCACCGAGACGGTGCCGGCGAGGAGGTCGCGGTCGTAGTCCATGGGCGGTTTACCTTGGCCGCCAAGGTACTACCTTGCCCGCCAAGGTCAAGGGCGTCGTACGCCACCGCTACGACTCTGGCGACCGGCGACAGGCGACTGCTGCCGACCAGCTGATCACGGGGTAGCCCACGTGTAGAACCCCCGAGAAGCCAGTAGTGGCCTCCCGGGGGTTCTCGCCATCCAGCCCGCGAGCGAGGCGGCAGCAGTCGCACCCGCCCGCCTTCGGCGGGCACCCGGCCCGTCGCCAGCGCCCGTAGCGTCCCGCTGGCCGCGGCGCCGTCTGGCGCCGCGGGCGGGTAGGCTATCAGCCGTTCGGGTCGAGAATCCGATCGATCCGATACAGCGACCCCTCCAGATGCAGCCTCGTCGCGCGGTCCGTGATCCGCGGCAGGTTCGCGCGGATGTCGGTGCGCAGCTGCGAGAGCGTGCCGCGGAGGTGCGACTTCGCGTCGTCGGAGAGCGGGACCACGCGGATGCCGAACTGGGCGAGCTGCGCCGGGGTCGGCGCGTTCGGGTTCGGGCGCGGGTTCAGCTTGCCGTCGATGATCGTGAGGAAGTCGCTCTGGAGCTCGCGGCGGTACGCGTCGGCGGCGCCGCCCGCGTACACCTCCGACCACACGCCGCGGCGCAGGTCGTCGAGCATGGTGGCGAGCGAGTAGGCGCCCTCGCGGTTGACCGCCTCCTGCTCCAGCAGGCGCACGAGGCGGCCGTCGTCGAGCACGTTGTTCAGCACGCGGTTCTGCGCGTTGTTCACGCGCTGGATCATCCCCGCCGCCTCGATGCGGCTCGCGAGCTCGGGGCGGATGAGGTAGGCCGGCGTGCGGAAGACCTGCTCGTTGAGGAAGCGCATCGCCTCGCGCTGGCGCTCGCGCGGCATCGCCGCGTACACGGGGCCGGGCTGGTCGCCCGTCTTGTACCACACCGTGCCGCCGCCGATCATCGTCGCGACGTGGTTGGCCTCCGTGCTCCACTGACCGACGGTGCGGTCATAGACCTCGCGCACGTCCGAGTTGTCCTCGCCCGGCTGCGTCGCGACCTGCGCGACGTAGCCCATCACGCGCTGGATGTTGCGGAAGCCGAGGCCCGTGCTCTTCACCGGGTCCGCGTCGCCCACCGCCTCGCTCTGCGTGCCGTAGGCGCCGAACTCGTTGTTGGCCGAGAAGCGGTACCACGGGATGGTGTCCTGCATGCGCGCCCACTGGTTGAGCGTCGCGCGCTCCTGCTCGCTCGTGCGGGCGTTCGGGATGGGCTTGTAGCCCCACATGATCGCGTACTTGTCGTACGGCCCCACGCGCGGGATGATGGCGTCCAGCGGGATGTTGTTCTCGGGCTGCGCCACGTAGTTGAAGCGCGAGTAGTCCATGATGCTGGGGGAGTGCCCCATGCGGTGCGTCCAGGTGGGGGAGCGCACGCTGTCGGCCGGGTAGGTGCTGCTGCCGAGCTGGTCGTGCTGCAGGCCGAGGGTGTGCCCGATCTCGTGCGCCACCACGAACTGCAGCAGCCGCCCCATCAGCGAATCGGGCATGGGGAAGGTGCGGGCGCGCGGGTCGAGCTGGGCGGCCTGGGTGAAGTACCAGTCGCGCTGCAGGTTGAGCACGTTCTGGAACATCCGCACCGAGCCGTTCAGGATCTCGCCGGTGCG
>JBJMNJ010000083.1:0-7519 GCA_045804325.1 Gemmatimonadaceae bacterium
GCTCGCGTACGCGTCGCGCGTGATCATCGTTCCTGGCTACGGCATGGCGGTGGCACAGGCACAGCATCAGGTGCGCGAGCTGGCGGAGCTGATCGAGAAGCGCGGCGGCGAGGTGAAGTACGCGATCCATCCCGTGGCGGGGCGGATGCCTGGCCACATGAACGTGCTCCTCGCGGAAGCGAACGTGCCGTACGACCGGCTGTACGACATGGACGAGATCAACGCCGAGTTCCCGCGGGCGGACGTCGCCCTGGTGATCGGCGCGAACGACGTGGTGAACCCCGCGGCCCGCACCGACTCGGCGTCGCCGATCTACGGCATGCCGATCCTCAACGCGGACCAGGCGCGGAGCGTCATCGTGCTGAAGCGGAGCATGGGGGCGGGCTTCGCGGGCATCGAGAACGAGCTGTTCTACGATTCCCGAACGAGCATGCTGTTCGGGGACGCCAAGAGCTCGCTGACGGCGCTGGTGGGGGCGGTCCGCGCCCTCTAGCCCGGCCCGGGCTGGCCGAACGGCGGGTTCGGCCCCACTGTAGGGGCGCCACGCACGCTCGTGTCCCTCGATGCCGGGAGGACGCCCGTGGACCAACCGCTCTCGCCCCTCACGACCACCGCCGAGCTGCGGGCCGTCGGGCCCGTGGGCGACCACGTCGCCCGCCTGCGGGGGCTGGAGGCGGCGCTGCGCCGCCGCGACGCCATCCTCGACGTCGTGTGCTACGCGGCCTCGCGCTTCCTCGCGACCGAGGACTGGGACGCCGACGCGCGCGAGCTGCTCGCCCGCCTGGGTGCCGCGGCCGAGGTGAGCCGCGCGTACCTGTTCGAGGGGTATCTCGACGGTAGCGGCGTCGCGCGCCGGCAGATCCGCCACTCGTGGGAGGGGCCGGCCGTGACCCGCCTCGGCCCCGAGGAGCGGAAGCTCGACTCGCAGCTGTCCGCCGCCGAGGCCGAGACGTGGCAGAACCTGGAGCGCGGCACCGCCCTGTTCGGCGACCCGGCGCAGCTCACGCCGAGCGTTCGCGACTTCTTCGCGCGCCAGGGCGTTCGAACCTTCGCCGCCGTGCCGGTCATCTCCGGCGCCACGTGGTGGGGCTACCTGTGCCTCGCCGACGAGGCGCCGGACCGCGAGTGGTCGGCGAGCGTCATCGACGCGCTCCAGGCGGCCGCAGGCACCGTCGGTGCCGCGATCTATCGCATGCACCGCGACCGCGAGCTGCGGCGTCGCGGGGCGCAGCTGGCGCAGGCGCAGGCCATCGCGCACATGGGGAGCTGGGACTGGCACATCCCGACGAACTCCCTCACCGGCTCGGACGAGATGTACCGGATCTACGGGTTCGAGGTGGGGCAGCCGCTCACCACGGGGATGATCCTCGCGCGCATCCATCCGGACGACGCGGTCGTGCTGCGCGCCGCCATCGACGGTGCGGTCCACGAGGCGCGGGACTTCGAGCTGGAGCACCGCATCGTGCGGCCGTCCGGCGAGGTGCGTTACGTCCGGTCGCAGGGACGCGTGCGATGCAGCGCCGACGGGTCCCCGGAGCGGATCGTGGGGGCGGGGCACGACATCACCGAGCGCCGCGCGGAGGAGGAGCGAGCCCGCCAGCGCGATGCCGAGCTCGCGGAGGCGCAGGCCGTGGGGCACGTGGGGTCCTTCGTCTGGGACTTCACCACCAACGAGCTCCGCGGCTCGGACGAGCTCTATCGCATCTACGGCTTCGATCCGTCGTCCCCGCCGGGAGTGCAGGACGTGCTCGCGCGCGTGCACCCCGAGGACGCCGCGCTCGTGCAGAGCACGATCGACGACGCGTTCGCGCGCGCGGGCGAGCTCTTCGTCGAGCATCGGATCGTCCTGCCGACGGGCGAGGTGCGGTGGTTCCGCGTGGAAGGCCGCGCCTCGGTGGACGCCCAGGGAAGGCCGTCGCAGCTCATCGGCGCCGGACAGGACTTCACCGAGCGGCGGGAGGCGGAGGTCATAGCTGGGAGACTCATGGCGGAGCAGGCCGCGCGCGCGGATGCGGAGCGCGCGAGGCGCCGCGCCGAGCTCCTCGCGGAGGCAAGCCGCATCCTCGGCACGAGCTTCGATTACCAGACCACGCTCTCGCAGCTCGCGCGGCTGGTCGTTCCCGCGGCGGCGGACTTCTGCACCGTGGACGTTCTCGCCGCCGACGGCGAGATCGAGCGCGTCGGCGTCGCGCACGTGGAGCCGTCGAAGGAGGCACTGCTGTGGGAGGCGCTGCGGCGGGTGCAGCAGGGGGGCGTACCGCTCGTCCCCCACCTGCGGCGCGCGGTGTACGAGGGCGCGTCCACGCTGCACCGCAGCGTCACGCCGGAGCAGGTCGACTCCGTCAAGTTCGACGACGAGCAGGGGCGGCTCCTCGCGGCGCTCGCGCCGCGCTCGCTGCTCGCGGTGCCGCTCCGGGCCGCGAACCGGGTCATCGGCGCGGTCGTGCTCTACTCGTCGGTGTCGGGGCGCGAGTACGAGGAGGCCGACCTGCGCATGGCGGAGGAGCTCGCGGGGCGCGCGGCGCTCGCGGTGGAGAACGCGCGGCTGTTCGGCGAGGCGCAGGCGGCGACGCGCGCCCGCGACCAGATGCTCGGCGTCGTCGCGCACGACCTGCGCAACCCGCTGAACACGATGCTCATGGCGTCGCAGGTCATGGAGGAGACGCTCCCCCCGGAGGCGCCCGCACGGCGCCAGGTGGCGATGGTGCGGCGCGCCGGCGAGCGCATGAACCGGCTGATCCAGGACCTGCTCGACGTGAAGCGCATGGAGGCCGGGCGCCTCGCCGTCGAGCCGCGCCCCGTCCGCCCCGACACGTTGCTCGCGGAGGCCGCCGAGATGATGCGGCCGCTCGCCGCGGCGAGCGCGCTCGACCTGCGCGTGGAGGCCGCGGACGGCCTGCCGCGCGTGGCCGCCGACCCTGCGCGCGTGCAGCAGGTGCTGTCGAACCTCGTCGGCAACGCGATCAAGTTCACCCCGCACGGGGGCCTCATCACGCTCCGCGCAGGGCGCCACGACGGGGAGGTGCTCGTCACCGTGCGCGACACGGGCCCGGGCATCCCGCCCGAGCAGCTCCCCCACATCTTCGGCCAGTTCTGGCAGGCGTCCAAGACGGACCGGCGCGGCATCGGGCTCGGCCTCGCGATCGCCAAGGGGATCGTCGAGGCGCACTGCGGGCGGATCTGGGTCGAGAGCGCGCCGGGCGAGGGGAGCAGCTTCTACTTCACGCTCCCACTCGCCGAGGGTGCGGCGGCTACACCCGCTGCGCGAACGTGACGACGTGTCCGCCGGGCTCGCGGACGCCGATCTCCTCCATCCCGTAGAACGTCTTCCGGCGCGCCATCACCACCGGCGTGCCGGCGATCGCGCGCTCGACCGCGTTCAGGTCGGAGACCTCCACGAACAGGTAGGTCGTCGCGTCCGCCGGCGGCGGCATCTCCGGCGGGACGTCGGCGGCCACGCTCGCGCGGCTCTGGTACATCAGCTCGACCCCGTCGCCGACGAGGATCGCGAACCCGAGGTGGCCCTCGTGCGGGACCTCCGCGGTCACCTGGAAGCCGAGCCGGTCGCGCCAGAACGCGACGCTGGGCTCCACGCGGTCGACGATGAGCACGGGGGTGATCTTGCGGACGGTGCCCGCGGCGGGGGCGCTGGCGGTGTTCGTCATGGTCGGCTCCGGGCGAGGCTGGCTGCGATGCGCGGTAAGATACGGCGCGCGACGCCCGACGTCTTGGAGAAATGGAACCTGCGCCCTAGCCCGATGCCGCGAAGCGCGCCGGGCTGACCCCGACGAGCTCGCGGAACTCGCCGCACAGGTGCGCCTGGTCCGCGAACCCCATCTCCGCGGCGAGGACGCTCCACCGCGGGTCCGACTCGCTCCGCGCGCGCCGGACCAGCGCCTGTAGCCTGGCGACCCGTGCGAAGGTCTTCGGGCTCACGCCCACGTGCCGCGCGAACGCGCGCGCGAGGTGCTGCCGGGTGACGCCGAGCGCGTCGCCGAGCCGCTCCACGCGGAGCCTGCCCTCGGCGCCGCGCACCCGGGCGCATGCGGCGGCGACGAGGGGGTCGACCGCACGCGCGGCCGGCAGGATGCCCTCCAGGGCCCGGCACAGCTCGACGGCGCGGGCGGCCTCGCCGGCCGCGTGCAGCCGGGCCTCGACGTCCGGCGGCAGCGACGGCGCGGCGTCGCGCAGGGGGACTCGCAGATCCGTGAGCGGCGACGCCTCGCACCCCAGCAGGGCGGACGCGCCGCCCGGGTGGAAGCGCACGCCCAGCATGGCCGCACCGTCGTGCGGGCCGACCATGATCGCGCGCGTCATCGTGCCGACGGCGTAGGCGTCCGCGAGGGCGCCGTCGCCGGCGAAGGCGAAGATCAGGTCGATGCAGCCGTCCGGAAGGACGCGGTGCTCCGCGGCGGGCGCGCCCGCCGGGTCCCGCGTCCAGAGGCACTCGACGTACGGTCGGAGCGCAGGAGGCGCCGCAGTCTCGCGGTACACGCTACTCCGCCGCGACCTCGAGCCCGAGGAACCGCAGAGCGCCGCGCACCGCGCCGCGCGCCGGCTCGATGGGTCGCTGGAGGATCTGGGCGCCGGGCACGAGGCTCTTGAGGCGCTGCTCGAGCCGCTTGCGGAGCTGCGAGCCGCGCGAGAGCAGCCCGCCGGCGAACGCCACCGGGACCGCCGCGCGCTCGTCCACGAAAAGCTGGCGCGCGAGCGCGCGCACGTGCAGGGCGAGCTCCTCGGCCGCCATGCTCAGCAGGCTGCTCGCGCGCTGGTCGCCCGCCTCCGCGGCGCTCAGGACCGCCGGCGCGAGCGTGGCGAAGTCGCCCGCCGTCGCCGCGGCGGCCCAGGCGATCAGCTCGGACGGCTCGTTCACCTGTGCCGCCGTGAGCACGCCGCCCGTCAGCGCCGTGGGCGGCTCGCGGCCGTCCGCGGCGGCGGCCACCGCGCTGAGCGCGCGCCGCCCGAGCCACTGGCCGCTCCCCTCGTCGCCGAACACCGGGCCCCAGCCGCCCGCGCGCGCGAACGCGCCCGACGGGCTGCGCGCGAACGCCACCGAGCCCGTGCCCGCGATGAGCAGCACGCCCGGCCCGTCGCCGAACGCGTCGTCGAGCGCGATGGTCGCGTCGGCGTGCACGACGACGTCCTCGGCCACCTCGCGGGCGACGAGCGCCTGCCAGAGCGCCTGCCGCTCGGGCTCGCGCCCGACGCCGGCGACCCCGACGCAGACGACCTTCGGCGTGACGTGCTCCATGTTCGCCGACGCGAGCGCGTCCCTGACCGTCGCCGCGATGACGTCCGCCGAGTGGTCGTGCTGGCCGGGGCGCACCGCGCTGCCGGGCCCCTCGACGCTCGAGATCTCCGCGCCCCTCTCGTCGGCGACGACGGCCCTGGTCTTCGAGCCGCCGCCGTCGACGCCGATGACGATCGCGCTCACGCGGCGTCCCGCGCGGGGGCGGGGACGTCCAACGTCTGGACCGGCGGCGGCGCGTGGGTGAGCGACATCAGCATCGCGACGAGCATCGTGATGGTGGTGCCGATCAGGACGTACCACGGGAAGGCGATCTGCGCGACCCCGCCGAGCGGCCCGCGGAGCGACGGGTAGGCGGCGATGAGCTGGTTCGCGAAGACGATGAACGCCATGATGACGATGGCGACGGACATGCCGACGATCGCGTCGCGCTGGTTGGCACGCCGCCAGAAGTTGCCCAGGAAGAACGCGCCGAGCAGCGCGCCCTGCGTGAACGACGCGATCGAGAGCGCCACCTGCACCACCGGCGTCTTGTTGTCCTTCGGGAAGAGCAGGGCGCCCGCGGTGAGCACGACGCCCCAGCCGAGGGCGAACAGCTTCCCGACCTTCAGGGTCGACGGGTCGTCGGCGCGCCGGCCGCTGAGCGGCAGGTAGATGTCGTGCGTGGAGGCCGCCGCGAGCGAGTTGATCGCGCCCGAGTGGGTGCTCATGGTGGCCGCGACCACGGCCGCCAGCAGCAGCCCCAGGAGCCCGTGCGGCATGTGGCCGACGATGAAGCTCGGGAAGACCGCGTCGGGGGTGGGGAAGGTCCGTCCCTGGTAGAACGTCCAGAGCCCGAGGCCGAGCAGCAGGAAGAGCGCGAACTGCACGATCACGGCGACGCCGCTCCCGATGATGGCGATCTGCGCGTCGCGGAGGCTCTTCGACGAGAGCAGGCGCTGCACGATGAGCTGGTCGGCGCCGTGCGAGGCCATGGAGAGGAACGCGCCGCCGACGACGCCGGGCCAGATGGCGTAGGGCGCCTTGTTCGTGCCGAGGCCGAACTTGATGAGGTCGAGCTTGTTCTCGGCGCCCGCCTGCGCGAAGATCTGGCCCCACCCGCCCGGCACGAGCCGCCCGACCATGTACATCGCCGACAGCCCGCCGAAGATGTAGATGGACGCCTGGATGATCTCCGTCCAGACGACCGCGCGCATGCCGCCGCGGTACGTGTAGATGATGGTGAGGACGCCGAGCACCGACACGGCCACCGGCATGACGTAGTCGGCCGGCATGATCGGCCCGAGGATGAGCGCGATCGGGATGGCCGTCGCGAACACGCGCACGGCGTCGGCGAGGGCGCGCGTGACCATGAACACGATCGACGTGAAGCGGCGCGTGGCGAGCCCGAAGCGCTTCTCGAGCAGCGTGTACGCGGTGACGATCTCGCCCTCGTAGTAGCGCGGGAGGAGCACCCGCGCCACCACGATGCGCCCGAGCAGGTAGCCGAACGCGAGCTGCAGGAACCCGAGGTCGGTCAGGTACGCCGTGCCGGGCACGCTGATGAACGTCAGCGCGCTCGTCTCGGACGCGACCACCGAGAACATCACCGCCCACCAGGGGATCTCCCGGTCGGCGACGAAGTAGTCCTTCGAGTCCTTCTGCCGGCGCCCGACCCAGATGCCGAGGATCGTGATGCCGACGAGGTAGGCGAGGATGACCGCGATGTCGAGCGCGTTGATGGTGCGGGCCACGTCACTCGACGACATACGCTTCCATCGCGAAGTATTCGGCGAGGCCGAGTCGGTCGAGCATCGCCGCGGTCCCCTTGTTCCGCTCGTCGACGCGCTGCCAGAACTCGCGGTCGTCCTGGCCGGGGAACGGTGCCGAGTCCTTCTGGCTCTGGTGCTTGAAGATCGCCTGGATCTTGAGCCGCAGCTCCTCCTGGCTCATCGGGACGAGCCAGCTCGCCTCCGTGACGTCCCACTCCTGCCACGCGCCGCGGTAGAGCCACACCTCGGGGCGCGGGAAGGTGATCTCCTGGAGCGCCTCGTCGATGGCCTCCTTGCACATGCGGTGCGTGCCGTGCGGGTCCGAGAGGTCGCCGGCCACGAAGATGATCTCGGGCTTGAGCTCCTCGAGCAGCTCGCGCACGATGCGCACGTCCTCCGGGCCGATCGGGTCCTTGCGGACCTTGCCCGTCTGGTAGAAGGGCAGGTTGAGGAAGCAGGCCTGCTCGCGCTCCATCCCGAAGGTCTGGATGCCGGATACCGCCTCGGCCTCGCGGATCCT
>JBJMNJ010000084.1:0-3124 GCA_045804325.1 Gemmatimonadaceae bacterium
TGTCGAACTGCTTCTTGACGATCGCGGTCTCGCCGGGGTAGCCGCTCAGCACGACGTAGGCGTCGGCCGTGCCGCCCACGGTCATGTCGGCCTCGTCGGGGTACGTGCCGCCGCGCACCCAGATCGTGTCGCCCGGGCGCACCTTGCCCCCCGCCCCGGCCACCGCCGCCGCGAGGCTCCACGGCCGCGCCGAGCTCCCGTCGCCCGAGCTCGAGCCGTTAGGCGCCACGTACCAGCCCGCGTGCGTGGGGGCGGGCGGGGACTGCACCTGCACCTGCGCCGTGCCGCTCTTGCCTTCGGACACCGCGGTGATCGTCGCCGTCCCTGCGGCGACCGCCTTCGCCAGCCCGGTGGATGACACCGTGGCGACGGACGGGGCCGAGCTCGCCCACGTGACCGAGCGTCCCGTGAGCACGGCGCCATTCGAGTCACGCGCGACTGCCGAGAACTGCTGCGTGCCTCCGACGATCAGGTCCGCGCTCGACGGCGTGACGGTCACCGTCGCGACGGGCGCGGGCGCCGGCGTCGTGTCCGGCGGCGTGGTCGTGTCGGGTGGCGTCGTGGTGTCCGGGGGCGTCGTGGTATCCGGCGGCGTCGAGACGCCGAGCGGCTCCCAGATGACGAGGTCCCAGAAGTACTCGGACTGCGAGGTGGCGGGCGCCGGCGCGGTCCACGGGTAGACGAACTTCGCGAGCGGGTTCGTCCCGAGCGCGAGGCCGGCGCTGTCGATGAGGAGCCGGCCGTTCACCCAGAGGCGCAGGACGCCGTCCTTCGCGCCCGCGACCGATTCGGGGCTGTAATAGAGCGTCTGCTCGATGACCTGCCCGACGAGCTGCTGCGGGTCGAAGTCCCAGCCGCGGTTCGGCGCGACCCGGAGGACGTCCTTGACCTGGAGGCGCGCCTTCGCGGGCGACGGGCCGACCCACCGGTACTCGAGGCGGTTGCTCGTGCCGTCGCGATCGAAGAAGCCGTTGAAGCGCCCGGAGGAGCCGCACGCGTCGCGCTGCACCTGGAACGCGTCCACGTCGCCGAGGCCGCCGCCCGTGGCGGTGCGGCCGAGGCGCTGCTTCCAGCGGAGGTAGACGCCCTTCGCCCGTGGGGTGGGGAGCGACCTGCTGATCGTCGGCGAGATGGACGAGCAGGAGCCGCCGGGCCAGTCCACGCGCATCGCGTTGGTGCCGGCGCCGTCCATGTCGGTGGTGAACCCGAAGTTCGCGCGCGTGTCGGCGCTGATGCCCCAGATGGCGAGGGCCTGCCGCATCGTGGTGGCCTGCTGGAGCGCCGCGCGCGTGTCGAACAGGATGCGGTCGTCCGCGTCGGGCAGCGGCGGCGTCGCGGGCGCGGGGGCGACGTCGAGGGACGCGATCGCGTCCACTCCCGAGGGGCCCGTGGGGCGCGAGGCATCGGCACAGGCGATGCCGAGTCCGGCGGCGGTCGAAACCACGACCGTCGCTACGAGGGTGCGGGTACGCATTACAGCTTTACTCCCCAGCGCGTCCTTCGGCGGCTCGACTGGCGTGGTCCCCGCGCACCGGCGCGCGGGCGGCGTTAGCCTCGGGGCTTTGCGTCACCGGCTTTCGCCGGCTTTGCCTTTGTCGCTCCCTCATCGGGTGAAGCGATCGTGCCGATCAGTTGTGACGTGCTGCTGATGGTTGTCGGCGGGTAGGGAAATCACCTCCTCTCTCTGGTGTTCGTCCGCACCGTTGCGGCGCTGCGACGTCCGACCCGCCGCCGCGCACTATTGGCAGCGCACATGCCAGGCGGCAGGTGTTTAATGAAGTCCTAACGGTACTGGCCGCGACGTCACGACGCGCGCGTGAGGTGAGTCACACGCGCGCGCTCGTTAGGCAGAAGTTGTGTGCGGTGGCGCTCTCGCCGAGCGGACGCGGCCGATCGTTAGGCGCGCGCTGTGTGCGGTGGCGCGCGCCGGGCCGGCGCGGGGCCGGTCCCGGGCCGCGCGCCCTCAGTCCACCAGGCGCAGCGGCATCACGAGGCAGAGGAACTTCGCCGGGTCGTCCCACCCCTCCGGCTCGACGGTCGCGGCGCGCTCGGGCGCCTTGAAGGTGAGCTTCACCTCCTCCGTCGGCATGTAGCGCAGGATCTCGAGCAGGTAGCTCGCGTTGAAGCCGATGTCGAGCGGGTCGCCGGTGTAGCGCACCGGGAGCTCGTCGGCCGCCTCGCCCAGGTCGGGCGTCTGCACGCTGAACTTCAGCATCCCCGCGTTGAACGAGAGCCGGATGCGGTGCGTCTGGTCGGACGCGATGACGCTCATGCGCTTCAGCGCGCTCGCGAGCGCCGCCTTGTCCGCCACCGCGACCTTCTCGTTGTCCTTCGGGATCACCTGCTCGTAGTTCGGGTACGGCCCCTCGATGAGGCGCGTGAAGACCTGCGTGAACGGCGAGCGGAAGCCGAGGTGGTTGTCGCCGCGCGCGATCTCGAGCTCCTCGTCGGCCGGGAAGAGCCGGCGCACCTGGTCGAGCGCCTTCGGCGGCACGATGAGGTCCCCGCCGTTCCCCGTCCCGTTCGCCGGGAGCTCCATCTTCGCGAGGCGGTGCCCGTTCGTCGCCACCATGCGCATGCGGTCGTCCCGCAGCTCCCACAGGACGCCGTTGAGGATCGGGCGGCTCTCCTCCGTGCTCACCGCGAACGACGTGTGCGAGATGAGCTTCTGGAGGTCGCCCGAGCGGATACGCCAGCTCCCGTCGAACTTCACCGTCGGGAAGGTCGGGAACTCGTCGCGCGGGAGGCCGAGCAGCTTGAAGCGCGACCGGCCGCACTCGAGGCTCACGCGCTGCTCGCCCTGTGCCGCGATCTTGACCGGCGACGGCGGGAGCTCGCGCGCGATCTCGCTGAGCTTCTTCGCGGGGATGGTGATCGCGCCCGGCGCCTCCACGTCCGCCTGGACCTCGGTGCTCACCGCGATGTCGAGGTCCGTGCCCGACAGGCGGATGCCCTTGTCGGTCGTCTCGACGAGGATGTTCGCGAGGACGGGGAGCGTGGTCTTCGCGGGAATGCTGGCGGCGACGGCGGCGAGCCCTTCCTGCAACTTCTCACGCGTGATCGTGAATCGCATTCCCGGTCCTCAACACACAGCGACCCGAGTCACTGTAGTAGTTGTAGTTAA
>JBJMNJ010000085.1:0-2594 GCA_045804325.1 Gemmatimonadaceae bacterium
CCAGCGGAGCCACATCTGCCGGCTCGCCGGCGTGAGCAGCTCCCGCTCCTCGAACCCCATCTCGAGCGCGAAGCGCTTCGCCCCCTCGCCGACCAGCAGGATGTGGTCTGTGTAGTCCATCACCGCCTTCGCGACGAGCGCCGGCGTCGCGATCCCCTCGAGCGCGGCGACCGCGCCCGCGCGTCGCGTGGGGCCGTGCATGCAGCTCGCGTCGAGCTGCACCACGCCCTCCTCGTTCGGCAGCCCGCCGAGGCCCACGGACTGGTCCGTGGGGTCGAGCTCCACGACGTTCACGCCGGCGATCGCGGCGTCGAGCGGATCGGCACCGGCCACGAGCCGGTCCCACGCCACCTGGATGCCGCGCTTGCCGCTCGGGTCGGTGCGGTAGCCGTTGGCGGAGGAGACGATCGTGGGACGGCCCGCGCCCAGCGGGGCGCGCGACGCCGCGACGCCGCCGAGCTGCGAGGCGCTGGACACGCGGGGGAGGGCGAGGCCGGCGGCTGCGGCCGCGCCGGCGCCGAGGAAGTCACGACGGGAGATGGACACGCGGTACCTCTGGGCGAGAGTAGGGACGGCGCAATCATATAGACCGGCGCGGAGCGGCGGAACCCGGGCGCTCCCCCTTTTGTACGCCGCGCTTACCTTCACCGCATGACCACTACCGCCACCGCGTCCGCCCGCGAGCAGCTCCGCGCGGCCCCCTTCCTCGAGGGGCTCACCGACACCGCCTTCCACGCGCTCGCGCGCGCCGTCGAGCCGCGCGTGTACGCCGCCGGCGACCTGCTGTTCGCGCAGGGCGACCCGCGCCGCGTCTTCGCCATCATCACGCAGGGGAGCGTCGCCATCGAGAAGACGGTGGCCGAGCAGACGACGCGACTCGCCACCCTCGGCGCGGGGGAGGCGCTGGGCGAGGGGCTGCTCCTCGACGAGAGCCACCACGGCACGAGCGCGCTCGCGCTCGAGCCGACGGAGGTGCTCGTCCTCGAGGCCGGGCGGGCGAAGGACCTGCTGCGCGAGCAGCCGGGCGTGTACGCGGCGCTCGTGGCCCGCGCCGCGCGCGTCATCTCGCGCCGCCTCGCGGCCACCGACGCCACCATCGTCGGCCGCTGGCGCACCCTCGGCTTCGCCGGCGCCGCCTCGCGCCGCGAGAAGGACCTGCTCGGCGAGCGCGACGTCCCGGCGGAGGCGCTGTACGGCGTCCAGACGCTCCGCGCCATCGAGAACTTCTCGATCACGGGCGTGTTCCTGCGCGAGTTCCCCTCGCTCGTGAACGCCCTCGCCGCGGTGAAGGAGGCGGCGGCGCTCGCCAACCGCGAGCTCGGCCTGCTCTCCGCCGACGCGGGCGATGCGATCATTCGCGCCGCGCAGGAGATCCGCGCCGGCCGCCACCACGAGCACTTCCTCGTGGACATGATCCAGGGGGGCGCCGGCACCTCGACGAACATGAACGCGAACGAGGTGATCGCCAACCGCGCCCTCGAGCTCCTCGGGCGCGCGCGCGGCGAGTACGCCGAGCTGCACCCGAACAACCACGTGAACCTCAGCCAGTCCACGAACGACGTCTACCCCACCGCGGTGAAGCTCGCGCTGCACGTGAGCCTCGACCGGCTGCGCGAGACGTACGGCGCGCTGGCGGCCGCCTTCCTCGAGAAGGGGGAGGAGTTCTCGCCGCACGTGAAGATGGGGCGCACGCAGCTCCAGGACGCCGTGCCCATGACGCTCGGCCAGGAGTTCACGGCGTTCGGCCACACGCTGCTCGAGGACGTCGAGCGGCTGGCCGAGGTGCAGAAGCTCATCCGCGAGATCAACATGGGCGCGACGGCCATCGGCACCGGCATCACCGCCGCGCCCGGCTACGCGGAGGCCGTCTGCCGCCACCTCTCGGCCGTCACGGGGCTGGAGCTGATGACGGCGCCCGACCTGGTCGAGGCGACCGCGGACACCGGCGTGTTCGTGCAGCTCTCGGGCGTGCTGAAGCGCTGCGCGGTGAAGGTCTCGAAGATCTGCGACGACCTGCGCCTGCTGAGCAGCGGCCCGCGCACGGGGCTCGGCGAGATCAACCTGCCGCCGATGCAGCCCGGCTCCTCGATCATGCCGGGGAAGGTGAACCCGGTGATCCCCGAGGTGGTGAACCAGGTCTGCTTCGACGTCATCGGCGGCGACGTGACGGTGACGCTCGCCGCGGGCGCCGGTCAGCTCCAGCTCAACGTGTTCGAGCCCGTGATCGCGGCCTGCATGTTCGAGGCGCAGACGCTGTTCGTCAACGCCGCGCGCACGCTCCGCGTGCACTGCGTCGAGGGCATCACGGCGAACGAGGACGTGTGCAAGCACTACCTCGAGTCGAGCATCGGGACCGTCACGGCGCTGAACCCGGTCATCGGCTACGACCGCGCGACGGAGCTCGCCGCCGAGGCGCTGGAGTCGGGCGAGGGCATCATCGAGCTCGTGCGCGAGAAGCACATCCTCACGGACGAGCAGCTCGCCGAGATCCTGGACCCCGCCGCCCTCACCGGCCAGGGCCGGTAGGACGCCCACACCTGTTTTGGAGGATTCGACTCATGACTACGGCACCAATGCGCGGCCGGCGGCACCTG
>JBJMNJ010000086.1:0-40828 GCA_045804325.1 Gemmatimonadaceae bacterium
GTCGCCTGTCGCCTGTCGCCTGTCGCCTGTCGCCTGTCGCCTGTCGCCTGTCGCCAGCTCGTACGTGCCCGGTGGCCTACGCGGGGACGGGGCAGCCCGTGCCCGCCGTGTGCTCCTGCGACTCGCGACTCAGCCCCTGGCTCCGAGCACCTCGCCGAACACTCCCACCGCCTTCTGCATCTCCTCCATCGTCCCCATGCTCACCCGCGCCCAGCTGTCCAGCGGCGGGAACGGGCGGCCGACGAGCACGCCGAGCTTCTTGCACGACGCCTGGAACTCCTTGGCGGGGCGGCGCACGTCGGCCATGAGGAAGTTCGCGGCTGCGGGCGCCACCGCGAAGCCGGCGCCCTCGAACCACGTGCGCGTGAAGTCGCGCACCTCGCGGTTGCGCGCGCGCTCGGCCTCCACGTGCGCCGGATCCGAGAGCGCGCCCAGCGCCGCGTTCGCGGCGAGCACGTTGACGTTGACGGGGAGCTGCTGCGGCGAGAGACGCGCGATCGCCGTCGGGTGGCCGAGCGCGTAGCCGACGCGGAGCCCGGCGAGGCCGTGCAGCTTGGAGAACGTGCGCGCCACGATCACGCGCGGCTCCGCGAGCGCGAGCGCCGCCACCGACGCGTAGCCCGGCGCGTCCACGTACTCGTGGTACGCCTCGTCCACGAGCACCACCACGTCGCGGTCCGACCGCAGCACCGCGCGCACGAACTCGGCGACGTCCGCGCCGGAGTGCGCGCCGCCGGTCGGGTTGTTGGGGTTGCAGAGGTAGACGAGCCCCGCGCCCGGCGCCTCGCGCGCCATCCCGCCCAGGTCCACCGAGAGGTCCGGACGCACGCGCACGCGCCGCACCGCCGCGCCGAGCCGCTCGGCGTGCGCCGCCGCGTCCTCGAACGTGGGCGACGCCGTCACCAGCGCGCGACCGGGCGCACAATGCGCGTACACGGCCATGCGCAGCAGCTCGCTGGAGCCGCAGCCGAGGACGACGTGCTTCTCGTCCGTGCCGTGGAGCGTCGCGATGGCGGCGCGCAGCTCGTCGGCGGGCGCGTCCGGGTAGCGCGGGATCTCGCCGAACGCGCCGGCCAGCCGCTCCATCGCGGCCGCGCCCGGGCCCGTGGGGTTCTCGTTGCTGTCGATCCGGATGGCCCCCGGCGCGCCGCGCCGCGCCCGCGCCGCGACGTGGTGCGAGAGCTCCGTCGGCGAGGCCAGGACGATCTCCGCGGCCTCCGCCTCTCGGCCGCGCGCCGCGAGCAGCGGGGCCGCCATCATCCCGGCGCCGCCCGCGCCGAGGGCCTTCACGAAGGTGCGACGGGAGACCATGGGAGAAGGGAGTGAAAGGGTAGGGGCTCCTGATCGCCGCAACGCTACCCCGCCCGGGCTCCGCTGGCAATCGACCCGCACTCCCGACTTCCTACTGCCCTGCTTCCTGTTTCCTGCTCCCCGCGCCCGCTCGGCGAGCTCGAGCGCGTCCCTCCCTACGCCGGCGATCGAGGCGATCGTCGGACACGGGCGGGAATCCACGCACGGCGCCCGGATCGGGGCACGGCGATTGAACGAAGCCGGTCCATCTGCCTCGATGGGAGTGGGATCATGGAGAAGGGAAGCTGGGGGCGCGCGGACGGCGCCGACGGATCGCCGCAGGAGCTCGCGCGCGGGGTGGCGTACCTGCGCGACAAGATCGTGAACCTCTTCTTCGTCGGCGAGCCCGGGGTCGCCGACCGGGGGTGGGTGCTCGTCGACGCGGGCCTGCACGGGTCGGCCGACCGCATCGAGCGCGCGGCCGACGCGCGCTTCGGGCCGGGCGCACGCCCCACGGCGATCGTGCTCACGCACGGCCACTTCGACCACGTCGGCGCCCTGGAGACGCTGGCCGAGCGCTGGGACGTGCCGGTGTACGCGCACATGATGGAGCTCCCCTACCTGACGGGCCGCTCCACCTACCCGCCTCCCGACCCGACGGTGGGCGGCGGCGCCATGGCGCGCCTCGCGGCTCTCTATCCGAAGGGCCCCATCGACCTGCGCGACCGCGCGCAGGCGCTCCCCGAGGACGGCAGCGTGCCGGGGATGCCGGGGTGGCGGTGGGTCTTCACCCCGGGGCACGCGCCGGGACACGTCTCGTTCTTCCGCGACGAGGACCGCGCCTGCATCGTCGGCGACGCGTTCGTGACGACGAAGCAGGAGTCGGCGATCGCCGTCCTGCAGCAGCGCCAGGAGCTGCACGGGCCGCCGATGTACTTCACTCCCGACTGGGAGGCGGCCCGCGAGTCGGTGCGCCGCCTCGCGGACCTCGAGCCGAGCCTCGCCGCGACGGGTCACGGCGTGCCGATGCGGGGCGAGAAGATGCTGCGCCAGCTCCGCGCGCTCGCCCGCGACTTCGACCAGCTCGCGAAGCCGGCGAAGGGGCGCTACGTGGACCGCCCCGCGGTCACCGACGAGCGCGGCGTGGTGGACCTCCCACCCGCGCGAAAGGACCGGCTCCCGCTCGTCGTGGCCGGCGTCGCGGCGGCGGCCATCGGCGCCTTCCTCATCTCGCGCCGGCGGCGGAGCAGCGACGCCGACGACTTGGAGTACTGAATGACGGCACGACCGAGTGAGCCATACAGGATGGAGAACGCTTCCCTCCTCGACGCCTTCGACACGGCGCTCGTCGAAGTGGCCACGGCGGAGCGCGCCGGGATCGTGAAGACCGCGGGCGGCGAGCCGGCGGGGGACCGGCTCGCCGCGCTGCGCCGCGAGCTGGAGCTGGCCCGCTCGCGCGCGGCCGAGACGGGCACGGTGGACGCCGAATGGCTGCGCGTCCTGATCCGCTCGACGATGGAGTGGATCCCCGACACGCGCCTGCGCATCGTCGCCGCGTTAGGCGGCATCGCCCGCGCCGCGAGCTAGCGGCCGAGCGCGGCCGAGGGCCGCTACTTCTTCGGCAGCCGCAGCGTGGCCACGCACCCCGCCCGCGCCGGCCGGTTGGCCAGCTTCAGCGCGCCGCCGTGCGCCTCGGCGATCTGGCGCGAGAGCACCAGGCCGATGCCGGTGCCCGCGCGCTTCGTCGTGAAGAACGGCACGAACAGGTTCCCCGTGTCCGGCAGCCCCGGGCCGTCGTCCTCCACGAACACCTCGACGTGGTGGTTCGGCGCACGCCAGCCGACGCGCACGCCCCCGTCGGTCTCGAGCGCCGCGTCCGCCGCGTTCTTCACGAGGTTGATGAGGAGCTGGTCGAGCTGGTCGCCGTCGGCCTCGATCACGGCCGGCGGGCCCGGCATCACCTCGACGAACAGCCGGCTCTCGAGCGCGGCCACGCGCCGCACCCACTCGCCCACGTCCAGCGGCGCGAGGCGCGGGGCGGGGAGGCGCGCGAGGCGCGCGTAGGCGCTCATGAATCGTGCGAGGCCCTCGGACCGCGTCTGGATCACGCCCAGCCCGCGCCGCAGGTCCTCCTCCGCGTCCGGCGGGCGGTCCTCGCGCGCGAGGAGCCGCTGGAGGCTCCCGGCGATGGACTTGATGGGCGCGAGCGAGTTGTTGATCTCGTGGCTCAGCACGCGCACCAGGCGCTGCCACACCTGCCGCTCCTCCTCGCGCAGCGTGCGGCTCAGGTCCGAGAGCACGATGAGCTGGTGCGGGCGCCCGTCCTGGCGGAACGTGCTGCGCCGGAGGTCGAAGCGCCCCACCGCCGCGGGGAACGTCGCCTCCACGACGCGCTGCTCGTCGCCGCGCAGGCACCCGTCGAGCCCGAGCTCCTCCGCGCGTCGACCGAGGAGCCGCTCCGCCGGCTGCGCGAGCAGTCGCTCGCCCGCGCGGTTCGTCAGGCGGAGGCGCTCGTCCTCGTCGAACGCGTAGACGGCGACGTCGATCTCCGTCATGACGCGCCGGAGGAGCGCCGCCGCCTCGAGCGCCCCGAGCCGCTGCACGCGGAGCGGCTCGCTCAGCAGGTTCACCTCGGCGAGCGCGAGCCCCAGCGCATCCTCGCCCGTGCCGCGCGCGCGGATGGAGAAGTCGCCCTCGCGCAGCGCGGCGAGCAGGTTGGAGAGCGTCTGCAGCGGGCGCACCACCCGCTCGCGCACCGCGGCGGCGAACGCGAGCCAGGCGACGACCGCGAACGTGCTCAGCGTCCACTGCACCTTGGGCGTGTAGTCGCCGCCCCACCACAGCAGCCCGAGGGCCGTGAGCACCGCCGGCGCGCCCCCGGCGAGCGCGAGGTAGAAGACGGCGCGGTCGTGGGGGACGCGGGGCTGCTTGGTCATTGGGCCCTCGGCCCTCGGCCCTCGGCCTGCTCCCGGGACTCCTCACGGCGCCGCCGTCGTACAAGGCCGGCGGGCGGCGTACGCGGACCGGTGGCCGAGGGCCGAGGGGCGCTGCTAGCCTTCGATGCCATACTGCTGGAGCCGCCGGTAGAGCGCGGAGCGAGAGAGCCCGAGGTGATCCGCCGCCCTGCTCACGTTCCCGTCGAACCGGTCGAGCGCGCGACGGATCAGGAACTGCTCCACCTCCTCGAGCGTCATCTCCTCCAGCCGCCCGCCGCCGTCCGCCTTCTGGCGGAGCTCGAGGTCCTCGCCGCGCACGACGCTGCCCTGCGCCATCAGCAGCGCGCGCTCCACCGCGTGCCGCAGCTCGCGCACGTTGCCCGGCCACGGGTGCTCGAGGAGGAGCTGCATCGCCGCCGCGTCGAACTCCACCGGCCCGCGCCCGTAGCGCTCCGCCTGCTGCCGGAGGAAGTGCGCGGCGAGCAGCGGGATGTCCTCGCGCCGGTCGCGCAGCGGCGGGAGGTGGATCTCCACCGTGTTGAGCCGGTAGAGCAGGTCCTCGCGGAACGTCCCCTCGGCCACGCCCTTCGCGAGGTCGGCGTTCGTGGCGGAGATCACGCGCACCTGCACGTGCGTCGCGCGCGAGGAGCCGACGCGCTGCAGCTCGCCGTTCTCGAGCACGCGGAGCATCTTCGCCTGCTGGCGCAGCGGGACGTTCGCGATCTCGTCGAGGAAGAGCGTGCCCCCGTCGGCGAGCTCGAAGCAGCCGATGCGGTCGGTCTTCGCGTCGGTGAACGCGCCCTTCACGTGGCCGAAGAGCTCGCTCTCGAAGAGCGTCTCCGAGATGCCGCCCGCGTTCACGATGATGAGCGGGCGCCCCGCCTTGTGGCTCGCCGCGTGGAGCCAGCGCGCGATGACCTCCTTGCCCGTGCCGTGCTCGCCGGTGATGAGCACGTTCGCCTCGCTCGCCGCCACGCGCTCGAGCTGCCGCTTCACCGGCTGCATCGCGCGCGACTCGGCCACGAGCGCCGGGAGCTGCGCGCCGCGCAGGCGCTTGTTCTCGGTCTCGAGGCGGTGGCTCCGACGCAGCGCGCGCGCGAGCTCGAGCTGCGTGCGGATGGTCGCGAGCAGCCGGTTGTTGTCCCAGGGCTTCTCGACGTAGTCGCGCGCCCCGCGCCGCATCGCCTCCACCGCGCCCTCGATGCTCCCCCACGCGGTCATGACGATGACGGGCAGCGAGCCGTCGATCGACTGGAGCCGCGGCAGCAGGTCGAGCCCCTCGCGCCCGCTCGTCGTGTCGCGCGCGTAGTTCAGGTCCATGATCACGGCGTCGTACTCGCGCTGCTCCACCGCGGCGAGGATGCCGGCCGGGGAGCTCGCCGCGTCGGACTGGAACCCCTCCCCCTTGAGCAGCAGCCGCAGCGCCTCGACGACGTCGGGCTGGTCGTCGGCGACGAGGATGCGCGGGGCGAGGGCGGGGTGGGCGGGGGCGGTCATGAGGGAAAGCTAGAGTCCGGCACTCGGGATGGGAAACGGCCCTCGGCCCTCGGCCGAGGGGCAGCGGAGGGCCGAGGGCCGAGGGCTTCTAGAAGCGCGCATCCAGATAGAAATCCCCCCGCCACCGCTCCCGCGGCGCCAGCCCGCGCGACACGTCGAGCCTGACGAGGCCGTCGAGGAGCGAGACGCCCGTGCCGGCGCCGCGGAGCGTCGCTCCGCCCGCCGCGAAGTCGGCGCGCGGGCCCGCCCAGCCGGCGTCGAAGAAGACCGCGGGACGCACCATCGCGCGCGTGGCGCCGAGCTCCGCGCGGGCGAGCCAGAACGCGTCGCCGGCCGCCGTACCCGCGCGCTGGCCGCGCACGGTGTGCGCGCCGCCCAGGAGCCAGAGGCGCTGCGGCGGGAGCGTGCCGGCGGACGAGCCGGCCGCGCCCGTGATCGCGAGCGCCGAACGCTCCCCGAGCCCCTGGGCGAGCGTCGCGTCGAGCATCGCGCGCCCGTAGCTCTCCGGGCCCGCCGCCGCCTCGGCGCGCAGCTCGCCGAACACGCGCGTGCCCCCCGGGTCCTCGCCGCGCGCGAACGACAGCGCGCCGGCCGCGCCCGCGAAGGTCCCCTCGCTCGCGGCGACGTTCGGCAGGAAGCGCGCGCCGCTCGTGGCCTTCGCGAGCGAGAGCTGCGTCTCCACGCGCGCGGAGTCGTGCCGCTCGGCGAAGAGGCGCCACGAGACCCCGCCGCCGCCGCGCAGGCGCGCGTGCGTTCCGCCGAGCTCGAGGCCGAGGGCCCGGTAGTAGAACCCCTCGTCGCGTGCGAACAGCAGCGCGTTGAGCGACGCACCGACGCCGAGGGGGTCGCCCCAGTCGTTCACGACGGCGAGGCGGCGGTAGGCGCTCGCGCGGAGCGTCGTGCGCTCGTTCGTCCGCCACAGCGACGCCTCCGCGTTCGGCTGCAGGTCCGCGCTGCCGAGCCGGACGAGCGCCGCGCCGCGGTACCCCTTCCCGAGCTCGCGCTCCGCGAGCACCCCGGCGCTGAGCCCCTCGATGCGGTTGTAGCGGAGCAGGCCGCGCTCGAGGCCGTAGTGCCAGACGATCGGCTGCGGCGCGTACTCCGACTGGGCGCCGAGGTCGAGCGCCTGCCGCGCGTCGCGCTCGAGCTGCGCGAAGTCCACCGTCCCGGCGACCTCCTCGCCCGACCCGTAGATCGAGGGCGGGAGCTCCGGGGACTGCACGAGGCGCGCGCTGTCGCATGGGCCGAGCATGCGGAAGCGGACGCCGTCCGCGTAGCGCTCCCCGAGCCCGTCGCCGGCGAGGATGGAGTCCGGCGCCCAGCGCGAGCTCGCGTCCTCCGAGCCGGGCTCCCCCGTCCTCCGGCAGCGCGTCGGCTGGCGTGCGACCCCCCAGCGCCGCTCGTCCCGCCACGCGTCGCCGGACCGGCGCGCGTCGGCCGTGTCACGCGTGTCCGGCCGCGCCGCGAGCGCCGGCGGCGCGCCCGCCGGCACCGGGCGCACGCTCTCGTACTGGAAGCTCTGGAGCACGGTCACGCTCACGCGCATGCCCTTCGCGGTGCCGTCCCCCGAGGCGAGCCGCGCGCGCGGCAGCCAGAACCGCCCCTCGTAGAGTCCGTGCTCGATCACGACCTCGCGCACGGTGCCGACGTACGGGCCGAACCTCCGCGCCATCTCGCGATCGTCCTCGTCCATGCCGGGGTCGACGAACTGGAAGAGGTCGACCGGCGCGGCGGGACGATACGCGGCACGCACGAGCTGCGCGCTCGCCACGTCGAACCAGAGGGAGCCGACGACGAGGTGCGGGTCCGGGCGCCGCGGGCGCACGCGCAGCTCCCGCACGCGCACGACCGCGCCGTCGGGCAGCCGCACCGCGAGCGAGTCGCCCAGGTGGAAGGCGTAGTGCTTCTCGGCGCTGTCGGCGAGCGGGTGGACGAACCAGTCGCGCAGCGGCGTGTCGCGCAGCTCGGACGTCGGCCAGAGGCGGTCGCGCCCGGGATAGTAGGGGAGCACGAGCGCCACCTGGCCGTCCTGCTCCGGCTCGGGCTCCCGGTCGCCGAGCATCGGGACCACCGCGCGCGCGGCGAGGAGCTCCGCCCACGCGCCACGGTCGCGGTGCCACCCGACGCGCGCGACGGACTCGTAGCGCGCCGCGAGGCGCTCGCGCCCGGGCGGCGTGAGCGCCCCGAGCTTCGACATCCCGAGCCCCGCCGACATCCGCTGTCTGACGACGACCTGGTACGCGTACAGCGCCGAGTCCTGCTGGAGCCGCGCGAGCCGCGCGCGCGCCAGGAGCGCCGGCGCGGACTGGTCCGGCGGCCGGACGGGAGGAGCCGCGAGTGCGGTCTGAAGGAGGAGCAGAGGAATGAGCATCGGAATGAGCGCGGGAGCCGAGAGCCTGCTACTCCGATCGCAATGCCTCCACGGGACTCACTCGCGCCGCGCGCCGCGCCGGCACCCAGGTCGCGAGCATCGCGACGCCCGCGAGCAGCAGCGAGATGCCCACGAAGGTCGGCGGGTCCAGCGGGCTCACGCCGTAGAGCAGCCCCGAGACGAGGCGCGCGAGCAGCGCGGCGAGCAGGAGCCCCACGACGCTCCCGATGAGCACCGGGCGCATCCCCTGCCGGACGACCAGCCGCACGACGTCCGCCGCGCGCGCTCCGAGCGCCATGCGGATGCCGATCTCGCGGCGCCGGCGCGCGACGACGAACGCCATCACGCCGTACACGCCCACCGCGGCCAGCGCGAGCGCGAGCCCGCCGAAGAGGCCGAGCAGGGCGCCGGCGATCTGCGCGGGCAGGCGCGCGATGCGCAGGTGCGCCTCGATGGTCGTGACGTCGGTCAGCGGCACGCGCGGGTCGACCTCCGCGGCGGCCTGGCGCAGCGTCGGGAGCACGGCGGCCGGGTCGGCGTCCGTGCGCACGAGGAGGGTGATGCGCCCCTCGTACCACTGGCCGAACGGGACCCACGCGTACGGCCGCGGGTCCTCGGCGAGCGAGCGGTACTTGCCGTCGCGCGCGACGCCGACGACCTCGACCCACCCGCTGTCGCCGGCGAAGCGCACCCGCCGGCCGATCGCGTCCGCGGAGCCCCAGAGCCGGCGCGCGAGCGTCTCGTTGACGACGATGGTGCGCGGCGCGCCCTCGCGGTCGGCCGCCGTGAAGTCCCGCCCGCGCCGGAGTGGGACGCCGAGCGTCGCGAAGAAGCCCGGGCCGGCGCGGCCGAAGTCGATGCGCACGCGCGCCTCGCGCTCGCAGCACGCGGCCTCGCTCCACAGCGCCGTCTCGGAGTTGCTGAGGCCGAGCGGCATGACCTCGACGAGCGTGGCGCCGCGCACGCCGGGGATGGCGCCCGCGCGCTCGAGGAGCCGCTCGAAGTACTGCCGCCCGCGCGCCTCGTCGTAGCCGGCGATGCCGGCGTTCGCGTCGGCGAGGATGCCGCGGCGCGCGTCGAAGCCCACGTCCGCGTCGCCCGCGTTGCGCAGCGTGCGCAGGAAGAGGCCCGCCGCGACGAGCAGCACGAGCGAGAGGGCCACCTGCGTGCCGACGAGCGCGCCGCGGAGGCGCGAGCGCGAGGGGAGCCCGGCGTCCCCGCGGAGCGCCGCCACGACGTCGCTCCGCGTCGCCTGGAGCGCTGGTGCGAGGCCGAACGCGACTCCGGTGAGCACCGCGACGCCGAGCGTGAACGCGAGCACGCGCCCGTCGATCGGGAAGTCGACGTGCACCGGGGCCGGGAGCGGCGCGCGGAAGCCGACGAGCGCGTCGGTCGCCCAGAGCGTGATCATCAGCGCCGCCGCGGCGCCGAGGAGCGCGAGCAGCAGGCTCTCGATGAGGAGCTGCCGGACGAGCCGCCCGCGGCCGGCCCCGAGCGCGATGCGCACGCCGATCTCCCGCCGGCGCGCCGCGGCGCGGGCGAGCAGCAGGTTGGCGAGGTTGGCGCACGCGGCGAGGAGCACGATGCCGACGATCGCCATGAGGAACCCGCCGAACGCGGCGACGGGCGTGCGGAACTGCTGGAAGAGGAAGCTCGCCTTGAGCACGTTGACGTGCCGCCCCTCGCCGGGGCGCGGGTGCTCCCGCTGGATCTGCGCGGCGATGGCCTCGAGCTCCGCGCGCGCGGCCTCGCGCGTCGCGCCGGGCGCGAGGCGCCCGAGGAGCTCGAAGCCGCCGGCGTCGCGGTCCGTGAGCAGGTCGCCGCGCGCGCGCACGAGCGCCGCGAGCCGCGCCGGCACGTAGGCGTCGAACACGATGCCCACCGTGGGCCCGGTGAACTCCGGCGGCATGACGCCGACGACGGTGAGCGGCTGACCGTTGACCACCAGCGCGCGGCCGGGCACGCCCGGGTCCGCGCCGAAGCGCCGGCGCCAGAGCGCGTCGCTGATCACCACCACGGGCGCGTCCCCGTCCGCCGCGCGGAAGGTGCGGCCGAGCGCCGCCGGCGTGCCGACGACCTCGAAGAAGTCGCCGCTCACGAGCTCCCCGATGGGCGAGCTCCCGGTCTCGTCCCCCTCGATCTGGAGCGCGAGCGTCCGGTACGCGGCGAGGCCGGCGAGCGCGCGCGTGCGGTCGCGGTAGTCCGCGTAGTCGAGCCAGGAGAACGAGTGGAACCCGCGCCCCCGCGCGTCGGTCGCGTGCACGGTGACCACGCGCTCCGGGTCGCGGAACGGCGGCGGCCGCAGCAACACGGCGTTGACGACCGAGAAGATCGTCGTGTTCGCCCCGATGCCCAGCGCGAGCGACAGCACCGCGACGATCGTGAAGCCCGGCGTGCGCGCGAGCTGGCGGAGGGCGTAGCGGAGGTCGGAGGTCATGGCGGCGAAGGAAGGGTGTCTCTCACACGGAGCGGCTACTCGGCCCTGAGCGCCTCGACCGGATCCACCCGCGCCGCGCGCCGCGCCGGCAGCGCGCTCGCGAGCAGCGCCGTCACCGCGAGCGCGAGCACGACGGCGCCGAGGATGATCGGGTCCGCGGGGCTCACGCCGTACAGCGCGGCGCGCATCGCGAACCCGGCGAGGACCGCGAGCGCGACCCCCACCGCGGCGCCGATTGCCGTGACGCGCATCGTCTCGCCGACGATGAGGCGCGCGACGTCGCCGTGGCGGGCGCCGAGCGCCATGCGGACGCCGATCTCGCGCGTGCGCTGCGCCACCTGAAAGGCCATCACGCCGTAGAGCCCGACCGCGGCGAGGAGCAGCGCGAGGAGCCCGAACGCCCCGAGCGCCGAGGCGCCGGCCCTCGCCGGCTCGAGCTGATCGCGCAGCACGTCGGGCATCGTCGCCACGCGGTCGAGGGCGAGGCTCGGGTCGAGCTCGCGGAGCGCCGCGCGCACCGCGGGCGCGAGCGCGGCCGCGTCGGCGTCGGCGCCGGACGCGGCGCGCGGCGGCGCCGCGGCGCGCACGAACAGCGCGTACCCCGCGAGCGGCCGCTGGACGAACAGCATCGGCACCGGGGCCTCGGAGACCGCGTAGTAGCGGGCGTCCTTCACGATGCCGACGACCTCCGCCTCGCCGGAGCCGGTCCTGACCCGCGTGCCGACCGGGTCGCGCCCGCGCCAGTAGCGCCACGCCATCGCCTCGTTCACGAGGACGACCGGGCGCGCGCGCTGCTCGCCGGCGGCGAGCTCGCGCCCGCGCACGACGGGGATGCCGAGGAGGCGGAAGAAGTCGCCGCCGACCTCCGCCGTCCAGAGCTCCATGTCCTCCCGCGGCCCGGGCGTGTAGCCGGGAATCGTGACCTGGGTGCGCGACCGCCCGCCGGCCAGCGGGATCGTGCCGCCCATCGCCGCCGCCTCGACACCCGGCAGGGCGCGCACGCGCGCCAGGATGCGCGCCTTCATCTCGGGAAGGCGGTCGCCCGTGTAGCCGTAGGTCTGCAGCCGGAGCGGGACGACGAGCACGCGCGCGACGTCGAAGCCGGGGTCCACCCGCTGCTGCGCGCGCAGGCTGCGAACGAGCAGCCCGCCGACGGCGAGCAGGAGGAGCGACAGCGCGAGCTGCCCGATCACGAGCGCATCGCGGAGCCGCGTCCGCGCGGCGGACCCGCGGTCGCCGCCGTCCTTCAGACCCGGCAGCACGTCGGGACGCGTCGCGTGAAGCGCCGGCGCGAGCCCGAAGACGATCCCCGTCCCGACCGCGACCAGCACCGCGAAGGCCAGCACGCGAAGGTCGGGCGACGGGTCGAGCCCGACGGGCAGGGGCAGCGCCGCGACGAGGTCGGTCGCCCAGAGCGTCGCTAGCACGGCCGGCAGGGCGCCGCTCAGGGCGAGGAGCACGCTCTCGGTGAGGAGCTGCCGGACTATGCGCCGCCGGCTGGCGCCGAGCGAGAGGCGGATCGCGATCTCGCGCCGCCGCCGGACCGCGCGCGCGAGGAGCAGGTTGGCGACGTTCATCGCCGCGATCAGCAGCACGATCCCCGAGACGGCGAGCACCCCGGCGGCGACGCCGAGGACGGCGCGCCGGTCCTCGCCCGCGCCGACCATCGTGCCGCCGGCCGTCACCGTGAGCACCCGGTCCCGGTTGTCTTCCGGGTGCTCCTCGGCCAGCGCGCGCATGACCGCGTTCAGCGACGCCTCCGCCTGCTCGCGCGTCGTCCCGGGAGCGAGGCGCGCCATCATGTCGAGCCACCGCGTGCTGCGCGCCCGGAGCAGGTCCTCCTCCGGCATGACCGCCCGCTGCATGGCCATCGCCACGAAGAAGTTGCCCGTCCGCTCGAAGTCCGCGCTCGCGAAGCGCGCCGGCGCGACGCCGATCACGGTGAACGGCCGCCCGTTGATCGCGACCGTGCTCCCGACGACGCCCGAGTCGGCGCCGAAGCGCTGGCGCCACAGCCGGTCGCCCAGCACGACGACCGGGCTCGCCATCGGCTTGGCGTCCTCGTCGGGCAGGAAGAAGCGCCCGAGCGCGGGACGCACGCCGAGCACCGAGAAGTAGTTCCCGGAGACCAGCTGCCCGGAGACGGTGAACGTGGTCGCGCCGCCGCGCTGCATCACCGCCGACGCCGGTCCGTAGGCGACGACGCCGGCGAGTCCGCGCGCCCGCGCGCGGAAGTCCAGGTAGTCCGGGTACGAGCTCGTCCCGTAGCGCCGGTCGCTCACGCCGTGCTCCGACCACTCGCTCGTGTACACGCGCACGAGCTCGCCCGGCCGCTCGACGGGGAGCGGGCGCAGGAGGAGTGCGTTGACGAGGCTGAAGACGACGGTGTTGGCGCCGATGCCGAGCGCCAGCGTGACGACCGCCGTCAGCGTGAAGCCCGGCGACTTCACGAGCTGCCGCAGCGCGTAGCGAATGTCCTGGAGCACGTGAGCCTCAGAAGGGGGGCGCCGCGATGCCGGCGAGTCGCCGAGCCGCGCTCAGACGATCCAGCCGTCCTTCAGGTTGATCACGCGGTTCCCGAACGACGCGTTCTCCTCGGAGTGCGTGACCTGCACGATCGTCGTCCCCGCGTCGTTGAGCTTCTTGAACAGCTCCATGATCTCGCGGGCCTGCGACGAGTGCAGGTTCCCGGTGGGCTCGTCGGCGAGGATGAGGCGCGGGCCGGCGATCATCGCGCGCGCCACGCCCACGAGCTGCTGCTGGCCGCCGGAGAGCTGGCGCGGGTACAGGTCCTTCTTGCCGACCATGTTGAACCGGTCGAGCGTGTCGGCGACGATGGCGGCCCGCTCGCTCTTCTTGATGTCCCGGTACGAGAGCGGAATGTCGAGGTTCTCGGCCACCGTGAGGTCGTCGAGCAGGTGGTACTGCTGGAAGACGAAGCCGATGTACTTCTTGTTGAGCGCCACGCGGTCCTTCACGGACATGCGGTGCACCGGGTGGCCGACGAAGTGGTACTCCCCCGTCCACGCGCTGTCGAGCATGCCGAGGATGGAGAGCAGCGTCGACTTGCCGGCGCCCGAGGGGCCCATGATGGTCACGAACTCGCCCGGCGCGATGTCGAGGTCGATGCGGCGCAGCACGTACGACTTGCCCGCGGGCAGGTCGTAGCACTTCTCGACGTTGCGAAGGCTGATGAGCGGCCCGGTGAACGGCGCGGGCTCGTCGGCGGCCTTGGGGCGGGAGAAGAGGGAGGAGGCGAAGCTCATGGCTCTCTGCGTGGAAGCGGGTGGGCGAACAGTTTCTAAGGGAAGGTGCGTGCCGGCAGGGCCGGCTTCGTAAATGCTTGGCAGGTCAGCGGTTGGACGCGCGCGTCGCCGGCCGTCGGGGCCCCGGCCGTCCGCGCGCGGCATTCTGCATCCCAATATCGGACAAATCCCCGTCGCGCGCGCGGTCAGCCGTCAGCCGTGACCGCTATTCGTATCTGAGCGCCTGGATCGGATCCACCCTCGTCGCGCGCCGCGCCGGCAGCCACGTCGCGAGGACGCCGACCGCCGCCAGGATCAGCGGCGTGCCGACGAACGTCACCGGGTCGGCCGGCGCCACCTCGTAGAGCACGAGCTTCATGGCGCGGCCGACGAGCAGCGCGACCGGCAGCCCGATCGCGAGGCCCAGCGCGGCGAGGCGCATCCCCTGGCCGAGCACGAGGCGGAGCACGTCCGGGCCGCGGGCGCCGAGCGCCATCCGCACGCCGATCTCGTGGCGGCGCTGGAGAACGCCGTACGCCATCACGCCGTACACGCCCACCGCGGCGAGCAGCAGCGCCACGGCGGCGAACACGCCGAAGAGCCGGCTGACGAAGCGCGAGCCCCAGGTGTTGCGGGCCGCGAGCTCGCGCATCGTGAACACGTCGAAGACCGGCACCGCCGGGTCGATCGTGCGCACGACCTCGCGCACCGTCGGCGCCAGCGCGCCCGCGCGGCCCGCGCTCGTCCGGGCCACGATGGTCACGTGCGCGTCCGGGCGCAGGGAGTACGGAAGGTAGACCTGCGGCATCTGCACGTCGCCGACGTCCTGCTTGGTGTCTGCCGCGACGCCGACGACCGTCACCTCCTTCGCCGCGGCGTCGAGGCCGAGGCGGAGCCGCGCGCCGATCGGGTCGGCGTCGGCGAAGAAGCGCCGCGCGGTCGTCTGGTTGATCACGGCCACCGGCGTCGCGTCGAGCACGTCGCGCTCCGAGATGTCGCGGCCGCGCAGGAGCGCGATCCCCATCGTCCCGAGGAAGCCGCTCGAGACGCTGTACCGGTACGCGAACGGCTCCTCGCCGCGCAGGATCTGCCGGCCCGCCACGGTGAAGCGCTCGCCCGGGTCGTAGTCCGAGAACGGCAGCCCCGAGCTCGCCGCCGCCGACTGCACGCCCGGCGCGCCCGCGAGCCGCTCGAGCACGCGGCGCTGCACGTCCACGCGCTCGCTCGCGGAGTCGTAGCGCTCCCCGGTGAGGTAGAGGTCCGAGGCGAGCACCCGGTCCACGTCCATGCCGACGTTCACCGCCTGGATCCGCATGAAGCTGCGGATCATCAGGCTCGCACCCGCGAGCAGCACCATCGACAGCGCGAACTCGGCGACCACCAGCCCGCTGCGCAGACGGCTGCGCCGCGCGCCCGAACCGCGCCCGCCGTCGCGGAGCGCGCTCTGAAGGTCCGTGCGCGTCGCCTGGAGCGCCGGGACCGCGCCGAACGCGAGCGCGCTCAGGACCGTCGTTGCCGCGGCGTACGCCAGCACCGGCGCGCCCAGCTCGATCCGCGCCCAGTACGGGAGCTCGATCGGGATGGCGGACAGCAGGAGGTCCTTCCCCCAGAGCGACGCCAGCACGCCGAGCGCGCCGCCGAGCGCCGCGACCACGAGGCTCTCCGCGAGGAGCTGGCGCACGAGTCGGCCGCGCCCCGCGCCGAGTGCGGAGCGGACGGCGAGCTCCCGGCGCCGTCCCGTCGCGCGGGTGAGCGTGAGGTTCGCGAGGTTGGCGCAGGCGATGAGCAGCACGAAGGTCACGGCGCCCTGAAGCAGCCACGAGAGCAGCGCCGTCTCCGGCTCGATGTCGTGCTCCTTCCAGAGCGCGACGCGCGCGCCGCGCCCGCTGTTCACCCCCGGGTGCTCCTTCGCCAGGCGCGCCGCGATGCCACGCAGATCCGCGTCCGCGGCGGCCATCGTCGCGCCGGGGGCGAGGCGGCCCACGACGTACCAGCCACGGTCGCCGCGCTCCATCGCGGCGGGGTCGCGGTCGAGCGGCATCCAGAGCTGCGCGAAGTTCGGGAAGAGGAAGCCGTCGGGGACCACGCCGACCACGGTGCGCGGCACGCCGTCCACCCGCAGCGCGCGGCCGACGATGCCCGGGTCCTTCGCGAAGCGCCGCTCCCACAGCCGGTAGCTGATGAGCACCACGCCCGCGCGCCCCGCACCCTCGTCGTCCGCGCGGAAGTCGCGCCCCAGCACGGGGCGGACGCCGAGCGTCGCGAGCAGGTTCGCCGACGCCCGCGCGCCCCACACGCGCTCGGCCTCCCCACCCGCGCACGGCGCCGCCTCGCACGATTCGGCGACCCCGACGTCCTGCTCGCTCACGAGCGCGAGGCCGCGGACGAGGCGCGACGCGTCGCGCATCGCGGCATAGTCCGGCGGGGACACGCCGCCATCGGTCACGCCCAGCGCGGGCTGCAGGCCGAACACCGTCACCACGCGGCCCGGGTCGGGGAACGGGTAGTTCGGCGCGAGCAGCGTGTGCACCATGCTGAACATGGTAGTGCTCACCGCGATCCCGATGGCGAGCGTCAGGACCGCGAGCAGCGAGAAGGCCGGCGACTTGCGCAGCGCGCGGAGCGCGAGACGGAGCTCGTTGAACATGCGACGATGCCTCCAGGAGGCCGTGGTTCGCGAGGAAAAAGGAGAGAGGAGAACGGAGAGTCGGCATCCCTCTCCGTTCTCCTCTCTCCTTTCTCGTTCTATTCGTACCTCAACGCCTGGATCGGATCGACGGCCATCGCCCGCCGCGCCGGCAGATAGCTCGCGAGGAACGCCACGGCGACCAGGAACCCGCTGATCAGCAGGAAGCTCACCGGGTCCCACGGGCCGACGTTGAAGAGCAGGCTCTTCACGACCCGGTTGATCCCCGCCGAGCCCACCACGCCGATGAGGATGCCGAGGCCGGCGAGCCGCATGCCGTGGCCGACGACGAGGCCCAGCACGTCGCGTCGCGTCGCGCCGAGCGCGAGCCGCACGCCGATCTCGTGCGTCCGCTGCGCCACGGAGTACGCCAGCACTCCGTAAACCCCGATGGACGCGAGGAACAGCGCGAGCCCGCCGAAGATCGAGAACATCCAGCCGAAGAGCTGGAACTGCCAGTAGCCGAGCTCGCGCACCTGCTCCATCGTCCGGACGTCGAAGATCGGGAGCGCCGCGTCGGCCGCGCGGAGCTCGCGGCGCACCGCGGTCGTGACCGAGGCCGGGTCGCCCGACGCCACGCGCAGGACGAGCCCCGTGTTGAGCGTCGACAGCCACGGGTACGGCATGAACGCCGAGGGCTCCGGCTCGCGCTGGTCCACGTCGAACTGCTTCGTGTCCTTCACGATGCCGACGACCGTGAACCACGGCCCCGCCGAGTCGTCCGCGATCCGGAAGCGGCCCCCGAGCGCGGCGGCCGCCGTGGGCTTCGCCCACATCTTCTTCGCCATCGCCTCGTTGATCACCGCGACCGGCGCGCTGTCGGCCACCTCGGCGTCCGTCAGGTCGCGCCCGTGGAGGATCGGGAGCGCCATCGTGCGGAAGTAGTGCCCCGCGACCCCGGTCCAGAAGAAGCGCGGCGCCTCCTTCTCGTCCGCGACCGGCACGCCGTCCACGATCGCGCGCCCGCCGGAGCCGCCGCCGCCGAGCGGGATGTGGTTGGACGCGAAGGCCGCCTGCACGCCCGGCAGCGCCTCGACGCGCCGCACGACGTCCGCCACGCGGCGCGAGCGCTCCGCCGGCGTGTCGTACGCGTCGCCCGGCATGTAGAAGCGCAGCGTCATGAGGGGGCGTGTGTCGAAGCCCACCTCCGTGCGCTGGAGGTTGAGGAAGCTGCGCACGAAGAGCGCCGCGCCCACGAGCAGCACGAGCGACAGCGCCACCTCGGCCACCACGAGCGAGGCGCGCATGCGGCTGCGGACGCCGCCGGCGCCCGCGCCGCGCGAGCCCTCCTTGAGCGCCTCGAGCAGGTCCCCCTTCGTCGCCTGCAGCGCCGGCGCGAGCCCGAAGACGACGCCCGTGACGACCGAGATCAGGAGCGTGTAGGCCAGCATCGCGCGGTCCGGCTCGAAGACGAACATGAAGGGGATCGGGTCCTCCTTCGGCATCGCGCGCTGCAGCAGGTCGAGCCCCCACACCGAGACCAGCACGCCGAGCCCGCCGGCGAGCAGCGCGACGATGACGCTCTCGGTGAGGAGCTGACGGACGACGCGCCAGCGCCCCGCGCCGAGGGCCGCCCGCACCGCGATCTCGCGGTGGCGCGAGGTGGCGCGCGAGAGCATGAGGTTCGCGACGTTGGCGCAGGCGATCAGGAGCACGAACGTCACCGCGCCCATCATCGTGAGGACGACGAGCTGCACGTCCTCCGGCGTGTAGTACTCGCGCACCGGCCGGCCCCCCGCGCTCCACTCGCGGTTGGTCTCGGGGTACTGCTCGGCGAGGCGCTTCGCGATGGCCGCGAGCTCGAGTCGCGCCTGGCCGAGCGTCACGCCGGGCTTGAGGCGCGCCCACACCTCGAGGTCGCGGCTCCCGCGCTTGCCGTCGTTCGCGACGGGCGCGAGCGGCACCCACGCCTCGGCCGCGAACGGGAACTTGAAGCGCTCGGGCATGACGCCGACGATCGTGTGCGCCTTGCCGTTCACCATGATGGAGCGCCCGATCACCCCCGGGTCGCTCGCGTAGCGGCGCTTCCACACCTCGTGGCCGAGGATGAGCGCGCCCGGCGCGCCCGGCCGGTCCTCGTCCTCGCGGAACACCCGGCCGACCAGCGGCTTCACGCCGAGCATCGGGAAGGCGTTCCACGAGATCGGCGCGCCCTCGAGCCGCTCCGGCTCCTCGCCGTCGGCCAGCGTGAGGCTCCGCCTCGTGGTCGCGACGACGGCCGAGAAGGAGCGCGCCTCGCGCTGCCAGTCCTGGAAGTCGGGGTAGGGCACGCTGGCGCGTCGCGGCGCGAACTTGGGGTGGCTCGTGTGGAGCACCACGATCCCCTCGGGGTCCTCGAACGGCATCGGCCGCAGGAGGATCGTGTTCACGACGGAGAAGATCATCGTGTTCACGCCGATGCCGAGCGCGAGGCACATGACCGCGACGGCGGTGAACGCCTTGGCCTTCGAGAGCGTTCGCAACGCGAAGCGCACGTCCTGTAGCAGGTTCTCCATACCGCGGCTCTCCGCTGGGGGCTGGACTGCCAAGTGCTGCGAACGATGCTGCCGGCTGACGGCGCGGCGATCGCGGCGGCCGCTACTCGCTCCGGAGCGCCACGACCGGATCGACCCGTGTGGCGCGGCGCGCGGGGAGATAGCACGCGAGGAGCGCCGTCCCCGCCAGCACCGACCCCACCGCCGCGAACGTCACCGGGTCGCTCGACGTCACGCCGTACAGGAACGACGACAGCAGCCGCGCGAGGCCGAACGCCAGCGGCAGCCCCGCCGCCACGCCGATGAGCGCGAGGCGCATCCCCTGGCGCACGACGAGGCGGCGCACGTCGCCGGCGCGGGCGCCGAGCGCCATGCGCACGCCGATCTCGTGCGTCCGCGCGCTCACCGAGTACGCCATCACGCCGTACACGCCGATGGCCGCGAGAAAGAGCGCGATCCCGGCGAACGCCGCGAACATGCCGCCGTAGAGCCGCGACTGCCACACCGCGTTCGACAGGCGGATCACCTCCTCCATCGTGTGCTCGGCGAACACCGGCACGGCGGGGTCCACGCCGCGCAGGGCGGCGCGCAGCGGCGCCGCGACCGGGCCCGGCGCGCCGTCCACGCGCACGACGAGGGACGCGCCGCGCGTCGCCCAGGTGGCGTACGGGAAGTACATCTGCGCCTCGGAGCGGCCGTTGAGCTGGCGCTGCTTCACCTCGGGCACCACGCCGACGACCGTGTGCCACGGGTTGTCGTTGTCGGGGCTCCCGTTGCCGAGTCGGAACCGCCTGCCGATCGCCGCCGCCACGCCGCCGAGGTGGCGGCGCGCGAACGTCTCGTTGATCACCACCGCCGTCGCGCCGGTGTCGAGCGCCTCGGCCTCCGTGAACGTGCGCCCGCGCAGCAGCGGGATGCGCATCGTCTCGAAGTAGCTCGGCCAGATCGACTTGTTCGCGACCGACACGGCCTCGCCCGCGCGCACGACCTGCCCCTCGAGCTCGACGGAGCTGCTGCTGTTCGAGCCGCCGAGCGGCAGGGCGCTCACGATGGCGGCGGAGCGGACGCCCGGCACCGCCGCGGCCGCGGCGACGGCGCGGGCGAAGTACCGCGCCCGGTCCGCCACCGAGTCGTAGCGGGCGCCCTGGAGCGGGAGGCGCATCGTGAGCAGGCCGCGCGTGTCGAAGCCCGGGTCGGCCTTCTGGAGGCCGACGAAGCTGCGGATCATCAGCGCCGCGCCGACGAGCAGCACGAGCGAGAGCGCGACCTCGAACGCGACGAGCGCGCCGCGCAGCCGGTTGCGGCGGGCCGTCGAGCCGCCCGAGCGCCCGCCCTCCTTCAGCACCTCGTGCAGGCTCACGCCGGCCGCCTGCCACGCGGGCGCGAGGCTGAACAGCACGCCCGTCCCGAGCGCGGTGACGGCCGTGAACGCGATGACGTTCCCGTTCACCGCGAACGTCATCCAGTAGGGCAGGGCGACGGGGATGCTCCGCACGATGAGGTCGAGCCCCCACATGGCCACCAGCACCGCGAGGGCGCCGCCGGCGAGCGCGACGAGCACGCCCTCCACGACGAGCTGCCGCGCGACGCGCCAGCGGCCGGCGCCGAGCGCGGTGCGCACCGCGATCTCGCGCGAGCGCCCCGTCGCGCGCGTCAGCATGAGGTTGGCGACGTTCGCGCAGGCGATGAGCAGCACGAACCCGACGGTGCCGAAGAAGATGAGGATGATCGCGCGCACGTCGCCCGGCAGCAGCGAGTCGCGGTAGCCGACGGCGGTGAGCCCCCAGCCCGCCGCCTCCGCGGTGTGCTCGCGCTCGATCGCGCGGCCGGCGGCGCGCACGTCGGCGTCGGCCGCCTCGAGCGTCACGCCCTCGCGCAGCCGCGCGACGATCGCGTACGAGAAGTTGCCGTGCGAGACGAACTTCGGGTCGATGACGTACGGGACCCAGAGCTCCTCCTTCTCGGGGAAGCGGAACGTCGCGGGCATCACGCCGACGACCGTGCGCGCGATCCCGTTCAGCGTCACCGTCCTGCCCACCACCGCCGAGTCGGCGCCGAGCCGCTCGCGCCACACGCGCTCGCCGAGCAGCACGACGGGCGTCGCGCCCGGCTTCTCCTCGTCGTCGCGGAACGCCCGCCCGAGGAGCGGCCGCGCGCCGAGCAACCGGAAGAGGCTCGGCGAGACGCGCCCGCCGCTGAGGTGCTCCGGCTCGCTGCCGGCGAGGAGGCTGAACTCGCGGTCCTCGTAGATCGCCGCGTCGGAGAACACGCGCTGCCTGGCGCGCAGGTCGACGAACTGCCCGTCGGAGACCTCGACGTCCCGGTCGCCGCCCTTCGTGGCGTACACGCGCACGAGCCGCCCCTGGTCCACGAAGGGGAGCGGCCGCAGCAGCATCGCCTCGACGGCGCTGTAGATCGTCGCGACGGCGCCGAGGCCGAGCGCGAGCGTGGCGACGGCGACCAGCGTGAAGCCCGGGCTCTTGCGCAGCGTGCGCAGTGCGAAGCGGACGTCCTGCAGCATGGCGAGAACCGGTGAGGGCGGGCGCGCCCGGGGCGGGCGGCGCGCGGGCGTGGCGCGCCGCGGGTCGCGGCGATGCGTTGTGCGTGAGGGTCGGAGGCCGCTAGCCGCCGATCTTCTTCAGGGCGTCCTGCGCCGGCTTGAAGTCCGGCTTGAGCTGCACGGCCGTCTGGTACTCGGCCTTCGCGCGGGCGGCGTCGCCCTTGTGCTCGAGCACCTGCCCGAGGCGGAAGTGCGCCGCGTACGGCTGCGGCAGCTCCTTCGACGTCGGCGCGGCCTTGAGGTACGCCGTGAGCGCCTGCTCGGCGCGGTCGAGCCGCTGGCCGGACATCGCGCCCGTGCGGCCCACCTGGAACAGCGCGCCCCACTCCTCGGGATGCGCCTTGTGGCGGCGCTCGAAGTGGTCGAACGCGCGGTCCCACTGCTGCTGGCTCTGGTACAGGTAGCCGAGCGCGTAGACGAGGGGCATCGTGTCGGGCTTCTGCGCCAGCCCCGCCGCGATCGCCTGCTCGGCGCCCGCCCAGTTCTTGTCGCGCTGGTAGACCTGCGACTCCTTCAGGGCGCCGCGCACGAGGTCGCGCTTCTTGATCGCCGCGACCTCGGCGAACGCCTTCTCCTTGCTGCCGCCCATGATGCCCGGCGCCTGGAGGTAGTACGAGATGATGTCGTCGCGCGCCTCGAGGTTGTTCGGGTCGAGCGCGATCGCCTTCTCCCACGCGCCCTTCGTCTTGCCGGCGAGGGAGGCCTGCTTCAGTATGTTCGCCTTCTGCGCCTGGCGGCCGTAGGCGCGGCCGAGCCAGGTGTAGTACATCGAGTTGTTCGGGTCCGCCTTCACGGCGTCCTCGAATCGGTCGGCGGCGTCGTCGTCCTTCCCCTCCTCCATGAGGAGGCGGCCCATCCAGTAGGCGGAGGTGCCCGCCTTCGGGTTCGCCGCGTACTCCGCGGCGATGGCCGGCCGGGCGGCGGCCGCCTTCCCCTCCTCGAGGAGGCGGCCGGCCGCGGCCAGGTCCTGCGCGCGCGCCGGACGAGATACCACGGCGCCGATCACGACGAACGTGGCGAGTCTCGCCCGGAGCGCGGCGCGCATGCTAGTGCCCCGCGTTGGCGGTGCCGAGACCGCCCGGCGACGTCTCCTCGACCACCCGACCGTCGAACAGGTGGATCGCCCGCTCGGCGTGCTGCGCGTAGCGCGCGTCGTGGGTCACCATGCAGATCGTCGCGCCGCCGCGGTGCAGCTCGCGGAGGAGCTCCATCACCGCCTCGCCGTTCGTCGAGTCGAGGTTACCCGTCGGCTCGTCGGCCAGGAGGATGAGGGGCTGGCCGGCGACCGCGCGGGCCACGGCCACGCGCTGCTGCTGACCGCCGGAGAGCTGCGAGGGGTAGTGCTTCATGCGGTGCGACATCCCGACGCGCTCGAGCGCCTCGGTGACGCGCCGGCGGCGCTCCGCCCCGTCCATCCCGCGGTACGTGAGCGGGAGCTCGACGTTCTCGTAGACCGTCAGGTCGCCGATCAGGTTGAACGCCTGGAAGATGAAGCCGATCTGGCGGTTGCGGACGCGCGCGCGCTCGGCGGCCGACAGGTGCGCCACCGGCACCCCGTCGAGGTAGTACTGGCCGTCGCTCGGCGTGTCGAGCAGCCCGAGGATCGAGAGCAGCGTCGTCTTGCCGCAGCCCGAGGGGCCGGCGATCGCGACGTACTCGCCCTGCTTGATCTCGAGGTGGATCTCGCTGAGCGCGTGCGTCTCCACCTCGTCGGTCAGGAAGACCTTCTTGATGCCGTCGAGGCGGATCAGGGGCTTGGCGTCCGAGCCGGGCGTGAGGTCCATGGGCTTGCTCGAGCTCTGGGTGGTGGCCATGGGGCAGGGGGGGCTTGAGGGTGAGGCCGTGTGAGGGGTCGCCCGCGTTCGACAGCGGAACGCGTGAAATGGTTGACGAGGGCGGAGCTACTTGAGTTTCACGCGCTCGACGTTGTCCCACTGGCTCATGTCGGAGATGATGACCTTCTCGCCGACGTTGAGCCCCTGGATGACTTCGATCGTGTTCACCGAGCTGCGGCCGAGGCGGACGTTGACGCGCGAGGCGTACGAGCCGTTCGGATCGAGCCGGAAGAGTCCCACGGTGCTCTCGGCCTGTCCGTAGGCCGGGCGCCCGACGTACATCACGTCGTTGAGCTGCTCGATGAGGATGGTGCCGTCGACGCTGAGGTCGGGGCGGGCGCCCTTCGGCAGCGCACCGTCCAGCGCGACTTCGACCGTGACGGTGCCGTTCTCCGCGCTCGGGAAGACGCGCATCACGTGGCCGTCGACGATCCCGTTGCGGGTGTCGATGGAGGTCTTCTGGCCGACGACGACGTCCTTCGCCTGCGTCTCGGGCACGCGCAGCACCGCCTTGAGCCGCCCCGGCTGGGCGACCGTGGCGAGCTGGGTTCCGGCGTTCACCCACTGGCCGACCTCGATCGTGCCCTGGCCGCTCTGGCCGAGGCTCTGGAGGACGCCCGGCGCGCCGGCGCGCACGATCATGCTGGCGACGCGGTCGTTCTGGAACTTCGCGATGGCGCGCATGCGCTCCACCTGCGACTTCTGCATCGTGATCTGCTTCTCGACGTCCTCGGTCATGATCTTGAGCCGCTGCTGCTCGAAGTCGAGCCGCTCGCTGAGCTCCTTGATCGCGTCGCGGGCCTTCGCGACGTCGTTGGCCGAGGCGAGCTTGCGCTCCTCGAGCTTCTCCTGGACGTCGGCCTGGCGCTTGGCCTCGTTGTACTGGCTCTTGATCTGCGCCACCGTCGAGGACTGGTTGAGGCGCGCGGTCTCGAGCGCCGTCCGCAGGCTCGTCAGCTGGGCCTCGGCGGCCGTGAGCTGCCGCTCGGCCTCGAGCGCCTGGAGCTGGACGTCGGGATTGCTCATCTCGAGCAGGATCGTGCCCGGGTCGACGGTGACGCCGGGGCGCACGGGCGTCGCCTCGATGCGGCCCGAGGTGACGGCGGAGACGTAGCGGATCTGCTCGGGCACCAGCGTGCCCGGCGCGCGCACCTCGCGCTTCATCGTGCCCTTGCGCACGGTGTCGATCCACAGCGTCGCGCGGTCCACCGAGGGCGCCGCCGTCGGCAGCTTCCGCAGCGCCACGGTCGTCGCGATGAGCGCGACCACGCCGAGGGCGCCGAGGATGTACTTCCTGTTGCTCTTCTGTTTCGGGCGAACGATGTCCACGGTCGGCGGGGAACGGGGAGCGGGAACGGGGGAACGAGACCGTTCTACGACACCTCGCAAAGGCGGGTTTCGTGCCCACCGCACCTTGCCGTGAAGTCGTGGTGCGCCAACGACTTTCGCTCAGGCGGCCCCGTCCGTGCCGGCGCGCCGGTGGCCGCTACTGGGATCGCGCGTCCCAATTCCGAACAGCGCGAGCGGCCGAGGGCCGAGGGCCGGCGGCTCAGCCCTCCACCGCCCGGCGCAGCTCCTCGATCTCGTACGGCCGCTCGATGACCGCCGCCACCTGCCCCTGCTCGGCCATCCGCTGCGCCGGCTCGCGCTCCCCCTCGCCCGTCGAGAGCACGAAGCGGCTCCCCGCGCACGTCGCCAGCGAGCGGAGCGCGTGCACCACGTTGGCGCCGCCCACTCCCGGAAGACGCGCCGGGGCCATCACCACGTCGAACGGCGCCCGCTCGGCGATGCGCACCGCCTGCGCCGCGTCGGCCGCGGCCATGACGGCGTGGCCGCGCGAGGTGAAGTAGCGCGTCAGGAAGCCGAGTGAGGCCGGGTCGCTCTCGACGACGAGGATGTCCAGCGGGCGCTGGGCGGTCGGCGCGCCGTCGGCGCGACCGACCTCGACCGGCGCGTCCGCGTCCGCGTCGTGCTCGGCATCGTGGGGGAGCGGAAGCGCCACGCGCACGGCCGTGCCCGTCCCCACCTCCGTCTCGAGGTCGGTCGAGCCGCCGTGCGCCGCGACGATGCCGTGCACGACGCTGAGGCCGAGCCCCGTGCCCTCGCCCTCCGGCTTCGTCGTGAAGAACGGGTCCCAGATGCGCGAGCGCGCCGCCTCGGGGATTCCGGGCCCGTTGTCGCGCACCTCGAGCAGCACGTGCCCGTCCTCCACCGCCGTGCTCACGGTGATCTCCGGCGCGGCGCCGCGACGGGCCGCGCCCGGGCCCGCGTCGTCCACCTGCGACTCCAGCGCCTGGCGCGCGTTGGTGACGAGGTTCAGCACGACCTGCTCGAGCTGCGCGGCGTCCGCCAGGAGCGGCGGCACCTGCGGCGCGAGCTCCAGCACGACGCGAATGCCGCGCGTCTCCAGCGTGTAGCGCTGGCTGTCGGTGATGTAGCCGACGAGGCGGTTCAGGTCCACGCGCTCGCGCGGCCGCCCCTCCTGCCGCCGCGCGAAGAGCAGCAGGTCCTTCACGATCTTCGCCGCGCGCGCGGCCTCGTGGTCGATGGTCTCGAGCGCGCTCCGCTCCTCGGCCGGCCACTCGTCGCGCAGGAGGAGCTGCGCGAAGCCTCGGATGGCGGCGAGCGGGTTGTTGAGCTCGTGCGCCACGCCGGCGAGCGTGTGCCCGAGGCTCGCCATGCGCTCGCTGCGCCGCAGCAGCTCCTCCTGCCGCTTGCGCTCCGTGACGTCCTCGACGATGACGTCGAAGAACGCCGGCAGCCCGTCCTTCCGCTCGCCCTCGCGCACCGCGCGCGCGGTGAGGCGCACCGTGAGCGGCGTCCCGTCGCGCTGCTTCCAGCGCACTTCCACCCAGCGCGTCACGTCCGCGCCGGGCATGCCGAAGCTCTGCACGAGCCGCGCGCGGTCGTCCGCGTCGCGGTACACGTCGCGCGCGATGTCGACGCGCAGGAGCTCCTCGGCCGAGTCGTAGCCGAGCATGGCGATGAGGGCGTGGTTCACCTCGACGAAGCGGCCGTCCAGCGTCGAGCGGTACATGCCGTACGCCATGCGGTCGAGGAGCGCGCGCACGCGCTCCTCGGTGTGCCGCCGCGCCGCCTCCGCCGCCTCGCGCGTGCGCACGTCGGCGCGCAGCGCGGCGCGCGCCGCCTCGAGCTCGGCCTCGAGCTCGGCGATGCGGCGCGCCGCGAGATCGGAGTCCGCGCGGGCGGGCGAAGGATTCATCATGGAGGGCTCTCGGGCCGAGAGCGGATGCTGTAAGACCAGTGTATGGTTCCCGGGATAAAGCTACTACCCCGGAGGACCCGCGGCCCGTTATTCGCGCGGGAACCGGCGGCGGCGGCGGCGGATTCGTCGCCCGCCATGTCCCCCATCCGAGACACGTGACCGCGCCCACCGTTCCGGCCCCGACGGACGACGCCAGACGCGAGCGCGACCTCCGCTTCGAGCGCGAGGCGCTCCCGTGGATGGACGACGTCTACCGCTTCGCGCGCTCACTGACGCGCAACGAGGCGGACGCGCAGGACGTCGTGCAGGAGACCTACCTGCGCGCGTACAAGTCCTGGGACACGTTCGTCCCGGGGAGTGACGCGCGGCGCTGGCTCTTCACCATCTGCCGCAACGTCTTCCTGCGCGCCCGCGAGCGCGACCGCCGGCACGTGGAGGTCGAGGACGGGGACGTCGAGGCACTGGCCGGCGCGGTGGCGCACGCCGACGCTGCGCGCGACGGCGCCGACGCCATCCTCGCGCGCGCCGACCTCGGGCCCGCGCTCTCGGGCGCGCTCGACGCGCTCCAGGAGCCCTTCCGGAGCGCCGTGGTGCTCGTGGACCTCGAGGACCAGTCGTACGAGGCGGCGTCGGAGGTCCTCGGCGTGCCCATCGGCACGGTCCGCTCGCGCCTCTTCCGCGGCCGGCGGATCCTCCAGGAGCGCCTGTTCGAGTACGCGCGCGATGCGGGCTTCGCCGCAGCCACACCCCACCGCGAGGCCCGACGCGACGATGAGTGACCGGCACACGCCCTCGTCGAGCTGCGAGAAGGTCGACTGCACCGCGGCCATGCGGCAGCTCTGGGAGTTCCTCGACGGCGAGCTGACCCCGGACCGCGTGACCCTGATCCGCGCCCACCTGGAGGGCTGCCGCCGCTGCCACCCGACCTACGACTTCGAGCGCCGCTTCCTCGAAGCGCTCGGCGAGCAGCGCGAGGACTGCCCCTGCCCGGAGGAGCTGAAGCGGCGGGTGATGGACTCGCTGAGGTCGGCGGGGTATCAGGGCAGGGAGTAGGGAGCACGGAACGGCCGACCCCTGCTCCCTGCTCCCTGCTCCCTGTACTATGCCCGCGTGCCCCGCTTCCGCACCGTCGTCTTCGACTGCGACTCGACCCTCTCCACCATCGAGGGGATCGACGAGCTCGCCGCCGGCCAGCGCGAGGAGATCGCGCGGCTGACCGACGCCGCGATGCGCGGCGCGGTGCCGCTGGAGGAGGTGTACGGGCGGCGGCTCGCGCTCGTGCGCCCCACGCGCGAGGCACTGGAGCAGCTCGGCCGCCGCTACGTCGAGACCCTCGTTCCTGACGCGCGCGAGACGCTCACGGCGCTCGCGGCCGAGGGCGTGGAGGTGCGCGTGGTGTCCGGCGGGCTGCTGCCGGCGGTGCTCGCCGCGGCGCGCGCGTGCGGCGTCCCGGACCGTCGCGTCGCCGCCGTGGACGTGCGCTTCGACGCCGCGGGCGAGTACGCCGGCTTCGAAGAGGCGTCGCCGCTCGCGCGCTCCGGCGGCAAGCTCACGGTGCTGCGCGCCTGGGGCGCCGAGATGCCGCGCCCGGCGATGCTCGTCGGCGACGGCGCGACCGACCTCGAGGGGCGTCCCGCCGTCGACAGCTTCGTCGCCTACGCCGGCGTCGTGGCGCGCGACGCGGTGGTGCAGGCGGCCGACGCCGTCGTGCGCACGCCGTCGCTCGCCCCCGTCCTCGCACTGGCGCTGGGAGACGACGTTCCACGCGACCCCGCGCGCCGCGCGCTCTACGAGCGTGGGCGCGCGGGACTGGACGCGGAAGGGTCCCCGGTGCATCCCTAAGGTGGCGCTCGGCCCTCGGCTCCCGGCCGTTGGGCAGCCGAGAGCCGAGGGCCGAGAGCCGAGAGCATCGTTCTATGACCGCAGGAGCCACGACGCGCACCGGCTTCGGCCGCTTCTTCCTCCCCGGGCCGACCGAGGTGCGCCGCGAGGTGCTCGAGGCCATGCTGCGCCCGATGATCGGGCACCGCGGCAAGGGGATGGAAGAGCTGATCGCCGCAGTGCAGCCCGGGCTGAAGCGCATCTTCCGGACGGAGCGCCCGGTCTACATCGCGTCCGCGAGCGCGACGGGGCTCATGGAGGCCTCCCTCCGCAACGCCGCCCGGCGGCGCGTGCTCTCGCTCGTCAACGGCGCCTTCAGCGACCGCTACTACCGGATCGCCCTCGCGTGCGGGCTCGCCGCGGACGCGCACGAGGTCCCGCTCGGGCAGACGCACACGCCGGAGATGCTGCGCGACCTGCTGCGCGGCAAGGACTACGACGCGGTGACGGTCGTGCACTCCGAGACGTCCACCGGCGCGCTCGCGCCCATTCGCGAGCTCGCGCGGGCCGCGCACGAGGCGGGCGACGTCGCGCTGCTCGTGGACAGCGTCACCGGCATCGCCGGCGCGCCGGTCGAGACCGACGCGTGGGAGCTCGACTTCGTGCTCACCGGCTCGCAGAAGGCGCTCGCGCTGCCGCCCGGGCTCGCCTTCGGCGTCGCCCGCCCGAGCGTGCTGGAGCGGGCGAAGCAGAAGAAGGATCGCGGCACTTACTTCGACCTCGTCGAGTTCGAGAAGTATCTCGAGAAGAACCAGACCCCGAACACGCCGGCGCTCTCGCTCTTCTACGCCCTGCGCGAGCAGGTCGAGCACATCGACCGCGAGACCATCGAGGGCCGCTGGGCGCGCCATGCGGCCATGGCCGAGCGCACGCACGCGTGGGTGCTGGAGATGAATGGGCGCGGCGTCCCCGTCGGCATCCTCGCCCCCGAGGGCTTCCGCTCGCCGACGGTCTCGTGCATCACGCTGCCCGAGCCGCTCACCGGCGGCGGCGTGAACGACGCGATGAAGCGGCGCGGCTACGTGATCTCCGCGGGGTACGGCGCGTTGAAGGAGCGCACCATCCGCATCGGCCACATGGGCGACCACACGGTCGAGGAGCTCGACGAGCTGCTCGGCGTCCTCGCGGAGGTCCTCATGGGGTGACGACGGAGGGGCAGCGCGAGGAGGCCGACGGCGAAGACGCGGCCGAGGGCCGGGGGCAGCCGGCCGAGGGCCGCCGCTTCCGCGTCCTGGTCGCCGACGCCATCGCCGCCGACGGGCTCGCGCCGCTCCGCGACGACCCGCGGTTCGAGCTCGTCGAGCGCACGGGGCTCGAGGGCGAGGCCCTCGCCGAGGCGCTCGAGGACGTGGACGCCGTGATCGTGCGCAGCGCGGCGCGCATCCCGCGCGAGGCCTTCGCGCGCCACCGGCGCCTCAAGGTCATCGGCCGCGCCGGCGTCGGGGTGGACACCATCGACGTGGACGCGGCCACGGAGCGCGGCGTCGCCGTCCTCAACGCCCCCGTCGGCAACACGGTCTCCGCCGCGGAGCTCGCGATGGCGCTCCTCCTCGCCGTCGTCAGGCGCGTCGCCGCCGCGGACCGCTCGATGCGCGCCGGCGAGTGGGCGCGCGCCCGCTTCGGCGGCTGGGAGCTCCAGGGCAAGACGCTCGGCCTCGTCGGCGCCGGGCGCGTTGGCGGCGAGGTGGCGCGGCGCGCGCGCGCCTTCGGCATGAAGGTGATCGTCACCGACCCGTACCTCAGCGCGGAGCGCGCCCGCGCGCTGGAGGCGGAGCCCGTGGGGCTCGACGAGCTCCTCCGCCGCGCCGACGCCGTCTCCGTGCACGTGCCGCTCACCGACGGCACGGCGGGGATGATCGGCGACGCCCAGCTCGCGCTCATGAAGCCGACGGCGGTGCTCGTCAACGCGGCGCGCGGCGGCGTGGTGCGCGAGGACGCGCTGCTGCGCGCGCTGCGCGAGCGACGCATCGGCGGGGCGGCGCTCGACGTGTTCGAGGCGGAGCCGCTTCCCGCCGACCACCCGTTCCGCGCGCTCGACAACGTCGTCCTCACGCCGCACCTCGGCGCGAGCACCGCGGAGGCGCAGCGCAACGTGGCGCTCGAGATCGCCGCCGCCGTGCGCGACGCGCTCACCCTCGGCGACCTCTCGCGCGCGGTGAACGCGCCGACCGTCGGGGGCGAGGAGGCGCGGCGCCTCCGCCCGCTGCTCGCCCTGGCCGAGCGCCTCGGGCGGCTGGCGTTCGCGCTGGGCGGGGAGGGGATGGACGCGGTCGAGGTGCACTACGCGGGCGCCTCCGACGGCGCGCTCGAGCCGCTCGCCGCCTCGGCGCTCGTGGGCGTGCTCGCGGGCGCCGTGACCGAGGGCTCGGTGAACTTCGTGAACGCGCCGCACCTCGCGCGCGCGCGCGGCGTGTCCGTGCGCCGCGCCCGCGACGACGCGCACGAGGACTACGCGGAGTACGTCGAGATTCGCGTGTCCGGGCGCGGCGGCGAGCGGCGGGTGGCCGGCGCGCTCCTCGGGCACGGGCACCCGCGGGTGGTGCGCGTGGACGACTTCCGCGTCGACCTCGCGCCGCGCGGCACGCTCGTCGTCCTCCGCAATCGCGACGTGCCCGGCGTCATCGGCCGCGTCGGCACGCTCATCGGCGCCGCGGGGATCAACATCGGCGAGTACCACCAGGCGCGCCGCGAGACGGGCGGCGACGCGCTCGCCGCGATCGCCCTCGACGCGCCGCTCCCCGCGGCCCTGCTCGACGTCCTCGTGCGGACCGGGGACGTGCTGGAGGCGAAGCAGGCGCGGCTGGACTGATCGCCGCGCTCAGCAGTCAGCGGTCAGCAGCGCTCGCCGCGCGGAGCCGCTAGCTGGAAAGCTCCACGCGCCACTCCACCGGGATGTCTTCGCGGAGGGAGTGCCGCACCGAGCAGTACTTCTCGATCGACAGCGCCACCGCCCGCTCGGCCTGCGCCTGCTTGATCCCCTCGCCCGTGAGGCGGAAGGTGAGCAGCACGCGCTTGAGCCGGCGCGGGATGGTGTCCACGCGCTCACCGAGCACGTCGATGTCCATCGAGGCGAGCGGGGTGCGCTGCTTCGCGAGGATGTCCACGACGTCGTAGCCCGCGCACGTCCCGATCGCGAGCAGCATCGCGTCCACGGGGCTCGGGCCCGCCGGGGCGCTGCCGTCGATGTGCAGCGTCGGCCCGCCGTCGCGGCCGCCGACGAACCGGTGCTCGCCCTCCCACTCGATCGTCACGAGCTGCGGGGGCCGCGCATTGGTGACGCTCGGGCGCGTCGAGGCGTGCTCGCCCGCGTCCGCGCCGTCGCGCGGCTTGCTGCGCCGCTCCGGGATGCCCGCCTCGGGCTCGAGCACCGTCGGGCCGCTGTTCTGGTCCCCCTCGCGCGCCTTCGCCGCCTCGTACAGGTCCGTGGTGGGCACGCGGCGCTCGAGCTCCGTGCCGCCCGCCGGGACGTCCCGCTTCTTGCCGCCCTGCGCGCTCTCTCCGCTCACTTCGCGTCCCCCTTCTCGATGGGCGCCCGAACCGCGTTCCCCCACTCCGTCCAGCTGCCGTCGTAGTTGCGCACGCTCTCGTAGCCGAGCAGGTACTTGAGCACGAACCAGGTGTGCGCGCTGCGCTCGCCGATGCGGCAGTAGGCGATCACGTCGTCGTGCCGCGCGAGTCCCTGCTCCCGCTCGTACAGCGCCCGCAGCTCGTCGGCCGACTTGAAGGTGCCGTCGGCGTTCGCGGCGCGCGCCCACGGGACGTTGCGCGCCGTCGGGATGTGCCCGCCGCGCAGCACCCCCTCCTGCGGGTACTCGGCCATGTGCGTCTTCTCGCCGCGGAACTCCTCCGGCGAGCGCACGTCGATGAGCTTCCCCTCCCGCGCGAGGTGCTGCCGCACGTCGATCATGAACGCGCGGATCCTGGCGTCGTCGCGCTCGGGGGCGACGTACTCGGTGCGTGCGAAGCGTGGCACCTCCGCGGTCATCGGGCGCCCCTCGGCCTGCCACTTCGCGCGCCCGCCGTCGAGGAGGCGCTTGTTCCGGAAGCCGAAGAGCTCGAACACCCAGAACGCGTAGGCGGCCCACCAGTTGTTCTTGTCGCCGTAGAACACGACGGTGGTGGACTCGTCGATCCCCTTCGCGCGCAGCAGCTCCTGGAAGCGCTCGCGCGACACGTAGTCGCGCTGCACGGGGTCGTTCAGGTCCGCGTGCCAGTCGACCTTCTGCGCGCCCGGAATGTGCTCGAGGTCGTAGAGCAGGATGTCCTCGTCGCTCTCGACGATGCGGATCGAGGGGTCGCCGAGGCGCGCGGCGAGCCACTCGGTGGTCACGAGGGCCTCGGGGTGGGCGTAGCCCTTCTCGACTACGGCTTTGAGCTCTGCGGTCGCGGTGGTCATCGCTCGGCCTATTGGGTGTGCGGGGAACTTACGGCGCGCCCGGCGGAATTGCACGCGGCGGCCGGCGCGCGAGGTGCCGGAGGGGACGCGATCCGCTCTAGCAATCCGCCAATGAGCCGATTAGCTCCCTGCCCATGGGCCAGTACAAGCACCACGTCTTCGTCTGCACCTCCGGAAAGACCTGCTCCTGGCAGGGCGGCCCCGAGGTGCACGAGACCATGAAGAAGGCCGTGCACCGCGCCGGCCTCAAGGGCGTCGTGCGCGTGAACCACGCCGGCTGCATGAACCAGTGCGGCCACGGGCCCATGGTCGTCGTGTACCCGCAGGACGTGTGGTACGCGCACGTGGACGAGAAGGCCGCCGAGCGCATCGTCGAGCAGCACATCATCGGGGGGCACGTGGTCGAGAAGTACCTGCACCGCGCGCCGCCGGGGGACAACAAGCAGGAGTCGAAGCGCTAGCCCGCGCTCGCCGCATGCTCGTCACCGGCTCCGCGGTCGTCTACCGGCTCTTCGACGTCGGCTACGCCGTCAACCTCGAACGCGCGCTCGACCTCCTGGCCGCCAGCGCCCCGGAGCGCGTGCGGCCCGTGCGCGGCGAGGCGCAGGCCCTCCAGACGCGCAACACGCCCATCACCCTCGTCCTCGGCAACGAGATCGTCGAGGTGGGACGCTTCCGCCTCGAGGCGGAGGTCTCCGCGCGCATCTTCGAGTTCGGCGTGGTGTCGCTCCGCGCGCGCATCCCCGGCCCCGCCGCGCTCCCGTGGGAGGACTGGCTGGCCTTCGGGCGGGCCGTGGACGGCGCCACCGCCATCGCTGCGATGCTCGAGCACCACCTGCGGCTCGTCACGGAGCGCGCGAGCGACGCCGTCGAGCGGCCGCAAACGGCCTCGGTCCGCGAGGATTACGTCGTCTACCGCGTCGACCGGCTCGCGGACGACGCGGGCGCGCCGCTCCCGCCCGACGTGCTGACCGAGGGGCACATCGCGCCGCTGCTGCTCAACGAGTTCCGCGCGCTCTCCGGCGACGCGCACCGCGAGCTGCTCTCCCGCCGCTTCTCGTACTACGCCGACGACCTCACCGTCGTCACCTGGGACAACGCGCTCGTCGTCGAGCCGACGGCCGGCGACACGGACGTGCAGTTCGTGCTCGAGTTCGCCAACGCGCAGCTCCTCGAGCTCCGCTACTACGACAACCTGCTCGACGCCGAGCTCCCGCGGATGTACGACCGCATCGCGGCCGCGCGGCGCGGCGGGCTCATCGCGCGCTTCCGCGGGCGCTACGCGCCGCTCCTCGCCGACCTCCAGACGCTCGTCGCCGACGCCACCGACATCGTCGAGCGCGTCGAGAACTCGCTCAAGGTCACCGACGACGTCTACCTCGGACGCATCTACACGGCGGCGATCGAGATCTTCCGCGGGCGCGCGTGGCGCAGCGGGATCGACCGCAAGCTGGGGATCATCCGGGAGGCGTACACGATGCTCAACGCCGAGGCGCAGGCGGCCCGCGCGGAGGCGCTGGAGCTCATGATCGTGATCCTCATCGTCACCGAGCTCGTCCTGGCCGCACTGACGTGAGGCCCGGGCGGCCAGCGTCGGCGCTGCCAACGACCTGGCCCGCGCTCTGCTTCGTCGCTCCCCGGACTCCGGAGGCCCCATGCAGACCACGACCGCCACGCAGATCGACCCCGCCGCCCTCGCGTCCCGCCTCAACGACCTGCTCCAGCTCGACCACGACGCGCTGCAGGCGTACGACATCGCGATCGCCGGGCTCCGCAGCGAGCGCCACAAGGACACGCTGCGCCGCTTCCGCGCGGACCACGAGCGCCACGTCTCCGAGCTCACCGGGCTCATCCGCTCGCTGAACGCCATCCCGGTCCAGCTCCCGCACCTCCCGAGCGGCCCCTTCAAGCTCGCGATGCAGGCGCTCGGCGGCGCGGCGGGCGCGCTCGGTGGTGGCGATGGCGCGGTGCTGCTCGCCTTCAAGGCCAACGAGCGCCAGACGCGCGACAAGTACCGCCGCATGGCGGACCTCGTGGACGTGCCGCCGAGCATGAGCGCCACGCTCCGCCGCGCCGCGGCCGACGAGGCGACGCACTACGCCTGGGTGCTCGAGACGCTCGACGAGCTCGGCGTAGACCAGTCCTCCAACGTCGCCCGCGCCGAGCGCGCCGTGGAGATCGTGAACGCCCGCATGGCCGACGTGGCGGAGGACGTGGGCCGTCGCGCGATGGAGACGGCCGATCAGCTCCGCCGCACCGTGACGGACCCCGCGCGCGCGAACCCACTCGTCTCCGCCGCGTTCGCGATCGGGACGGGGATGTTCATCGGGAATCTGTTCAGGCGCAGATAGGGAGCAGGGAGCAGGGAACGACCAACCCCGCTCCTGCTCCCTGGTACTACCAGTCTCCCCGCCTCTCCCCCCGCCGGTACGCGCCGAGCAGGGTGAAGATGATCCCCGCGTTGCCGACGCCGAGGCCCGCGAAGAACGCCGCCTTGGCGAGCGTCAGGTCGGTGGTGTGGACGCTCCACGCGACGAGGAAGAGGCCGACGGCGGACCAGAACAGGCACTGGAGCGCGGTGAAGAACAGGTCGCGCCGCGTGATGCGGTCGGCCTCGACCTTCTCCTCGGCGCGCTTGCGCGCCATCTCCTCGCGCAGCTCGGAGAGCTTCGGGGTGGACGTGCTGGACATCGGGGCGGACGGCATGGGTGAGTGGCGAGCGGCAGGCGAGCGGCAGGCGAGCGGAGGAGACCAGCAGGCGTGGCGCCCTTCATTTACCACCGCCCGCCGCGGATGTGCCAGCCCGCGCGCCCGCGGCCCCGGCGGTGACCGCCTCGATCCACTCCGCGGTCTCGGCCAGCGGCCGCTCCCACCCCGGCTCCTCGAACAGCACGTGGCCGTGGCCCTGGTACTCGCGGTACATCGCGCCATAGCGGGCGGCGACCTTCTGCACCGTCCGCGCGGGGACGAACCGGTCGTCAGCCCCCGCGAGGCAGAGGACGGGGCAGTGGACGCGCCGGGCGTCCACGGGGACGCCGAGCGCCATCTCGCGGAGCGCGCGGCCGCTGTCGCGCACGAAGTCCTCCGCGTAGATGGCGGCGCGCCGCTCGGGGGGGACGCAGTTCAGCGCGACGTCGTCCGCGTCCTCGCGCGACATCATCGCCGGCCGTGAGAGGAGCATGGCGGGCACGTAGGGCGCCATGCGCCGCGCGATGCGCGCGGTCAGCGCGACGATGCCGCGCGGCGGGGCCGGGCACACGAGCACCGCGGCGACGCCCACGCCGGCCTCGGCGGCCTTCTGCACGAGGAGGCCGCCCATCGAGTGGCCGAGGAGCACGGGGGGCTGCTTGCATACCCGCTCGAGGTAGCGCGCGGCGTCGATGACGTCGTTGACGAAGTCGGCGATGCGGACGCGCCCGATGTCGTCGACGGGGCGGCTGCCGAAGCGGCCGCGCAGGTGCACCGCGGCGGTGCCGTGGCCGCGCGCGGCGAGCCCCTGCTGCGCGTTCTTCAGCGAGCCCGCGCCGACGAAGACGCCGTGCACGAGGAGCACGGGCGCGCGCTTCGGCGCACCGGGCGCCGGGCGCTCGACGACGAGCGCGAGGCCGTCGTGGGTGATGAGCTCGGGCATGGGGGGAAACATAAACAACATGAACTGTGCGGCCCGGCCGGCCGCGCGCGGGCTTACCTTTCGCGCCATGTCCGACGCACGAATCCGCGGCCCGGTGATGGAGGCGTACTCGCGCCACGTGCTCGTGTGCACGGGCGGCTTCTGCTCGCCCGACCGCCGCGGCCGCGCCCTCTACTCGGCGCTCGCGTCGCTGCTCGAGCGCGAGGGGCTCCTCTTCGGCCCGCGGCGCGTGAAGCGCGGCGAGACGCCGTGCCTCGGCGTCTGCGCCGGCGGCCCCATCGTCGTCGTGTACCCGGAGGGCGTGTGGTACGCCGGCGTGACGCCGGCACTGCTCGAGCGCATCGTCGTCGAGCACCTCAAGGGCGGGCGCGTGGTGGAGGAGGCGGTCTTCCACCGGCTGGGCGCGACGCCGTAGGGCTGCGGCTGCGCGGATTCGTGCGTGCTCATCCGCGCCGGCGCGCCGTCCGGCCGCCACGTGCTGCTTGCGCCCTGCCGGTGGCCGTCTGCACTATGCGGGGTTCGCGAGGGATCGATTCCCCCGATCACGAGCATGAGCCCCGACGGCATCCTCTTCTCGCGCCTCCTCCCGCACGGGCCGGAGGTGCGCATCCGGAGAACGAGCGCGCGCGACGCCGCTCGCGTGACGGCCGTGCTCGAGGTCGACCGCCGCGCCGGGACGCCGCGCGCGTCGCAGGGCGGCATGCCGCCGCCGCTCATGGAGAGCGAGGGCGCGTCGGAGCGCGACGTCCTCGCGACGCTCGAGCCGCTCGCGCGCGACGACGCGGCGATCGCGCGCCTCCTCACGGAGCGGGGACTCCGGTAGAGCAGAGAACGGAGAGAGGCGAGAGGAGATGCATCCCGGCAGGGTGTGTCTCCTTTCTCCTTTCTCCTTTCTCGCGTCACCCGGCCGCCACCGCGATCCGCTGCAGCGCCGCCACCCGCTCCGCCGTCGGCGGGTGCGTCGAGAAGAGCTTGCCGAGCGCGCCGACCGTGCCGTGGGCGGCGGAGAGCGGGTTCACCTGGGCCAGCGGGGCCGCGGCCGGGGCGACGTGCATCGGGATGCGGTGCGCGTAGGCGTCGAGCTTCTGCAGCGCACCGGCGAGGGCCAGGGGGCGGCCCGAGATCTGGGCGCCGACCGCGTCCGCCTTGAACTCGCGCTGGCGGCTGATCGCCATCTGGATGATCATCGCCGCGATGGGCGCGAGGATCATCATCGCGATCGCGACGACGGGGTTCGCGCCCTCGTCGTCGTCGCCGCGGCCGAAGAGAAAGCCGAACTGCGCGAGGTTGGCCACCGCGCCGGCGAGGGTCGCGGTCATCGTCTGGAGCAGCATGTCGCGGTTCTTGATGTGCGCGAGCTCGTGCGCGATCACGCCCTCGAGCTCCTCGCGCCCGACGAGCTGCACGAGTCCCTCCGTCACGCACACCACGGCGTGCTCCGGGTTGCGGCCCGTCGCGAACGCGTTCGGCTGCTGGTGCGGCGCGACCGCGACCGTGGGCATCGGCAGCCCCGCGCGTTGCCGCAGCCGGTCCACCAGCTGGTAGAGCTCGGGAGCCTCGGCGGGCGTCACCTTCCGTGCGCCGTACATGCGGAGCACCATCGAGGACGAGCCCCAGTACATGACGAAATTCATCACCCCGGCGAAGAGCAGCGCCATCACCATCCCGCTCTGCCCGCCGAAGGCCTGCCCGACCACGCCGAGCAGCGCCGTCATCCCGGCCATGAGCATGAACACCTTGACGTTGTTCATCGTCGCGATCTCCGTCCGTCGTTCGCGTGGGTCCAGAACGCGCAGAAGGCGAGCCCTCGCTCGCCCGGACGCAGTGCGCCCGGCGCGTGCGAAGGTCTCGCCTGGTCTCCTGCAGACTCGATCGGACCGTGCGCCGGTCTCCCGGCGCAGTCTTGACGATCCGACCGCACGGGCGCTGTTGACGTCTGGCCCGCGTGGCTACTCCCCTTCTTGTCCCGAATATAACACCGGACGCCGTGCTACGGTTCCCGCCCTCGGTCTACAGCCCTCGGCCCTCGGCCTGCCTACCGAGCCCCGTGCGGCGCGAGCGGCGTACACGGCCGACGGGCCCCCTCTGCAGATCAGCGGCCGCGGGCCGCGGGCGGGGGCACGCAGCGCCGCTCAGCGCTTGCCGCGCCGAGGGAGACCCCGCTCGCGTGCCGCGATCTCCTCGGCCAGCGTGCGCATGTGGCGGGGCCAGACATGGCGCGCGTAGCGCAGGAAGTTCGCGTGGGCGGAGGGGGTGGCGACGAGGAAGTCCGCGAGGCGGCGGTGCCCCTTGAGGACGTTGCAGGGCCCGCAGGCCGTCACTAGGTTGCCACCGGACCGGTCGCCGCCGCGCGCGCGGGGCTGGACGTGGTCGAGCGTGAGCTCTTCCGCCTCGAACACCTCGCCGCAGTAGACGCAACGGTACTCGTCGCGCGCGAACACGTCCTCACGATTCAATGGTCGACCTCCCGAACTCGCGCCGCTTCGCGCTCGACGCCGCCCGGCGGTATCTGCTCGACGGGATCGGGCATCCCGCGGACCGCGAGGACCGCGAGGACCGCGAGCGCGGCGCCGACGACGCCGCGCCGTCGCGCCTCACCCCGAACGCCATCAAGAGGATCAAGGTGTCCCGCTCCCGCGAACGCATCCTGGCGAACCTGGACGAGATGTACCGCGAGGCGTTCGAGCGCGCCAAGGCTACCGGCGACGACGCGCAGATGGCGGCGCTCGACTTCGCCTACCGCCGCGAGCAGCTCTACTTCGAGATCCTCCTCGACATCCGGGACGCGACCGAGCGCTGAGGCCGGCGGGCGGCGGCGCCGGCCGCGGCGGCCGCGGCGGCCGCGCTAGCCTTCCGCGCCGTCCCCCGTCGCCTCCTCGCGCGGCGGGGCCATGCCGAAGATCGAGCCCGTCGTGTCGTCCGGCTTCACCGCAGTCTCCCGCTCCTTCTTCGGGAACAGGAACGACGCCGCGATCGAGAGGGCCAGCGTCGCGAGGATCACGGCGAGCGAGACCCAGATGGGCACGTGGATCACGTCCACGAGCACCATCTTGAGCCCGACGAACGACAGGATCACCGCCAGGCCGTACTTCAGGTACACGAACTTGTGCACCACGTGCGCGAGCAGGAAGTACATCGAGCGCAGGCCGAGGATGGCGAAGACGTTCGACGTGTAGACGATGAACGGGTCGCGCGTGACGGCGAAGATCGCGGGGATCGAGTCGATTGCGAAGACGAGGTCGGTGAACTCGACCAGCAGCAGCACGAGGAAGAGGGGCGTCGCGACCTTCCGGCCCTGCTCCATCAGGAAGAAGTGCTGCCCGTCGTAGTGGTGGGTCAGCGGGAGCCACCGCCGCGCCGCCCTCATCACCGGGTTCTTCTCGGCGTCGAACGACTCGTCCTGGCGGAACGCCATGCGCACGCCCGTGATGATGAGCAGCGCGCCGAAGACGTAGATGACCCAGTGCACGCGCTCGAGCAGCACCGCGCCGACGCCGATGAACGCCCCGCGCATGAGCAGCGCGCCGATGATCCCCCAGAACAGCACCCGGTGCTGGTAGCGCTCCGGGATGCCGAAGTACGAGAATATCATCACGATCACGAAGATGTTGTCCGCCGACAGCGACTGCTCGATCAGGTAGCCGGTGAGGAACGTCAGCGCGGTGTGCGCGTCCCGGAACCACCAGATCCCCGCGGCGAACAGCAGGGCGAGCGAGGCCCACACGGCGACCCACATCCCCGCTTCCTTCGGGCGGACGACGTGCGCCTTGCGGTGGAAGACGCCGAGGTCCAGCGCGAGCATCGCGAGGACGAAGGCGTTGAACCCCACCCAGAACCAGACGTTGGTGGCCATGCGGCTCCGTGCAGCGTGCCGGCGGGGGCAGAAACGAAGAAGCGAGCCCCTACGCCACGCACTGGTGTCGTGTCGTAGTGGTCTCGCTCCCGACGTGCCTCGCGAATCGGGCGGCCGACCGGGGGCGCTCGCGCGTCCCGTCTTGACGATCGGCGGCATCGGGGGCGGGCCGTCCTGCGGCGCGCGCCCCCGACGGGCTACTCCCCACTGGTGCGGTGGAGGCTATCAAGCCTCGTGCCGGCGGTCAACCGGCATCACCCCGACAGCGCAGCGAAGCCGCCCTCCCGCGCGTAGCTTCGTAGCTTGGGACCGCGGTCCCGGCCGCGCTCCGCCACACTCACACCCTCTCGTGATGTTGACGCACACGCTCCTGCTCGCCCTCCTCGCTGCGCCGACGCTCGCGGCGACGCCCCCGCTCGCGACTCGCGCGCCGCGCACCCCACGCCCCGTCGCGCGGGCTCGGGGCATCACCCGCGACGAGATCCGCGGGCGCGTGGTGGCCGACGACGC